>NZ_CAXTJR010000006.1:0-158217 GCF_964244775.1 uncultured Microbacterium sp.
GTCGGCTACATGTACATCCTGAAGCTGCACCACCTCGTCGACGACAAGATCCACGCCCGCTCGACCGGTCCGTACTCGATGATCACGCAGCAGCCGCTGGGTGGTAAGGCGCAGTTCGGTGGACAGCGCTTCGGTGAGATGGAGGTGTGGGCCCTCGAGGCCTACGGTGCGGCGTACGCGCTTCAGGAGCTCCTCACGATCAAGTCCGACGACATCCTCGGCCGCGTCAAGGTGTATGAGGCGATCGTCAAGGGCGAGAACATCCAGGAGCCCGGCATCCCCGAGTCCTTCAAGGTGCTCATGAAGGAGATGCAGTCGCTGTGCTTGAACGTCGAGGTCCTCTCGGCGGACGGCACCCCGGTCAACCTCCGCGACACCGATGACGAGGCATTCCGCGCCGCGGAAGAGCTCGGCATCAACATCTCCAGCCGTTTCGAGTCCTCGTCGATCGACGAGATCTGATCCTGATGTCGATGCGGCGCTAGCGCGCCCCGTCGATCAACGAATCACTCACTTCTAAAGAATTCCGACACAGGAGAACCAGTGCTCGAATCAAATACGTTCGACCAGCTTCGCATCGGTCTGGCCACCGCAGACGACATCCGTCGTTGGTCATTCGGCGAGGTCAAGAAGCCCGAGACCATCAACTACCGCACGCTCAAGCCCGAGAAGGACGGCCTCTTCGGAGAGCAGATCTTCGGACCGAGCCGTGACTGGGAGTGCGCGTGCGGAAAGTACAAGCGCGTCCGCTTCAAGGGAATCGTCTGCGAGCGCTGCGGCGTGGAGGTCACCAAGTCCTCCGTCCGTCGTGAGCGCATGGGCCACATCGAGCTCGCCGCTCCCGTGACCCACATCTGGTACTTCAAGGGCGTCCCGTCGCGCCTGGGCTACCTGCTGGACATGGCGCCGAAAGACCTCGAGAAGGTCATCTACTTCGCCGCCTACATGGTGATCTCCGTCGACCAGGAGGCGCGCCAGCGCGACCTTCCGACGCAGGAGAACAACATCCGTCTCGAACTGAAGACGCTCGGCGACCGTCGCGATGCCCGCATCGCGACCCGCCTGCAGAAGCTGGAAGAGGAACTCGCCGCCCTGGAGGAAGAGGGCGCGAAGGCCGACCAGAAGAAGAAGGTCAAGGACGCCGCCGAGAAGGACATGACGGGCATCCGCAAGTCCTTCGACGACCAGATCACCCGGCTCGAGAAGGTGTGGGAAGACTTCCGCACCCTCGAGGTGGGCGCCCTGAAGGGCGAGGACGAGATCTTCCACGAGCTCCAGGACCGCTTCGGTCAGTACTTCGAGGCCTACATGGGCGCCGAGTCGATCAAGCGCCGCCTGCTCGCGTTCGACCTGGCCCAGGAGTCCGAAGACCTGCACCTGCAGATCTCCGAGGGCAAGGGCCAGCGCAAGATCCGTGCGATCAAGCGCCTCAAGGTCGTCAACTCGTTCCTGTCGACGGGCATGAGCCCAGCATCCATGGTGCTGGACGTCGTGCCGGTGATCCCGCCGGAGCTGCGCCCGATGGTGCAGCTGGACGGTGGCCGCTTCGCGACCTCCGACCTGAACGACCTGTACCGCCGCGTGATCAACCGCAACAACCGCCTCCGTCGCCTGATCGACCTCGGTGCCCCCGAGATCATCGTCAACAACGAGAAGCGGATGCTGCAGGAGGCCGTCGACGCACTGTTCGACAACGGCCGCCGAGGCCGGCCCGTGACCGGTACGGGCAACCGTGCGCTGAAGTCGCTGTCCGACATGCTCAAGGGCAAGCAGGGCCGGTTCCGTCAGAACCTGCTCGGCAAGCGCGTGGACTACTCGGGCCGTTCGGTCATCATCGTCGGACCCCAGCTGAAGCTGCACCAGTGCGGCCTGCCCAAGCAGATGGCGCTGGAGCTGTTCAAGCCGTTCGTCATCAAGCGCCTGATCGACCTCGGTCACTCGCAGAACATCAAGGCGGCCAAGCGCTCCGTCGAGCGCGCGCGCCCCGAGGTGTGGGACGTGCTCGAGGAGATCATCCGCGAGCGCCCCGTGCTGCTGAACCGTGCGCCGACCCTGCACCGCCTCGGCATCCAGGCCTTCGAGCCTCAGCTCGTCGAGGGCAAGGCCATCCAGCTGCACCCGCTCGTCTGCACCGCGTTCAACGCGGACTTCGACGGTGACCAGATGGCTGTGCACCTGCCGCTGTCGGTCGAGGCTCAGGCCGAGGCCCGCATCCTGATGCTCGCGTCGAACAACATCCTGAAGCCGTCCGACGGGCGCCCCGTCACCCTGCCTTCGCAGGACATGATCATCGGCCTGCACCACCTGACCACGGTCAAGAAGGGTGCAGCCGGCGAGGGTCGCGTGTTCGGTTCGGTCGGCGAGGCGATCCTGGCCAAGGACGAGGGAACCCTCGACCTGCAGGCATCCGTGCGCATCCGCATCCCGGGACTCACGTTCCTCGAGTCGGAGGGCGAGACGCCCGAGACCATCGCGACGTACGAGCGCAACGGCCTCGTGGTCACCTCGCTCGGTCAGGCGATCTTCAACGACACCCTGCCCAAGGGCTACCCGTTCGTTCGCGAGCAGGCCGATAAGGGCAAGCTGTCGCAGATCGTCAACAAGCTGGCCGAGGAGTACCCCAAGGTCGAGGTCGCGGCCTCGCTCGACCGGATCAAGGACGCCGGCTTCTACTGGGCCACCCGTTCGGGTGTCACGGTGGCGCTGTCCGACATCCTCACCCCGCCCAACAAGGCCGAGATCGTGGGTGGCTACGAGAAGCAGGCCGCCAAGGTCCAGGCGCAGTTCGAGAAGGGTCTGACGACCGACTCGGAGCGTCGCCAGGAGCTCATCAAGATCTGGACCGAGGCGACGGATGCCGTCCAGAAGGCCATGCGCGACAACTACCCCGAAGACAACACCATCAACCGCATGGTGTCGTCGGGTGCTCGTGGTAACTGGCTGCAGATCCGCAACATCGCCGGTATGCGCGGCCTCGTGAACAACCCCAAGGGCGAGATCATCCCCCGTCCGATCATCTCCTCGTACCGCGAGGGTCTGTCGGTGGCCGAGTACTTCATCGCCACGCACGGTGCCCGCAAGGGTCTGGCCGACACGGCCCTGCGTACCGCCGACTCGGGGTACCTCACCAGGCGCCTGGTCGACGTCTCGCAGGATGTCATCATCCGCGAGGAGGACTGCGGCACGACCAAGGGCCTCGAGCTCCCCATCGCCACCCCCGGTGCCGACGGTGTGCTCGTGAAGGACCCGAACGTCGAGAACTCGGTGTTCGCCCGTTCGCTGGCCGCAGAGGTCGTGAGCCCCTCCGGTGAGGTGCTGGCCAAGGCCGGCGACGACATCGGCGACGTGCTGATCAACAAGCTCGTCGAGGCTGGGGTCGAGACCATCAAGGTCCGCTCCGTCCTGACCTGCGATTCGGCTGTCGGCGTCTGCCAGAACTGCTACGGCCGTTCGCTGGCGACCGGCAAGCTCGTCGACATCGGCGAGGCCGTGGGCATCATCGCGGCCCAGTCGATCGGTGAGCCCGGAACGCAGCTGACGATGCGCACCTTCCACACCGGCGGTTCGGCTTCGGCCGACGACATCACGCAGGGTCTGCCCCGCGTGCAGGAGCTCTTCGAGGCCCGTACCCCCAAGGGTGCGTCGCCGATCGCGGAGTCCGACGGGCGCATCACGATCGAAGAGACCGACCGCGCCAAGAAGGTCATCCTCACGCCCGACAACGGCGACGAGCCGCACGTCTACCCGGTCTTGCGCCGTGCGACGCTGCTCGTCGAGGACGGCCAGCGGGTCACGGTCGGTCAGCCGATCCTGGTGGGCACGCTCGACCCCAAGGAGGTCATGCGCGTCATGGGCGCCCGCGAGGTGCAGCGCTACCTCGTCAACGGTGTTCAGGGCGTCTACCGCTCGCAGGGTGTGCCGATCCACGACAAGCACATCGAGGTCATCGTCCGTCAGATGCTGCGCAAGGTCACCGTGGTCGACCACGGCGAGACCACGCTGCTCCCGGGTGAGCTGGTCGACTTCAAGAAGTACCAGAACATGAACCGCGCGGCGGTGGCAGAGGGCAAGCGCCCCGCGTCGGGTCGTCCGGAGCTCATGGGTATCACGAAGGCGTCGCTCGCGACGGAGTCGTGGCTGTCGGCCGCTTCCTTCCAGGAGACGACCCGCGTTCTGACGCAGGCCGCCATGGAGGGCAAGAGCGACCCGCTGCTCGGCCTCAAGGAGAACGTCATCATCGGAAAGCTCATCCCCGCCGGAACGGGACTCGCGAAGTACCGCGACGTCATCGTCGAGGCGACGGAAGAGGCGAAGAGCGAGCGGTACCCCAACCGCATCTTCGCGTCGGACGGCGCCTACAGCGACGCCGACCTGAGCTACGTCGATTTCGACAGCTTCTCGACGGACGACTTCACGCCCGGCACGTACAACTGACACCGACGGGATGCCTGGTCTCCGGGCATCCCGTCATCCCACCGAAAGGCCCCGGCTCACGCCGGGGCCTTTCGGCGTTCCCGGGCCGGGGCGGCGTGCCGGAAGGGGCCTGCGGCGCCCCCGCGCTTAGCGTTGTGGGCGGGGATGGAGGTGGCTGATGGCGCGCATCGGCGGACGCAGCATGTGGGTCGCGATCCCCGTCGGCGTACTCTGCCTCGCCGCGGTGGGGGCGCTCGGGTGGCTCGCGCTTCCGATGGTTCCCGCGGCGATCGGCTGGGTGGGGAGCGCCGTCGACGGCTCGCTCGCCGCGCCGGCGGCCTCGGCCGATCCGGAGTCGGCGGACGGGGTGCCCACGACCTGCCGCGGCCTCTACAACGACGCGCTCTGGGCCACGCTCGTCCTCGCCCCCGACGCGATCCTCACCCCCGACACGGCGGCGCCGGTGACCACGGCGACGACCCTCGCCACTGCGCTCGCCCCCCAGGTGCGGCTGACGTGCACGTGGCACGGCGCCGACGGCGCGTCGATCTCGACGACTGTCGCGGATGTCGCCACCGACGCGGGGGCGATCGCCGCGGCATCCCTCCCCGGCGAGGGTTTCGGGTGCACCGACGAGGGCGAGCGCGTTCGGTGTGTGAAGAGCACGGACCATGTCGTGGAGACCCTGGAGCTCGGCGGCGGACTGTGGCTGTCGAGCACGCTGACCGACTGGGATCCGTCGCAGTACTCCGAGCGCGTCGCGGCCCTCGTCTGGAAGTGACGGCTCAGCCGAAGATCGAGCTCACGATGCTGTCGGTGTAGCCGGTCGGCGCGAGGTTGGAGAATTTCGTGTCGATGAGGATGCCGTCGCGCCAGAACAGCGTGCGGCCGTCGGTGACCGGATACTGAGTGTTCTGCCACGTCTTCTCGCACCGCGTGCCGCCCTGGGGTGTGAAGCACGTGAAGCCCTGGGTGTCGGCCAGCTGGTTGAGCAGGTCGAGGGCCGGGCCGCGCGACATGAGCGTGACCGTCGTCATGAGTCGCGTCGTGTCGGCCCTGGGGTCGCCCCAGACGCAGATGAGGCTTCCGTCTGGCTGCACCCCCGTCGGATCGAACGCCGGGTCGTTCAGCGGCGTCGTGCCGAACTGCGCGATCACCGACGAGTTGACCATGGCCGCGCAATCGGTCGGCACCGCGTACACGCCGGGGGTGGCCGACCCGATCGGGGTGGGCGCAGCGCTGGATGACGCAGGGGGCGCCGTCGTCGCGGTCGCGGTGGGCCCGGCATCCGCAGAACCTGTCGGCCCGCCGGAGGCCTGGGGGATGGGCTCGGGTGCGCAGGCGGTGAGGGTCAGCAGCGCCAGCAGAACGGATGCTGCGACCACCCCCATCACCACCCGTGGACTGCGCCTGTGTCTCATTGGGCCACGATAACCGTCGACCCGGCAGGAAACCCGACCACGACACACAGCGGCACGCCTCCGGGCCGCTGTCGCCGACGCGCGATAACCTCCCGGTGCGGGGAGGTCCCTCGCGTGAGGAGCACATCCGATGAGTGATCCGAAATCGTCGTACGGCGAGCCGGTCGAAGAGCCCACGTCGGTCGATGACGACGTCGTCGGTCGCGCCCACGAGGGACTTGCGGATGCTGACGCCGCCCGCCGCGATGCCGTCACCCCCGAATCGACCGACGCGGAGACGGCTGCCGCAGCGCAGACCGTCGCAGAACCCGCATACGCAGAGCCCGCGATCGTGGAAGACAGAGTGGAGGACACCGTGGAACCGACCGCCGAGCCGCCCGCCGCACCCGTCGCGCAGGAGCCGGCGCCCGTCGAGCCCGCGTATGTCGCGCCCGCTTCCGCCCCGGCTGCGTCGGATGCGGCATCCGAGCCGGACGACGTGCAGGAGTACGTCCCGGGCATGTACTCCAACCCGACCGGCGCCGCCGATGCGACCGTCGTCGCCCCGGTCGTCGTCGCCCCGGTCGTATCCGCTGCCGCCGCAGCGCCCCAGCCGATCTTCGTCCAGGCGCCCGAAGCGCCGCTGCCCCGCGGCAACCGTGCCGCCGCCGGCGCGATCGGCCTGCTCGCGGCCCTCTCCTTCGCGGTGCTGTACCTCGCGGCGTGGCTCGGTTTCGGCGCGATCACGGGTGCCGTGACGATCGACAACGTCGGTTCCACCGCGCTGGCCGCCCTCGGCACCTGGTCGCTGTGGGTGACCGTCGGCGTCTTCTTCATCGCGTTCTGGCTACTCGGCGCGATCATCAACCGCGGGCGCTGGGGTGTCTGGGTCAACCTCGGTCTCCTGGTGGGTGTGGCCAGCTACGGCGGCCACATCCTCGGCCAGCTGTTCCAGGCCCCGTTCTGGACGCTCACCGCCAGCGAGGGCCGCGCGCTCGTCGAGAGCCAGCTGCTCGCCCCGCTCGCGATCGCGGCGTTCATCATCGGCCGCGAGCTGACGATCTGGTTCGGGGCATGGGTGGCCGCCCGTGGCGCGCGCGTGACCGAGCTCAACATCGAGGCTCAGCGCGAGTACGAGCGCACGCTCGAGGCGGGCCCGCAGCTCGTCCAGCGGTGACATGACGGGGCAGACGCCGGCCGGACCCGACCAGGGCGGGCCGGTGCGTCCGCCCCTCGCGCTGGGCTACGCCGTCGTCGGCTTCGTCGCGCTGGCGATCTGCGGCCTGGGTCTTGCCAGCCTGATCCTCGACCAGGACGTCATCTCGGTGCGAGGCCTCGGCCCGATCCCCGGTGTGCTCGGCATGATCGTGGCGACCGCCGCGTTCTCCGGCGGCCTGTGGCCGGCCCTGCGCCGCCCGCGGCCGTCCTTCGCCGGCGCGCTGGTGGCGGGCCTGGCCGCCTTCCTCGGGTACCTGGCCGGCGTGTGGATCGGCGGCCTCTTCGCCGGCGTCGACCCGGCGGCCGTCACCGCCGCGGCGGGCCGCGTCGCCACGTCCTGGTTCGGTCTGGTCCTCGCGGTGGCCGGGTGCGTGGCGGGCTGGGGCGGCATCGCCCTCGTGCGCACACGAGCGCACCGCCCGCGCTGGCCGTGGGAGGGTAACGAAGACGAGTGACGGATGCGCAGCATCCGCCCCCCGCAATGCACCCTCACGCTCCGCAATGCACCCTCACGCTCCGCAATGCACCCTCACGGACCGCCGAGGGTGCATTGCGGTGGCGGATGGCGCGATCCGAAACGCCGAGGGTGCATTGCGAACGCCGAGGGTGCATTGCGAACGCCGAGGGTGCATTGCGGGGGCGGATGGCGCGATCCGACGCGCCGCCCGTTACGGCATCCTGGCCAGGACGCCACCCCCGGCGATACCCTTGGGTCCCGTGGAGCGCTCGCTCGAAACGCAGGTCAGCCAGGCCGTCGATGCCTGGCTGCGCTGGCTGCCGCGCTGGGAGCCTGCGACCCACCGCGGACGAGTGGCTCCGTGCCGACGGTGCTTCGGCTCGCCGGTGCTGTCGGCCGCCGGCCTCGGGTCGGATGTGCCGCACGGAGTGCAGCACGGCCTGTCGACGCGCATCAAGACGATCGTCGACCACTCGGTCGCCGAATACACCGCACTGAACCTGCCGATGCTGCAGGCCGAGCTCGACCAGCAGGCCGCGCGCAACCGTGCCCGCAGCTATCGCCCCGCCGAGGGACTCGATCCGGAGTACGAGGGGCTGCCGCTTGACCCCGATCCCGTTCCGGGGTCGCCGTTCCTGTTCACGATCTCGGGTCTGGCCGAAGCCGCCGACGCCGATGTGCCCGACCTCCCGCCCCTCAGCCCCGACGCGAAGGCGGCCCTCCGGCAGGAGGTGGGGCTCGCCGACGACTACGCCAACATGATCGGGCGCGAGGTGTGCACGATCCTGCTGCACCATCGCCTTCGCATCCAGGCCGCGATCGGGCAGTACGTCGAGCCGCAGATCGAGGCCATGCTGCAGGAGCTCACCCGCTCGCTGGATGCTCCGTTCGATCCGCGCGCCGAGCCGGGGCAGTAGCGCCCCCCGATCCTTGTGCACAGGACGCAGCGCCCCCCGGAATGTGGCGGAATCGCGTTTGTTAGCATCATGGAGCGCCTCGTTCGGGTTGCGCGAGCGCGACCCGTCGATCCCGGAGGTGCAATGGCCAAGCGTCTGCCCTCTGCGCCGCCGATCCTGCCGGGCTTGGACTACGTCCGCCCGCTCGGCTCGGGCGGGTTCGCCGATGTCTTCCTCTATCAACAGGACATGCCTCGCCGCAGCGTCGCCGTCAAGGTGCTGCCCAGCGACGTGCGCGACCCTGAGCTGCTGCGCATGTTCAACGCCGAGGCCGATGTGCTGGCCCACCTCTCGGCCCATCCGTCGATCGTCACGGTCTACCAGGCCGGCATCTCCGCCGACGGGCGCCCGTACATCGTGATGGAGTACTGCCCGGGGTCGCTGGCGCAGCGCTACCGGGTCGAGCGCATCCCGCTGGACGAAGTGCTCTCGATCGGAGTGCGGATGTCGGGGGCGCTGGAATCCGCCCATCGTGCGGGCCTCGTCCACCGTGACATCAAGCCGAGCAACATCCTGATCACCTCGTTCGGAACCCCTGTGCTGGCCGACTTCGGCATCTCGTCGTCGCTCGCGCGCACGCCCGAGGGCGAGATGCTCGCGATGTCGGTGCCGTGGAGCGCCCCCGAGGTGATCACCGAGCAGACCACGGGATCCGTCGCCAGCGAGGTATGGAGCCTGGGGGCGACGGTGTATTCCCTCGCCGCCGGCCGCAGCCCGTTCGAGCGGCGCGCCGCCGACGGAAGCGGCGGCGAGAACTCCCGCGAGCAGCTCCGCCGGCGCATCGCCCGCGCCGTCTACACGCCGATCCCGCGCCCCGATCTGCCCGACGCACTCCAGGACGTGCTCGCGCGGGCCATGGATCGCGATCCGCGGCGACGGCACCCGTCGGCCGCGGCATTCGGCGAGGAGCTTCGGAGCGTCCAGCTCGCCCAGGGCATCGCGCCGTCGCCGATGGAGATCCCGGTCGACGAGTGGGCACCGGCATCCGAATCCGTGGATTTCGCCGACACCGCGCTGCGGGGCCCGCAGCGTTCGCGGATCGAGCACGAAAGCAGGCGCAGGGTGGAGCCTGCCCCGGCCGTGACGAGCTTCGCCCGCGACGAAGATGCCGAGATCTCGGGGGAGGGCCGTACCCGTTCGCGGTACTGGATCCTCGGGGGTGCGGTCGCGATCGTCGTCGCGGTCGCGGCGGTCGTCGCCGGGCTCCTCGCAGGAGGCGTCTAGATGCGCCGTTCCCTGCCTCCGCGTCACTGGGTCGGGCTGGTCGCGTCCGCCGTCGCTGTCGCCCTCGCGGTCGGCGCTGCGATCGTCTGGCCAGGGCTCGACGCGCAGGAGACGCCGCCGGTCGACACCTCGGTCTGGGCGCTGCAGACGGGCGACGGCCGGCGCTATGCGCGGGTGAACACGTCCATCGGCGAGCTCGACACCGTCCGCAGCGTCGGCAACCCGTCGAGCGTGGCCCAGTCGGGCGGTGCGGCGTATCTGTTCACCGACAGCAGCAGCAGGCTCACCAGGATCGACGAGGCGCTGCCGGCGAACCTCGACGAGCAGACGCTGCGCGCGTCGCCGGCCACCCCCGCCGGCACGATCGACGTCGTCACCGCCGGTGACTTCGTCGCCTACCGGACCGATGCGGGGGCGGTGTTCGCGGGGCGGCTGTCTGCAGATCAGGCTGTGCAGATCGATCCTTTCCGGGATGCCTCGACCGACGCTCCCCAGTACACGGCCGACGCGATCGCGATCGACGAGCGCGGCATCCTGTTCGCCTACTCCGCATCCGATGCCGCAGTGCTCCGCTACGACGTGACGGCCGGGAAGGTGAAGGGTCGCGATCCTCTGGCGATCGCGCCGCTCGCGGCTCCGGCGATCACCGCGGCCGGTGACCGATGGGCGGTCGTTGACACCACGACCGGTGAGGTCTGGCTGCGCGATGCGGGAAACTCTGTGCGCGCGCCCACGACGGGTGCGGTCGTGGTGGCCGATCCCGATCCGTCGGGTGCGGCGGTCCTGTTGGCCGATGAGAGCTCGCTCGTGCGCGTCCCGGTCGACGGTTCGGCGCTCACCACCCTCGTCGGCGCGCCCGGGGCGGCGCGGGGCACGCCGGCGCGCCCCCTCGTGCACGACGGCGAGGTCTTCGCGGCGTGGCTGCCGCAGAGCGACGCCGGAGGCGTGCTGTGGAGTTCTCGTGACGGTGAGAAGCCCCTCGACTACGCCGGGTCGGTGCTCCCCGACGATCGGCGGCCCGTGTTCAGCGCCACGGGCGCTGCGGTCATCCTGAACGAGACGCGGTCGGGGTGGGTGTGGACGGTACCAGGAGGAGCGCTCGTGCGATCGAGCCAGGACTGGTCGCTCGATACACGCGCGAACCCCGCCGCCGCACCCAGCGAGGATCAGCTGAGCGTCGTGATCGACCCCCGGCCACCGGTCGCCGAACCCGATGCGTTCGGGGTGCGGGCGGGCGACCTCGCGAGCCTCCCGGTGCTCCTGAACGACCACGACCCGAACACCGACGTGCTGAGCATCGATCCGACGTCGGTCACGGGCCTGGACCCCGGCTTCGGCACGGTCAGTCTGACCGATCAGGATCAGCGCCTCGCCGTCCGCGTCGCGCCGGGGGCCACGGGCAGTGCGACCTTCCGGTACGCGGTAACCGACGGCACATCGGGTGCGGGTCTCATCTCGCCCCCGACCACGGTGACGCTGACGGTCGCGCCGGCGGCGCAGAACACCGCACCCCAGTGGTGCGGCGTCCAGCGCTGCCTGCTGCCCTGGCCCACACCCGAGGTGGCGCGCGGCGGCACCATCACGATCCCGGTGCTCTCGGGGTGGGTCGATCCCGAGGGCGATCCGCTGCTGCTCCTGTCGGTGCGCGATCTCAGCGTTTCGGCGGGCAGCGCCACCGGAAGTGTCGCCGCCACGCCCTCCGGCGACGTCGTCTACCAGCACCACGACGACGGCGCGGCAGGCGACGGACCCCCGCAGGTCGAGCTCGCCGTGACCGTCGCCGACACGGCCGGCGCGACGACGACGAAGTCGCTCATCGTCCGCATCTCCGAGAAGCCCGCCCTCGGCGTCCAGTCCTTCGCCGTGCTCGACAGCGTCGGTGCCGGCCTCACCGTCGACGTCGCCCCGCACGTGACGGGCACCGCGGGCGCGCTGTCGCTGACGTCGGTCCGGGTGCTCGACGGCGCCCAGGCCTCCGCCACGGTCGTCGGGGGCACGACCTCCTTCGACTTCACCGCGGCGCAGCCCGGCACGTACCGGGTCGGCTTCACCGTTTCCGACGGCGCTGGCTCCGGCGGCGCTGGCTCCGGCGGCGCTGGTTCCGGCGGCGCTGGTTCCGGCGGCGCTGGTTCCGGCGGCGCTGCACCGGCCGGCGGTTCGGAGGCGACCGGCACAGCGCGCGTGACGCTCCTGCCCGCCGATGCGCCCGCGGGGCTCGCCACCGCTCCGGTCGTCGCGTTCGTCCATCCCCAGGAAGACTCCACGCTCGACGTGTTCGCCGCGGTCACCAACCCGACGCGGCGCGTGCTGCTCCTCAGCGACGTCGTCGCCCACCCCGATCCCGGTGCGTCCACGTCGGTGGATGCTGTCGGCCAGAGCGATCTGCGCGTGTCGGGCACGACGGCATCCGGTGCCTCCGGACGCCTCGGCACCGTGACGTATGTGGTCAGCGACGGGACCGATGACGCCGGTGCCCGGGTGGAGGGGGTGGCGAGCGTGTACCTGCTGCCGCCGGCTCCCGAGCTCGCACCGATCGCCGTGGATGACACCGTGGTCGTACGGGCCGGGTCGCAGGTCGACATCCCGGTGCTCGCCAACGACATCGCGCCCTCCGGCGGACGCCCGACCCTGAACCCCGCATCGGTCGTGTCCTCGACGCCCGACGCGCTCGCGTTCGCCTCCGGCGACCTGCTCAGATACCTGGCGCCGACCGAACCGGGCGACTACGACATCCGCTACTCGGTGTACACGACCGGCGCGCCGCTCCTGGCCGATGACGCGACCGTGCGCGTGAGGGTGCTGTCGGATGATTCGAATCGCCCGCCCGCGCCGTCGGCGCTGCAGGGCCGGGTGCTGGCCGGTCAGTCGACCCTCATCGCCTTCGACCCGTTCGCCGAAGATCCCGACGGCGATGTCGTGACCCTCGACCGGATCGTCTCGCAGCCCGCGACGGGGGCTGCGACGATCTCGGCCGACGGCACGGGGATCGTCTACTCGAGCGTCGCCGGCTTCCGCGGGCAGGCGTCGTTCCGCTATCGGGTCATCGACCCGTTCGGACAGACCGGTGAGGCGACGGTGCGCGTCGGCGTCCGCGACGGGCAGTCGGATCCGAGCCCGGTGACCTTCACCGACTACGTGCAGGTGCAGGCGGGCCGCGACAATTCCATCCGGGTCAGCCCGCTGGCCAACGACATCGACCCGACCGGCGGCATCCTCCGGCTGATGACGGTGCGCCCCGATCTGCCCGCGACGCATGCCGACGGGTCGGTGAGCGGCCAGTACGCCGTCCAGGCCGCCCGGGTGCGGACCTCCGACGCGTCGACCGTCACGATCGCGGCGGGGACCGAGCCCACGACGATCTCGTACCTGTACGACGTGAAGTCGGGATCGGGCAACACCGCGCGCGGCCTCATCGTGGTCAGGGTGGTGCGCGAGAGCGTGCCCGATTACCCCGTGGTCGCCGACACCGTCCTCACCGCCGAGAATCGGTCGGACTACACGACGGGCGTCGATGTGCTCGGCGGCAAGGCGACGTGGTCCGGCGGCGACGTGTCGTCGCTGAGCGTCGGCCTGTGGAACCCGCAGGGCGATGTCGCGGTCGACGGCGATCGGCTCAGCGGCCGGCTGCCCGCCACGACCCGGATCATCCCGTTCGCCGTCACCGGCGAGGGCGTCGACGGACCCATCACGACGTACGCCTTCCTGCGGGTGCCCGGCGACGACGACCTCACGCTCGCGCTGCGCAAGGGGACGCCCGCGCAACGGGTCGACGAACTCGGCTCGGTCGCGTTCGACATGGCGACCCTCGTCGCCCTCCCGCCCGGCGGCGCGCTGGAGGTCGGCCCCGAAATCCGCGCCTCCGGCGCTCGCCCCGAAGGATCGTGCACGGCCGACGGCGGGGCGGTCGTGCGGTACGCCGCCGGCGCCGGTGCGCCGTGGGCGGACGCCTGCCAGGTGCCCGTGCGCCTGGCCGGCCAGTCCGACTGGACGTACCTCTCCGTGCCCATCACGGTGGTGGCGCAAAACCCGCAGCCCGTGCTCCAGCCCGCATCCATCACCGTCGGGCCGGGGGAGACGGCCACGTTCGCGTTGCGTGACATGACCTCGTGGCAGCTGCGCGAGGACTGGGCGGGAATCGCGTACTCGGTCGGCTACTCGGGGTCGGCGTTCACGGTGTCTTTTCAAGAGTCGTCCCCGCAGGGCCCGACCGTCACGGTCACCGGCGCCGACCGCGCGATTCCGGGTGCGGAAGAGGCGGCGACCGTGAACGTCACGAGCCATCCCGGCGTCGCTCCGGCGCGCCTGATCCTGCGGGTGGGTGCTGCCCCGTCGACTCTTCCGCGCGGCGGCTCGGTGACGCAGCAGTGCTCGCAGGCGACGGGGACCTCGTGCACGTTCGATGTGATCGGCGCGCTCGACGAGGTCAATCCGCTGCCCCGCACTCCGCTCGAGGTGGCCGGGGTCATCGGCGTGGGCGCATGCGTCGGGGTCACCTTCGATGTCGTCTCGCCGACCGCCGTCCGCGCATCGTGGACGACGGATGCTCCGGGCGCCACGTGCGCCGCCGCCTTCTCGGTCCGCGATGCCCAGGGCCGCACGACCAACGCCGAGCGCGACGGCCGCATCCTCCTCGATCTGCAGGGCTATCCGAGGGCCCCCTCAAGTGTGACCCAGGTCGGATACGCCGACGGTTCGCTCACGCTCCGCGTCGATCCCGGTGAAGCGCGATCGGCTTATCCGGCACTGACCGGGTTCGTGGTGCGGGCCGACGGGCAGGAGATCACGCGGTGCGCGGCCGACGGCAGCTGCCCGCCGATCGCATCGCCCAACGGCCAGCAGCGCACGTTCGAGGTGACGGCCGTCAATGCCGTCGGTGAATCCCTCAGCGCCGTGCGCACCACGGCATGGGCGTTCGGAGCCCCCGCCACCCCCACCGGGATCACCACGCACCCCGTCGTGACCCCCTCCGGCGAGGGCGGCATCGTGCGGCTCGCGATCGCCGCGGTCGATCCGGTGAGCACCGGGATGCTGGAGATCTCGAGCCCCGTCGGCGACACGGTGCGCGTGCCGGTGGCCGCAGGGCAGACCAGGGTCGACGTGCCGGCCTTCCGGGTCGGCGCGAACACGGCGACGGTCGTGACGATCACCGCGCTCCCCCGCTACACCGTCCCGTCCGGCGTCGGGGGGCCTACCGCGGGAACCCCGGCCACCGTGCAGGCCAACGGCATCGGCGCACCGCTGGACGCAGCGCTCACCCTCGACTCCGCCTCCGAGGGGGCAGGCCTCTCGACCGTGCGGGCGACCGCGACCGCTCGCTCCAATGGCGATGGCGCGCAGCTGCGCTATGGCATCGTGCAGGCTGAAACAGAGCAGGACGCTCGGCGGTGCACCGCGACGGCGGGCGGAGAGTCGGCGAGCTTCACCGGCCTCCCCGACGGGCAGGACTACGGGTTCGCGGTCTGCGTCGAGTCGTGGTTCGACGGCGAGCTGTACGGCCGCGCCACCGCGACGGCCTCCGTCCGGGCCGCGCAGAGCGCGAACGCGCCGGTCGGCTGGACCTTCGTGGTCGACCCGACCCCGCAGGTCGGCGTCGACCCGGCCGCGCCGCAGGGCCAGCAGGCCCGATGGAGCATCACCGCCGCTCCGACCTCGACCGACACCCCGCCGCGCAACAACGATCCGCAGTTCGACGCGGGCCCGCCGACGAGTGTGTACGACCGGGATCCCGGCATCCGCGTGCGCTACGTGCACCGCGTGTGGGGGACAGCGAGCGCGTGGGCGAACGTCACCCCGGCGCCGGGGAGCGCGCCCTACCAGGTGCAGGCGCGCTGGTCGGTGGCATCGTGCGTCGGCGGCTCTACGCTGCAGACCAGTGCCGATTCATCGAACGACCCGTCCGGCGCCAAGGCGGCCATCACGTTCGACCCGGCGGGGATCATCTACCGCGACGCCCTCGGAGCGGTGCTCGCGCCGGTCGCCGATCCGTGGCTGGTCCCCGTCGGGACCGCCTCGGTCAGCGGTATCTCGGTCACCGTGAGCTGGGCGGCGCAGGGCTGGAACCTCGCCCCCGCGACCTCCAGCTTCGCGGCCACCTGTCAGCCCAATCTGCCGCCGACCCCCTGATGCCCGGCCCACAGCATCCCCTGTCCTTCGCCCTCGAACGGAAGAGCACTCCATGACCATCACGACCGAGCAGGCCGCCTGGTTCGCGCAGACCTTCACCGAGCTCGCCGACAACGTCGAGCGCGCGGTGCTGGGCAAGCGCGCGGTGGTCGAACTCGTGCTGACGGCGATGCTGAGTGACGGGCACGTGCTGATCGAAGATGTGCCGGGCACCGGGAAGACCTCGCTCGCGCGCGCGATGGCGCAGTCGGTGCAGGGCACCCACACGCGCATCCAGTTCACGCCCGATCTGCTCCCGGGAGACATCACGGGCATCACCGTGTACGACCAGAAGACCGGCGAGTTCGAGTTCCACAGCGGGCCGGTGTTCGCGAACATCGTGCTCGCCGACGAGATCAACCGGGCGAGCCCCAAGACCCAATCGGCGCTGCTGGAGGTCATGGAGGAGGGCAGCGTCACGATCGACGGGGTCACCCGCCAGGTCGGCGTGCCGTTCGTCGTGCTCGCGACCCAGAACCCCGTCGAGCAGGCCGGCACCTACCGGCTCCCCGAGGCGCAGCTCGACCGATTCATGATCCGCACGTCGCTGGGCTACCCGGATCACGCGGCGACCGTGCGCATCCTCGACGGAGCCGCCGTCGCCACCGCGGATCTGGCTGCGGTCGTGAGTCCTGAAGCACTGATCGGGATGTCGGATCTCGCCGCCGATGTGTACGTCGACGCTCTCGTCCTGGACTACATCGCCCGGCTCGTGGATGCGACCAGGTCGGCGGAGGAGGTGCGGCTGGGCGTCAGCATCCGCGGTGCGCTCGCGCTCACCCGCGCCACCCGCACGCGCGCCGCGTCACGCGGACGCGCCTACGCGACACCCGACGACGTCAAGAGCCTCGCCGTATCGGTGCTCTCGCATCGCCTGATCCTGCACGCCGAGGCGGAGTTCGACGGTGTCACGCAGGAGGCCGTGATTGGGCAGGTGCTGCTGGACACCGTCCCGCCGAGTCAGCGCGAGGTCGTATGACCCTCACCGACCCGCGCGTTCAGCGCACGTCCGGCACTTCCGGCACGTCGGATCCGCACACGCGGACCCGCACGGAAGTGTCGAGCGGCGTGCGCGGGCGCAGAGCGGTCGACACGGTCGTCGGGCTCGCGATGGCCTGGCGGGCAGCGCGCGCGGCGACGGCGCGCGCCGCGCGATGGATGGTCGGCACCGTGCGCCCGGCCGGAGGGCTCGTCGTCCTCGCCGCGACCGTGGGGCTGGCGCTCGGGTTCGCCTTCGGGTGGGTGGAGTGGCTCATCGCCGGGGTGATCGCGGCGGCCCTGCTCGTCATGAGCGCGCCCTTCCTCTTCGGCTCACGGGCGTACGAGGTCGACCTGGTGCTCGCCCGCGATCGCATCGTCGCGGGGCACGCCGTGGCTGCCGAGGTCGTCGTGCGCAATCAGGGCCGCAGCATCACCCTGCCGGGGCGGATCGACGTGCCGATCGGCGCGGGCCTGGTGGAACTGGGCGTGCCGCTGCTGCGCCCCGGGCACACGATCGCCCAGGCCCTCGACATCCCGTCTCTGCCGCGCGGGATCGTGACGGTGGGTCCTGCCACGACCGTGCGCAGCGACCCGATCGGGATCCTCCGCCGCGAGCACGCGTTCGACGACGTGCACGAGCTGTACGTCCACCCGCGCACGGTCGCTCTGCCCTCCACCAGCGCGGGGCTCATCCGCGACCTCGACGGCAGCCCGACGCGCCGGCTCGTCGACGCCGACATGTCGTTCCACGCGATCCGCGAATATGCCTCCGGCGACTCGCGGCGGCACATCCACTGGAAGTCGACCGCCAAGACCGGCCGCCTGATGGTGCGCCAGTACGAGGAGTCGCGCCGCTCGAGGATGGCGGTGATCCTCGGCTTGGCCGACGACGAATATGCGGACGGCGACGAGTTCGAACTCGCGGTCGGCTGCGCCGCCTCCCTCGCCCTCCGCGCCATCGGCGACGCGCGCGACCTCGACATCGTGATGGGCGCCGACATCCCCCGCGCGGTCACAGGACGCCTGCGCGCGATCCGGCGCATCGCCCCCGCATCCCGCCGCACGATGCTCGATGGCTTCAGCGGCGTCGATCGCCTGGAGAGCACGATGCACGTCGCCGAGGTGTGCCGGCTGGCCGTCGAATCGCCTGAGCGCCTGTCGATCGCCTTCCTCGTGGTCGGCTCGACCGTGCCGCTGGCGCGGCTGCGGGAGGCATCGCTCGCGTTCGGCTCCGACACGGCGGTCGTCGGGGTCGTGTGCGACGAGAGGGCCCACCCGCGGATGCGGCGGGTCGGCGACCTGACGGTGCTCACGGTCGCGACCCTCGACGACCTGTCGGGGCTCCTGCTCCGCGGAGCGGCGTCATGAGCGGCGTCATGAGCAGGGGGGCTGCGTCATGAGCGTGCCGCAGCGGGAAGACTCCCGGCGGATCGTCACCGCCGGCTCGCTCTACGTCGGCACGATGGTCGTGCTGGCCGCCGTCGCCGCGTGGCCGATCTACCGATCGGGGGCCTTCCTCCTCCTCGTAATCGTCTCGACGGTGGTGGCGGCAGCCCTCGCCGCCCTCGGCCGATGGCGGCGCTGGAGCGGCTGGGCTTCGGCCGCATCCGTCGCCGGCGCGGTCGTCGTGCTGGGGGTGCCGCTCGCGGTCCCCTCGCGCCTCGACAGCCCTCTCGGATTCCTGCGCGGCCTCGCCGACCTCGCCGCCGGCACCGTGCTCGCGTGGAAAGACCTCGTCACCGTCGAGCTGCCCGTGGGCTCGTACCGCAACCTGCTCGTGCCCGCCCTCATCGTCTTCCTCGTCGGCACGTACGGCGCGCTGCGGCTGTCGTGGCGGGAGAGCCGAGCGGCCGGCGCGAGCGTCGGGAGCCTGGCAGTTGCAGTGGGGATCGGGATGCTGTCCTTCGGCCTCCTCTTCGGTCGCACGACCGTCAGCGACCCCCTGCGGTTCGGATCGGTCGCCCTGTTCGCGCCGGTCGAGACGGGGTTCGGAATCGCCGGCATCGTCGCGAGCGTGCTGTGGCTGGCGTGGCGCAGCCGCGACCAGCGCATCCGGTCGCTGCGTCGTACGGCCCCCGGAGTGCGCCTTGCGCGGCATCCGTCCCGTGCCGACCGCCGGCGCGCCGCCATCGGAGCCGGGATGCTGATCGTCGCGGTCGTCGTGGGCCTCGCGGTCGTGCCGATGGCAGCCCAGGGCCGGGAGCGCGACGTGCTGCGCGCCGGGGTCGGGCCCGATGTGGAGCTCGCACGCGCGGTGAGTCCGCTCGTGGCCTACCGCGCACTGTTCTCGGACGCCCGCGCGGACGAGGTCGAGTTCACGGTCTCCGTGCCCGACTCGTCGGCGAGCGTCGCCCCCGATCGCATCCGCCTCGCCACGCTCGACGGCTACGACGGCGAGGTGTTCCGCAGCACCGGCACGGGCGATGCGCGGTTCGTGCGGGTGCCCTCGCGGCTTGATGCGGGGGCCGGCGAGGAGTCGAAGCTCGAGGTGACGATCGGGAGTCTCTCGGGAGTGTGGATGCCGACCGCCGGGCGACTGGCCGCGGTCGATTTCGGCGGACCACGCGCGGCGGCGCTCGCCGACCGTTTCTACTACAGCTCGGCATCCGAGGCGGGCGTGCAGACCGCCGACGGGGGACTGCAGGCGGGCGACACGTACGCGCTCCAGGCGGTTCAACCCGCCGCCGCCGACCTCGCCGGCATCGATCCGGGTACAGCCGAGGCATCCGCCGTCACATCCGTCGTGGTCCCGCCCCACCTCACGGCATGGGTCAAGGAGCACGCGACCGGCTCGGGGGGCGCCGCTCTGCAGGCGCTCAGCGCGCTCCTGCGCGAACGCGGGTACCTCAGCCACGGGCTGACCTCGACCGCGGGGGTCGCTCCCGTCTGGGCGCAGTCACTCGATGGGTACGTGTTCCAGCCGAGCGCCGCCGGGCACTCCCTGGCCCGCATCGACGCGATGTTCACCCGACTGCTCGACCGCGAGAGCGACCCCCGGGCCGCAGCCTCGGGCAACTACGTGGCGGCGATCGGCGACGACGAGCAGTTCTCGGTCGCGATCGCCCTGATCGCCCGCGAGCTCGGCTTCCCGTCGCGGGTGGTCGTGGGCGCGAGGCTCACGGCGGACGAGCCCGACCTCGCGGCGTGCGCCGCAGGCGTCTGCCGTGCGCAGGATCTGTCGGCGTGGACCGAGGTGCGCGCCGCCGACGGCACCTGGGTGCCCATCGACGCGACGCCGCAGCGCCGGGTGTCGCCGAGTCTGGAGGTCACGCAGCAGCGCGATCCCGAGATCGTCACCGATGTGCGCCCCGACGCGGTCACCGACGTCGTACCGCCCGATTCGCCTCAGCAGGACACCGCGAACGCAGACCCCACCGCCTCCGCTGCCCTTGACCTGACGTGGCTGTGGATCACGCTGCGTGCGATCGCCGTGGCGGTCCTGATCCTCCTCATCCTCCTCGGGCCGTTCGCGGTCGTGATCGTGGCCAAGCAACTGCGCCGGCGCGCCCGCCGCGCGCACCCGGATCCCGCCGCGCGCATCGCCGGCGGCTGGGAGGAGTACCTGGATGCTGCGGCCGACGCCGGGCGCAGCATCCCGCCCGCTTCGACCAGGCCCGAGATCGCCGGCGCCCTCGCGACTCCCGCCGCGACCCGGCTCGCCGAGGTCGCAGACCGCGCCTCCTTCTCGGCGCAGGGGACCTCCGCCGGCGACGCGGCCGAGTACTGGCAGACGGTGGATGCCGAGCGGGCGGAGCTCGTGTCGGAATCCGGGATCTGGCGCAGAGCCCTCGCGGCCGTATCGTTGAGGTCATTCCTTCGCGTTCTCACGCCTGGGCCCGCTGCTCGAGGGCAGGCCCAGCCCATCATCGAGAGGGGGAGGCGCCGCTCCACGGCATCGACACACGGAGCGGCGCGCCCATCCACATGAACGTCTCTTCCGGTGCAGGCGGCTCGGTCGCCATCTGGCTGATCGCCTTCCCGCTCGCGATCGTGCTCTACGTGTGGATCGCGCTCGCCCTGTCGGCGCTCTTCCGCAAGGTGGGCACACCCAGCTGGCAGGCGTGGGTGCCTTTCCTCAACCTGTTCGTCGTGCTCGAGCTCGGGGGGATCGTGGGCTGGTTCGTGCTCGTCGCGGTGGTGCCGGTGGTCGGAACACTCGCGCTGTGGGTGCTGGTCGTGCTAGCGGCGCACCGCATCAATGCGGGCTTCGGATATCGCTCGGGCATGACGGTGCTCGCCGCACTCCTGTTCCCGGTCTGGGCGACCGTCCTCGGCTTCGGCTCCGCGCGCTGGCTGGGCGCACCGGCCCATGCGGCGGGCGTGCAGACCCCCGACCGGCTGTCGATGCCAGTGGCGGGGCGCACCGGATCACCTGCGCATCTCGCGCCACCGGCTCCCGAGGCGCCCCCCATCCCGCCGAGCCCGCCCACGCAGGTATGGCCGCTGTGGGCGACGGACGCCGGCCTCGAGGATCCCGACCTCGGGGATGCTGATCTGGACGATGACCTGGAGGTGTCGGCCGTCGCGCCCGGCGTGCAGCCGCCCTACTCGGCGTACACCGCGTCGACCCGAGACGACGAGGAGTCCTTCGATTCGATCGACCGCTGGGCCGGCGTCGCGTCCACCGCGACCGACGGGTCGCACCCGAGCGACGGCCGGGTCGCGTCGGTGCCGGGCCCCCGGGCAGCGGCATCCGCTCCCGCAATGCCCGTCCCGCCCGTGCCCGTCCCGCCTGCGCCCGTCCCGCCCGCGCGGCCTCCGCTCGTGACACGTGCACCGCTGACCCCGCCGCGCCCCTCGGCCGTCCCGCCGGCCCCGGCCCCGCCCGTGATCCCGCCGCCCGCCCCGGCCCCGCCGCGCGATCCCGAAGAGGTCGAGCCCTGGGCGCCACGACGGTCGCAGACCCCCGCATCGGCAGACGAGGTCGACGACACGTCGAGCGAGGTGTCGGCCGTGATCGGCTCGCCGGACGCGGGGTCGCCCCGATCGGCGCTGTCGTCGGTGTCGGCGCTGCACACGCGCCCGGAGGTTCCCGACGATGACGAGTTCGGCGAGACGGTCATCACGCGCCGGCGCCGCGGGCGATGGTCGCTCGTGCCCTCCGTCGGAGCGCCGATCGATCTCCGCTCCGATGTCGTGATCCTCGGTCGGAGCCCGGCGCGAGACCTGGCGTTCCCCGGGGCCCAGCTGGTGGTGCTTCCCGACGAGACCCGCACGGTCTCCAAGACCCACGCCCGTCTCGAGCTGCGCGGCGACAGCTGGTTCGTGACCGACCTCGGCTCGACCAACGGGGTGCTCCTGGTCACCCTCATGGGCACCGAGATCGAGGCCGAACCGGGCGTCGAGCTCGCCACGGGGGAGCGGTTCTTCCTCGGCGACGCCGAAGTCAGGCTGCAGCGGAACGACGTATGACGCACGCTCCGGACGACCGCACCGTGCACGTCGCGCGGCGGCTCGAGCATCCCGCCGTCGACGACAGCACCGAAGTCAGTCGCCCGCGTCCACGTCGATCGACCGCCGAGCCGGCACTGCCCGCGCAGGAGGCGCCGTCACCACCACCACCCACTCCTCAGCCCTGGCGGCCACCGGTGATCGTGGAGCGGGCGCACCCGTCTGCGCACGCCCCGCAGCCCGTGCTCGACGGCGCGGCGATCGCCCTCGCCGGCCGCCGCGCGGCCAGGCGCCGAGCCCTCGCGGCGCTCGCCGTCGTGGTGGCGCTGGTGGCGGCATCCGCGGTTCTTCTCGTCGTCGTGCTGAGCACGCTGTGAGTCGTCCGGGACGGCCCGCGCTCATTTGACCCGCCCCCTCGCGGACGCGTATTATGGGAGGGTGTGCGCTCACGCGCGCCCTGTGCTGTGCCTCGGTGCCTATGTGCCGTGATGCGGTGGGGGGTGACGGACGCCGCATCTCATGGGAACCGACCTGCGAACAGGCTGGCCCCCACGGCATATCCACCAACGAGGACGACGCACCCATTGTGTCGCGCCGGTGGATCCACGTGAACCCGACTCGCAATGAATCGCAAGATTCGCTGTGTCGGGGAGAGAACACGAACGCTGTCACCGTGCAGCACAACAAGGAGAGAACGTGCCAACCATTCAGCAGTTGGTTCGCAAGGGACGCTCGCCCAAGGTCAGCAAGACCAAGGCGCCGGCGCTCAAGTCGAACCCCCAGCAGGCAGGCGTCTGCACCCGCGTGTACACGACCACGCCCAAGAAGCCGAACTCGGCGATGCGCAAGGTCGCCCGTGTCAAGCTCCGCAACGGCACCGAGGTCACCGCCTACATCCCCGGCGAGGGCCACAACCTGCAGGAGCACTCGCTCGTGCTCGTGCGCGGCGGCCGTGTGAAAGACCTGCCGGGTGTCCGTTACAAGATCGTCCGCGGCGCCCTGGACACCCAGGCCGTCAAGAACCGCAAGCAGGCCCGTAGCCGCTACGGCGCGAAGAAGGGTTAAGGAACATGCCTCGCAAGGGACCAGCTCCTCGCCGCGTCGTCGTCAACGACCCGGTCTACGGCGCACCGATCGTCACCCAGCTCGTCAACAAGATCCTCGTCGACGGCAAGAAGTCCATCGCCGAGTCGATCGTCTACACCGCCCTGCGTGGCGTGGAGGCCAAGAACGGCGGCCAGGACGCCGTCGCGACGCTCAAGAAGGCGCTCGACAACGTCCGCCCCACCCTCGAGGTCAAGAGCCGCCGCGTCGGTGGCTCGACCTATCAGGTGCCGGTCGAGGTCAAGCCGCACCGTGCGAACACGCTGGCTCTGCGCTGGCTCGTGAGCTACGCCAAGGGTCGTCGTGAGAAGACGATGACCGAGCGCCTCCAGAACGAGATCCTGGATGCCTCCAACGGCCTGGGTGCCGCGGTCAAGCGCCGCGAAGACACCCACAAGATGGCCGAGTCGAACCGCGCCTTCGCGCACTACCGCTGGTAACCAGCGCATCGGATGCCCGGTTCCGGTCGACACCGACCGGAACCGGGCGCCTGATCGCAACATCCGGATCTCGATACGGCGCTGACGCGCCCGGTTGTCGAGTAGCCGCGAAGCCGCGTATCGAGACACGATCACCGCACAGATAAGGAAACCCCCGTGGCACAAGACGTGCTCACCGACCTCACAAGGGTCCGCAACATCGGCATCATGGCGCACATCGATGCCGGCAAGACGACGACGACCGAGCGCATCCTGTACTACACGGGCACCAACCACAAGATCGGCGAGACCCACGACGGGGCATCGACCACCGACTGGATGGAGCAGGAGCAGGAGCGCGGCATCACCATCACGTCCGCCGCGGTGACGTGCTTCTGGGACAAGAACCAGATCAACATCATCGACACCCCCGGCCACGTCGACTTCACGGTCGAGGTCGAGCGCTCGCTTCGCGTGCTCGACGGTGCCGTCGCCGTGTTCGACGGCAAGGAGGGCGTCGAGCCCCAGTCCGAGACCGTCTGGCGTCAGGCCGACAAGTACGACGTCCCGCGCATCTGCTTCGTCAACAAGATGGACAAGCTCGGTGCCGACTTCTACTTCACGGTCGACACGATCGTCAACAAGCTCAAGGCCAAGCCGCTGGTCATCCAGCTGCCCATCGGCGCCGAGAACGACTTCGTCGGTGTGATCGACCTCGTCGAGATGCGGGCGCTGGTCTGGGCCGGCGACGCCAAGGGCGACGTGACCATGGGCGCCAAGTACGACATCCAGGAGATCCCCGCCGACCTCGCCGACAAGGCCGCCGAGTACCGCGAGAAGCTGCTCGAGACCGTCGCCGAGACCGACGACGTCCTCCTCGAGAAGTACTTCGGCGGCGAAGAGCTCACGGTCGCCGAGATCAGGGGCGCCATCCGCCAGCTCACCGTCACGTCGCAGATCTACCCCGTGCTGTGCGGTTCGGCGTTCAAGAACCGCGGCGTTCAGCCGATGCTCGACGCGGTCATCGACTACCTGCCTTCGCCGCTGGACGTGCCCGCCATCGAGGCGCACGACCCGAAGAACGAAGAGATCGTCATCCCGCGCCACGCAGACCGCGACGAGCCGTTCACGGCCCTGGCGTTCAAGATCGTGACGCACCCCTTCTTCGGTCGCCTCACCTACATCCGCGTGTACTCCGGTCACCTGGATTCGGGTGCGCAGGTCGTCAACTCGACCAAATCCAAGAAGGAGCGCATCGGGAAGATCTTCCAGATGTACGCCAACAAGGAGAATCCGGTCGATTCGGTCACCGCCGGACACATCTACGCGGTCATCGGTCTCAAAGACACCACGACGGGCGACACGCTCTCCGATTCGCAGCACCAGGTCGTGCTCGAGTCGATGACGTTCCCCGAGCCGGTCATCGAGGTCGCGATCGAGCCCAAGACCAAGGCCGATCAGGAGAAGCTGGGTCTCGCGATCCAGAAGCTCGCGGAGGAAGACCCGACGTTCCGCGTCGAGCAGAACTCCGACACCGGTCAGACCGTCATCAAGGGCATGGGCGAACTGCACCTCGACATCCTGGTCGACCGCATGAAGCGCGAGTTCCGCGTCGAGGCGAACGTCGGCAAGCCGCAGGTCGCGTACCGCGAGACGATCAAGAAGGCCATCGATCGCCACGACTACACGCACAAGAAGCAGACCGGTGGTTCGGGTCAGTTCGCGAAGATCCAGTTCGCGCTCGAGCCGCTCGCGGTCACGGCCGAGACGACGTACGAGTTCGAGAACAAGGTCACCGGTGGCCGCATCCCGCGCGAGTACATCGCTCCGGTCGACCAGGGCTTCCAGGACGCCATGAACGTCGGCGTGCTCGCCGGCTACCCCATGGTGGGCGTGAAGGCGATCCTCCTGGACGGTGCCTCGCACGACGTCGACTCGTCCGAGATGGCGTTCAAGATCGCCGGCTCGATGGGATTCAAGGAGGCCGCCCGCAAGGCGAACCCCGTGATCCTCGAGCCGATCATGGGCGTGGAGGTCCGCACGCCCGAAGAGTACATGGGCGACGTCATCGGCGACCTGAACTCGCGTCGCGGTCAGATCCAGTCGATGGAGGATGCTCAGGGCGTCAAGGTCGTCAAGGCCCTCGTCCCGCTGTCCGAGATGTTCGGCTACATCGGCGACCTCCGCTCCAAGACCTCCGGCCGCGCCGTCTACTCCATGGAGTTCGACAGCTACGCCGAGGTGCCGCGCGCGGTGGCCGACGAGATCGTCCAGAAGAACAAGGGCGAGTGATCGCCCGCCGGTCCCTGAGCTTGTCGAAGGGTCGGGGACCGGCATCCATAACTTCACAGTTTCACCCCACCCCTCTCTACTAAAGTAGAAACCAATCCCCGTAGAGATCCGGTCGCAAACCAGCGCCCGGACCATCTACATGAACGTCCTGAGGAGGACCCAGTGGCTAAGGCCAAGTTCGAGCGGACCAAGCCGCACGTAAACATCGGAACCATCGGTCACGTCGACCACGGCAAGACCACGCTCACCGCTGCGATCTCGAAGGTGCTCGCCGACACGTACCCGTCGGCCACCAACGTGCAGCGTGACTTCGCGTCGATCGACTCGGCTCCTGAAGAGCGTCAGCGCGGCATCACGATCAACATCTCGCACGTCGAGTACGAGACGCCGAAGCGCCACTACGCGCACGTCGACGCCCCGGGTCACGCCGACTACATCAAGAACATGATCACCGGTGCTGCCCAGATGGACGGCGCGATCCTCGTGGTCGCCGCCACCGACGGCCCGATGGCGCAGACGCGCGAGCACGTGCTGCTGGCCAAGCAGGTCGGCGTGCCGTACCTGCTGGTCGCACTGAACAAGTCCGACATGGTCGACGACGAAGAGATCCTGGAGCTCGTCGAGCTCGAGGTTCGCGAGCTGCTGTCGAGCCAGGACTTCGATGGCGACAACGCCCCCGTCGTGCGCGTCTCGGGCCTGAAGGCACTCGAGGGCGACCCCGAGTGGACCAAGTCGATCCTCGAGCTCATGGAAGCCGTTGACGCGTCGGTTCCCGACCCGATCCGCGACAAGGACAAGCCGTTCCTCATGCCCGTCGAGGACGTCTTCACGATCACCGGTCGTGGCACGGTCGTGACGGGTCGCGCCGAGCGCGGCACGCTCGCGATCAACTCCGAGGTCGAGATCGTGGGTCTGCGCCCGACGCAGAAGACGATCGTCACCGGTATCGAGATGTTCCACAAGCAGCTCGACGAGGCATGGGCCGGCGAGAACTGCGGACTGTTGCTGCGCGGCACCAAGCGTGACGACGTCGAGCGCGGCCAGGTCATCGTCAAGCCCGGCTCGGTCACCCCGCACACCAACTTCGAGGGCACGGCGTACATCCTGTCCAAGGAGGAGGGCGGACGCCACAACCCGTTCTTCACGAACTACCGCCCGCAGTTCTACTTCCGCACCACCGACGTCACGGGCGTCATCACGCTGCCCGAGGGCACCGAGATGGTCATGCCCGGCGACACCACCGACATGACCGTTGAGCTGATCCAGCCCATCGCCATGGAAGAGGGCCTCGGCTACGCGATCCGTGAGGGTGGCCGCACCGTCGGCGCCGGCACGGTGACCAAGATCGTCAAGTAGTTCTTCTCGCTCCACAGACAAGGGGTCGGGCCTTCGGGTCCGGCCCCTTCGTCGTTTCCCGTCTTGTTCATGCGGACGCGGTTGACGGATGCGGCAACCCCCCGAACAATGAGGAGCGAGCCTCCGAGCGGGGGCGCGGAAGGAGCGAGTATGGGTATCGATGATCTCGTCAACCAGGGCAAAGAGTTCCTGGACCAGAACAAGGACAAGATCGGCGAGGCGCTGAAGAGCGAGCAGGCCGAAGGCATCAGCGACAAAGCGCTGGATGCTGCGGCCGACTTCGTCAAGAAGGTCGCTCCGGAAGCCGCCCACGGCACCGTGGACGACGTCCGCGCCAACGTCGACAAGGCGGTCGGCAACGAGTGACCCTCGTGCGCTGAGCGCCTGCAGAGCGGCCCGGGAGGCGACTCCCGGGCCGTTTCTGCGTCTCCCGTGGCCGGGGTCCCGCCGCAATGCACCCTCGGTTCCCGCAATGCACCCTCGGTTCCCGCAATGCACCCTCGGTGCCCGCAATGCACCCTCGGTGCCCGCAATGCACCCTCGGGCCCTCCCCACCCCCCTCCGAGGCCCCGGTTCTCCCCGTATCGATCTCGACCTTGAGCCACAGCATCCATCACCTGAGACCGTGTCGGGATGTCGGATCCCCTGAGCAAGGCCCGCCTCGTCTACGCCCACGGCCCCGGGGCTTTTCGATCCCTTGCCGAAGTGAGGATGACCGCGGCGCGCGACGGCCGATACGTGCCGATTCGCCAACGGGCATTCGCCGACGCGACCGACTGGGCGCAGCTATCGGATGAGGGGCGTCTGCGTACGCGCATCGAGGTCGTGGCCAGCGCCGCCCGCAGGCACGAGCCGGTCTTCTCGCACACGGCGGCGGGCGCATTGCACGGGCTGCCGCTGTACCGCGTCTCCACGGGTGTCGTCCACGTCATCACCCGTGGAGAGAATCCGCCGAAGAGTCAGTTCGACGTCGTGAGGCACCGTGACGCCCTGACCGATGCGGACGTGGTCAGGGTCGGGGGGCACGTGGCGACCTCTCTCGAACGGACTGTGTACGACATCATCCGCGCGGAGAGTCTCGAGACCGCGGTCGCTGTCTTCGACGCTGCTCTGCGCTCCGTCGCGTGGAATGACGACGTGCTCACCTACGATTTCGCGGCCGCTGCGCGGTTCCGCCGCGCAGTCGCCATGAGGGTGGATGCTGCGCGCGGCGCCCGCGGGAGACTCCAAGCTCAGTTCGTCACCGCGTTCGCCGACGGTCGAGCCCAGCTTCCCGCAGAGAGCGTCAGCCGGCTGTGGTTGTACGAACTCGGGGTGCCTGCGCCCGAACTGCAGTACCGCGTCGTCGGAGTCTCCGGGCGCACCTACTTCCTTGACATGGCGTGGCCAGAACTCGGGATCTTCGGCGAGTTCGACGGTCAAGGCAAGTACACGCTCCCTCATCTCACGAAGGGGCGTACCGAGGTGGAGGTCCGCGCGGCAGAGGCAGAACGCGAAGCAGAAATCCGCGCGGCCACCGGGTGGCGTCCGATCAGATGGAAGGGCGTCCAGATCTCGGCGCTCGATTCGTTCGCGGAGTTTCTCCGCGACGCCGGCATCCTCGACCATCCCGAAGCCTGAGATATTCGCTCGAGGGTGCATTGCGGAGCTCGAAAGTGCATTGCGGAGCTCGAGGGTGCATTGCGGAGCTCGAGGGTGCATTGCGGGAACCGAGGGTGCATTGCGGGAACGGGAGCGGGGGCCGGAGCCGGCGGGCGGCTGTCGGGCTGTGAGATGACTGGGTGTCGGGATGCGCGACACGCCCGGGTTTGCGACACGCCCGGGCTCCACGTACACTAGTAAGGTTCCACATTCCGGCGGCCGCTCAGCGTGCCCCGGATCACTGCCAGGGCAGTGCATAGGCGGCGTCGCTCTCTTCGGGGGGTCAGATGCAGGGTCCTAGGCCGCGGGCAGCAGAACCACATCCCACATCCACCTCGGCTTGCCGAGGGTACGCGTGCGTGCGCGGACGGGGGACCGGATGCTCCGGCATCCGGATTGACAGCAGAACAGTGGTGCAGCATCGCCGTGGCGACACGGCGTGCGAAGTGCCAAAGGGCGAGGGAAGAACCCTCCCACGCCCCCGTGCGTCCAATGCGTGTTTCGACAGGCTCAACAGCCGGTCGGGGCAACGTATGACGCCTCAAGAGAGAGAGCAGACAATGGCGGGACAGAAGATCCGCATTCGCCTGAAGTCGTACGATCACGCCGGCCTCGATTCGTCGGCCCGCAAGATCGTCGACACCGTGACCCGCGCCGGCGCGACGGTCGTGGGCCCCGTGCCCCTGCCGACCGAGAAGAACGTCATCTGCGTCATCCGGTCGCCGCACAAGTACAAGGACAGCCGCGAGCACTTCGAGATGCGCACCCACAAGCGTCTGATCGACATCATCGACCCGACGCCGAAGGCCGTCGACTCGCTGATGCGTCTGGACCTTCCTGCAGATGTCAACATCGAGATCAAGCTCTGAGGCTCGACATGACTGACATCAACTCCAAGATTTCGAAGGGGCTGCTGGGCACCAAGCTCGGCATGACCCAGGTGTGGAACGAGAGCGGCAAGCTCATCCCCGTCACCGTCATCGAGCTCGCGCCGAACGTGGTCACCCAGATCCGCACGCCCGAGAAGGACGGCTACAACGCCGTCCAGATCGCGTACGGCCAGATCGACCCCCGCAAGGTGAACCAGCCGCTGACCGCGCACTTCGAGGCCGCCGGCGTCACGCCGCGCCGCCACCTCACCGAGGTCCGCACCGCTGACGCCGCCGAGTACACGCTCGGCCAGGAGCTCACCGTCGACGCCACCTTCGAGGCCGGCCAGCTCGTCGACGTCGTCGGCACGAGCAAGGGCAAGGGCTTCGCCGGCGTCATGAAGCGTCACAACTTCAAGGGTGTCTCGGCGTCGCACGGTTCGCACCGCAACCACCGCAAGCCCGGCTCGATCGGCGCATCGTCGACCCCGAGCCGCGTCTTCAAGGGCATGCGCATGGCCGGCCGTATGGGTGGCGAGCGCGTGACCGTCCTCAACCTCACGGTGCACGCCGTCGACGCCGAGAAGGGTCTGCTGCTCGTCAAGGGCGCTGTGCCCGGCGCCCGCGGCCGCATCGTCTACGTCCGCAACGCAGTGAAGGGGGCCTAGTTCCATGGCCGACTCGACTCTCGCGCTCGACGTCCTCACCGCCGACGGCAAGAAGGCAGGCTCTGTCGATCTGCCCGCCACGGTCTTCGACGTCAAGACGAACATCCCGCTCATCCACCAGGTCGTCGTCGCGCAGCGCGCGGCGGCTCGCCAGGGCACGCACTCGACCAAGCGTCGTGGCGAGGTCTCGGGCGCCGGCCGCAAGCCCTTCAAGCAGAAGGGCACCGGTAACGCCCGTCAGGGCTCGATCCGCGCGCCGCACATGACCGGCGGTGGCATCGTCCACGGCCCGAAGCCCCGTGACTACGCGCAGCGCACCCCCAAGAAGATGATCGCCGCCGCCCTGCTGGGCGCGCTGAGCGATCGTGCTCGGGGCTCGCGTCTGCACGTCATCGAGTCCTTCGCGATCGAGGGTGCCCCCTCGACCAAGGCCGCCGCGACCGTGCTGACCGACCTGTCGGCGACCAAGAACGTCCTGGTCGTCATCGAGCGCGGCGACGAGATCACCGTCAAGAGCGTGCGCAACCTCGCGTACGTCCACGTGCTCTCGTTCGACCAGCTCAACGCCTACGACGTGCTCGTCTCGGACGACATCGTCTTCACCAAGGCCGCTTACGAGGCGTTCGTCGCTTCGAAGGCCGGCTCCACCGAGGAGGTCTCGGCATGACCACGCTGCAGGCGAGTGCAGACGGACAAAGCGGCCGTTCGCTCCAAACAAATAAAGACCCGCGCGACATCATCCTCAAGCCGGTCGTCTCCGAGAAGAGCTACGGGCTCATCGACGAGGGCAAGTACACCTTCTACGTGGACACCCGCGCGACCAAGGCTGAGATCAAGCTCGCCATCGAGAAGATCTTCGGTGTCAAGGTCGCAGCGGTCAACACGCTCAACCGCACGGGCAAGGCCCGTCGCACCCGCTTCGGCACCGGAAAGCGCAAGGACACCAAGCGCGCCATCGTCACGTTGAAGTCGGGCACCATCGACATCTTCACGGCAGTCGGCTGACGGTCGGGACAGAGGACTAGAGAACATGGCTATTCGCAAGTACAAGCCCACGACCCCGGGTCGCCGCGGCTCGTCGGTGGCCGACTTCGCCGAGATCACCCGATCGACGCCTGAGAAGTCGCTCCTCCGCCCGCTCAGCAAGACCGGTGGTCGCAACAACCAGGGCCGCATCACGACGCGTCACATCGGTGGTGGCCACAAGCGCCAGTACCGCGTGATCGACTTCCGTCGCAACGACAAGGACGGCATCGACGCGAAGGTCGCTCACATCGAGTACGACCCCAACCGCACGGCGCGCATCGCCCTCCTCCACTACGCCGACGGCGAGAAGCGCTACATCATCGCGCCCAACAAGCTGTCGCAGGGTGACATCGTCGAGTCGGGCGCCGGCGCCGACATCAAGCCCGGCAACAACCTGCCGCTGCGCAACATCCCCACCGGTACCGTCATCCACGCCATCGAGCTCCGCCCCGGTGGCGGCGCGAAGATGGCCCGCTCGGCGGGCGTCTCGGTGCGGCTGGTCGCCAAGGACGGTCCGTACGCGCAGCTTCGTCTGCCGTCCGGTGAGATCCGCAATGTGGATGCTCGCTGCCGTGCGACGATCGGCGAGGTCGGCAACGCCGAGCAGTCGAACATCAACTGGGGCAAGGCCGGTCGTAACCGCTGGAAGGGCATCCGCCCGACCGTCCGCGGTGTCGCGATGAACCCGGTCGACCACCCGCACGGTGGTGGCGAGGGCAAGACGTCCGGTGGACGTCACCCAGTGACGCCGTGGGGCCAGAAGGAAGGCCGCACGCGTCACGCCAACCTCGAGAGCGACAAGTACATCGTCCGCCGTCGCAACGCCGGCAAGAAGCGCAAGTAGGAGTAGAGGAAGATGCCACGCAGTCTTAAGAAGGGCCCCTTCGTCGACGAGCACCTGCTCCGCAAGGTCGTCGTTCAGAACGAAGCCGGTACCAAGAACGTGATCAAGACCTGGTCGCGTCGTTCGATGATCGTCCCGGCCATGCTCGGTCACACGATCGCCGTCCACGACGGTCGCAAGCACATCCCCGTGTTCGTGAGCGAGACGATGGTCGGCCACAAACTGGGCGAATTCGCGCCCACCCGCACCTTCCGCGGCCACGTGAAGGACGACAAGAAGGGCCGTCGCCGCTAAGGCGACTGAGGAGGAGAGAGAAATGGTGGAGTCCATCGCACGCGTGCGACACATCCGCGTTACGCCTCAGAAGGCTCGTCGTGTCGTCGCGCTCATCAAGGGCAAGCAGGCCCTCGAGGCACTGGCGATCCTGAAGTTCGCGCCGCAGAGCGCGAGCGAGCCGATCTACAAGCTGGTCGAGTCCGGAATGGCCAACGCCCGCGTCAAAGCCGACAGCGCGAACGAGTTCCTGGATGACCAGGACCTGTTCGTCAAGAACGCCTTCGTGGACGAGGGGACGACGCTCAAGCGTTTCCAGCCCCGCGCCCAGGGTCGCGCGTTCCAGATCAAGAAGCGTACGAGCCACATCACGATCGTGCTCTCGACGCCCGAGGTCGCTGACGCCTCGACCGCAGCACCCGCAGGCACCAAGACCAAGAAGGCGAGCAAGTAATGGGCCAGAAGGTAAACCCGTACGGCTTCCGCCTGGGTATCACGACCGACCACGTCTCGCGCTGGTTCTCGGACTCGACCAAGCCGGGTCAGCGTTACGCCGACTACGTGGCCGAAGACATCCGGATCCGCAAGCTCCTCCAGAAGAACCTGGATCGTGCCGGCGTGAGCAACATCGAGATCGAGCGCACGCGTGACCGCGTTCGCGTCGACATCCACACCGCCCGCCCGGGCATCGTGATCGGTCGCCGCGGCGCCGAGGCCGAGCGCATCCGCACCGACCTCGAGAAGCTCACCGGCAAGCAGATCCAGCTGAACATCCTCGAGGTCAAGAACCCCGAAGCGGATGCTCAGCTCGTCGCCCAGGGCATCGCCGAGCAGCTCTCCGCACGTGTGGCCTTCCGCCGCGCGATGCGCAAGGGTCTGCAGGGCGCGCAGCGTGCCGGAGCCAAGGGCGTCCGCATCCAGGTGTCCGGCCGTCTCGGCGGCGCTGAGATGAGCCGGTCGGAGTTCTACCGCGAGGGTCGTGTGCCGCTGCACACGCTGCGCGCGAACATCGACTACGGCTTCTACGAGGCCAAGACCACCTTCGGCCGCATCGGCGTGAAGGTCTGGATCTACAAGGGCGATCTCACCAACAAGGAGCTCGCTCGCGAGCAGGCCAACGCGCCCAAGGCGCCCCGTGGTCGCGATGACCGTGGCGGCGACCGCCGCCGTGGCCCCCGCAACGAGGCCCCCGTCGCAGAAGGAGCGTCTGCCTGATGCTTATTCCCCGCAAGGTCAAGTACCGCAAGCAGCACCACCCGGGTCGCACGGGCCAGGCCACCGGAGGCACGACAGTGTCGTTCGGTGAGTACGGCATCCAGGCGCTCACGCCCGCTTATGTGACCAACCGTCAGATCGAGTCCGCTCGTATCGCGATGACCCGTCACATCAAGCGCGGTGGAAAGGTGTGGATCAACATCTACCCCGACCGTCCGCTCACCAAGAAGCCGGCCGAGACCCGCATGGGTTCCGGTAAGGGTTCGCCCGAGTGGTGGGTCGCGAACGTCAAGCCGGGTCGCGTCCTCTTCGAGGTCGCCGGTGTGAGCGAGGAACTCGCTCGCGAGGCACTGACCCGTGCAATTCACAAGCTGCCCCTGAAGGCACGCATCATCAAGCGCGAGGAGGGCGACGCATAATGGCGCTCGGCACCAAGCAGCTCGCTCCCAGCGAGCTCGACACGTTCGAAGACCAGCGCCTCGTCGAGGAGCTGCGCAAGGCCAAGGAAGAGCTGTTCAACCTGCGCTTCCAGTCGGCCACCGGCCAGCTCGAGAGCCACGGCCGCATCCGTGCGGTCAAGCGCGACATCGCGCGGCTCTACACCGTGATCCGTGAGCGCGAGCTCGGCATCCGTGCCACTCCCGCTGCCGTGGACACCACGACGAAGGCGAAGAAGACGAGGGCCAAGAAGGCGGATGCTCCGGCAGCCGCGGCTGAGCCCGTCGACACCAAGGAAGAGGCCGAGTAATGGCTGAGACCACCGAGACGGCTGCTGAGAAGAAGCCCGCCGCCCCGAAGAAGACGGCTGCGCCCAAGAAGACCGCAGCGGCCAAGGCCGCCGAGGTCGAGGTCGCTCCGACCGTCACCTCCGGGCACGAAGGCTCCGCGCACGACGTGCGCGACGCCGACGCCCGTGGCTACCGCAAGTCGCGTCGTGGCTATGTCACGAGCGACAAGATGGACAAGACGATCGTCGTCGAGGTCGAAGACCGCGTGAAGCACCCGCTTTACGGCAAGGTCATCCGCCGGACGTCGAAGGTCAAGGTCCACGACGAGGCCAACACCGCCGGTATCGGCGACCTCGTGCTCATCAACGAGACCCGTCCGCTCAGCGCCACGAAGCGCTGGCGCCTGGTCGAGATCCTCGAGAAGGCCAAGTAGGCCCTCGGCCCACTTGGAACCCAAGGAGAAGACATGATTCAGCAGGAATCCCGAGTCAAGGTCGCCGACAACACCGGCGCCAAGGTGCTGCTCACCATCCGCGTGCTCGGCGGCTCGAAGCGCCGCTACGCGGGCCTCGGCGACACCATCGTCGCGACCGTCAAGGACGCGATCCCCGGTGGCAACGTCAAGAAGGGTGATGTGGTCAAGGCCGTCATCGTCCGCACCGTCAAAGAGACCCGTCGTCCCGACGGCTCGTACATCAAGTTCGACGAGAACGCCGCCGTCATCCTGAAGAACGACGGGGAGCCCCGCGGCACCCGCATCTTCGGACCGGTCGGCCGTGAGCTTCGCGACAAGAAGTTCATGAAGATCGTCTCGCTCGCCCCGGAGGTCATTTGATCATGGCGAACATCAAGAAGGGCGACCTGGTTCAGGTCATCTCGGGCGGCAAGCCCGAGCGCGGCGGAGACCGCGGCAAGCAGGGCAAGGTCCTCGAGGTCCTCGCCGAGCAGGACCGCGTCATCGTCGAAGGCGTGAACTTCGTCACGAAGCACAACCGCGTGGGTCAGACCCAGCGCGGCACCAAGACCGGTGGCATCGAGACCTTCGAAGCCCCCATCCACATCTCCAACGTCGCGATCGTCGACCCCTCGAGCAAGAAGCCGACCCGCGTCGGCCACCGCGTCCAGGAGCAGGTCAAGGACGGCGTCAAGCGCACCGTCCGCGTTCGTTACGCGAAGAAGTCAGGCAAGGACCTCTGATGAGCACGACCACTGCCGCGTCGGCTGGCACTTCACTGGATGGGCAGCCCACGGGCGCCGGCCAGCCGCGCCTGAAGCAGAAATACAACTCCGAGATCAAGAAGGCGCTGCAGGACGAGTTCGGCTACGCCAACGTCATGCAGACGCCGGGCCTGGTCAAGGTCGTCGTCAACACCGGTGTCGGCGAGGCGGCTCGCGACGGCAAGGTGATCGATGGCGCGGTCGAAGACCTCACCAAGATCACCGGCCAGAAGCCGATCGTCACTAAGGCCCGCAAGTCGATCGCGCAGTTCAAGCTGCGCGAGGGTCAGCCGATCGGCGCGCACGTCACGCTCCGCGGCGACCGTGCGTGGGAGTTCATCGACCGTCTCGTGTCGCTGGCTCTGCCCCGCATCCGCGACTTCCGCGGCCTCTCGCCCAAGCAGTTCGACGGCCACGGCAACTACACGTTCGGTCTGCAGGAGCAGTCGGTCTTCCACGAGATCGACCAGGACAAGATCGACCGCGTGCGCGGCTTCGACATCACGATCGTCACGACCGCGACAACGGATGCCGAGGGTCGGGCGCTGCTGCGTCACCTGGGCTTCCCGTTCCGCACGGACGACGCACAGGCGTAATACCCACCACCACAGGTCGGCGGGCTCGGAAAGCCCGTCGAAACCTGGTGAACAAAGGAAATAGCACATGACAATGACAGACCCGGTCGCAGACATGCTGACCCGTCTGCGCAACGCGAACTCGGCACACCACGACTCCGTGTCGCTGCCGAGCTCGAAGCTGAAGACGAACATCGCCCAGATCCTCAAGCAGGAGGGCTACATCGACTCCTGGAGGATCGAGGACGCCCGCGTCGGCCAGACCCTCACGCTCGAGCTGAAGTACGGCCCGAACCGCGAGCGGTCCATCGCCGGCATCAAGCGCGTCTCCAAGCCCGGCCTCCGCGTCTACGCGAAGTCGACCGAGATCCCCAGGGTCCTCGGTGGCCTGGGCGTCGCCATCCTGTCCACCTCCTCCGGTCTTCTCACCGACCGTCAGGCCGAGCAGAAGGGCGTGGGCGGAGAAGTTCTCGCCTACGTGTGGTGACCGGCGAATGTCTCGTATCGGACGTCTTCCCATCGACATCCCCGCCGGCGTGACCATCACGGTCGACGGCCAGGATGTGGCGGTTAAGGGCCCGAAGGGTGAGCTCGCGCTCACCGTCTCGCGCCCCATCGAGGTCAAGGTCGAGGAGAACCAGATCCTGGTCTCGCGGCCCGACGACGAGCGCGAGTCGCGCTCGCTGCACGGCCTCACCCGCACACTGATCAACAACAACATCATCGGCGTCACCCAGGGCTACACCAAGGGCCTCGAGGTCGTCGGCACCGGTTATCGCGTCGCTCAGAAGGGCGGCTCGATCGAGTTCGCCCTGGGCTTCTCGCACCCCGTGCTGGTCGAGCCGCCCGCGGGCATCACGCTCACGGTCGAGGGCAACAACAAGGTGACCGTCAGCGGCATCGACAAGCAGGCCGTCGGCGAGGCGGCCGCGAACATCCGCAAGATCCGCAAGCCCGAGCCCTACAAGGGCAAGGGTGTGCGGTACGCCGGCGAGGTCGTTCGTCGCAAGGCCGGAAAGAGTGGTAAGTAACCATGGCTGTCAAGTCAAAGACCGACGCCCGTTCGCGTCGTCACACCCGCCTCCGCAAGAAGGTCATCGGCACCCCCGATCGTCCCCGCCTCGTCGTCACCCGTTCGGCACGTCACGTGTTCGTGCAGCTCGTCGACGACAGCAAGGGCCGCACGCTGGCTTCGGCCTCGACGCTCGAGACCGACCTGCGCGCCTTCGACGGTGACAAGACCGCCAAGGCGCACAAAGTCGGCGAGCTCGTCGCCGAGCGTGCCAAGGCCGCCGGCGTCTCGGACGCCGTGTTCGACCGCGGTGGCAACCGCTACGCGGGTCGCGTCGCCGCTATCGCGGACGGCGCCCGTGAGGGAGGCCTGAACCTGTGAGCGATGTGACCAACAACAATCTGGAGACTGAAGTGACCGCCACCGAGCAGTCCGCCGAGCAGGCAGCGCCCGCCGAGCAGACCGCGCCCGCCGAGGCGACCACCGAGCGCGAGCGCGAGCCCCGCCGCGGCGGTCGTGAGCGCAACGCCAATCAGCGCGATCGCGGTGCACGCGATGCCGACAAGAGCCAGTTCCTGGAGCGCGTCGTCACCATCAACCGTGTGTCGAAGGTCGTCAAGGGCGGTCGCCGCTTCAGCTTCACGGCCCTCGTGGTCGTGGGCGACGGTAACGGGGTCGTCGGCGTCGGATACGGCAAGGCCCGCGAGGTGCCCCTGGCCATCTCCAAGGGCGTCGAAGAGGCCAAGCGCAACTTCTTCCGCGTGCCCCGCGTCGGCTCGACCATCCCGCACCCCGTGCAGGGTGAGGCAGCCGCCGGTGTGGTGCTCCTGCGCCCCGCATCATCGGGTACCGGTGTCATCGCCGGTGGTCCGGTGCGCGCCGTACTCGAGTGCGCCGGCATCCACGACGTGCTGTCGAAGTCGCTCGGCTCGTCGAACACGATCAACATCGTCCACGCGACGGTCGCCGCCCTGAAGCAGCTCGAGGAGCCCCGTGCGGTCGCCGCTCGTCGCGGTCTCGAGTTCGACCAGGTCGCGCCCGCGCGTCTGGTCCGCGCGGAGGCTGCCGCCGCCGCTGCCGCGAAGGTAGGTGCCTGATGGCCGCCCGTCTCAAGGTGACACAGATCAAGTCCAAGGTGAGTGAGAAGCAGAACCAGCGTGACACGCTGCGCAGCCTCGGTCTCAAGCGGATCAACGACTCCGTCGTCCGCCCCGACGACGCGCAGACGCGCGGTTACGTCAAGACCGTCGCCCACCTCGTCAAGGTTGAGGAGATCGACTGATGGCCGACAAGGCTGAGAACAAGGACGCCGTCGAGGTGGAGGCCCCCAAGAAGGCCGCCCCCAAGAAGGCGTCGACGACCAAGGCTGCTGCAGCCAAAGCGACCGACAAGAAGGCTCCGGCTGCGAAGACGGACAAGCCGAAGACGGATGCTGTCGCATCGCGTCCCGGTGTGCTCAAGGTGCACCACCTGCGTCCGGTCCCCGGATCCAACACCTCCAAGACCCGTGTGGGTCGCGGTGAGGGGTCCAAGGGAAAGACCGCAGGCCGTGGCACCAAGGGCCAGAAGGCGCGCTACCAGGTCAAGGCTGGGTTCGAGGGTGGGCAGATGCCGCTGCACATGCGCACCCCGAAGCTGCGCGGATTCAAGAACCCGTTCCGCGTGGAGTACCAGGTCGTGAACCTGGAGAAGCTCTCCGAGCTCTACCCGAAGGGCGGCGACGTCACCGTCATCGACCTCGTGGCCAAGGGCGCGGTCCGCAAGAACGAGAAGGTCAAGGTGCTCGGCACCGGCGACATCGCCGTGAAGCTGAACGTCTCGGTCGACAAGGTCTCGGGTTCTGCCGAGCAGAAGATCGTCGCCGCGGGCGGTTCGGTCAAGTAGTCATTACCTCGTGAGGGCCGGAGCATGCTCCGGCCCTCACTGGGTTACCCTGGAGGTTGACGCGCCCGGTGCGCATCGGCATCCCCTCTGGAGGCATCCTCTTGTTCAGCGCCATCGCGCGGGTCTTCCGTACACCCGACCTTCGTCGGAAGATCGCATTCACTCTGGCGATCATCGCCCTGTATCGCCTCGGCGCCCATGTGCCGTCGCCCTTCGTCGACTTCCCGAACGTGCAGTCCTGCCTCGCGCAGACCAGCGGCACCGAGGGCCTGCTCTCGCTCGTGAACCTGTTCTCGGGCGGCGCCCTGCTGCAGCTGTCGATCTTCGCCCTCGGCGTCATGCCGTACATCACGGCGACGATCATCGTCCAGCTGCTGCGCGTGGTGATTCCGCACTTCGAGACCCTCTACAAGGAGGGTCAGGCCGGCCAGTCGCGCCTGACGCAATACACCCGCTACCTCACGATCGCGCTGGCGCTGCTGCAGTCCACCACGCTGGTCACGGTCGCGCGCAGCGGTCAGCTGTTCGGCAGCACCAACATCCCCGAGTGCCAGAACCTCCTCACCAACGATGCGTGGTGGGCGCAGCTGCTCATGATCATCACGATGACCGCCGGCACCGGCCTCATCATGTGGTTCGCCGAGCTGGTCACCGAGCGCGGCATCGGCAACGGAATGTCGATCCTCATCTTCACCTCGATCGCGGCCTCCTTCCCCGTCGCGATGTGGGCCATCTGGCAGTCCAAGGGCTTCGAGGTCTTCCTCCTCGTGCTCGCGGTGGGAATCGTCGTCATGGCGCTCGTGGTCTACGTCGAGCAGTCTCAGCGCCGCATCCCGGTGCAGTACGCCAAGCGCATGGTCGGTCGTCGCACTTACGGCGGTACGAACACGTACATCCCGATCAAGGTCAACATGGCCGGCGTCGTGCCCGTCATCTTCGCCTCGTCGCTGCTGTACATCCCCGCCCTCATCGCGCAGTTCAACCAGCAGCCCAACGCCAACGGCGAGGTGCCCGGCTGGGTGGCGTGGATTCAGCAGTACCTCACCAAGGGCGATCACCCGCTCTACATGCTGATCTACTTCCTGCTCATCGTCGGGTTCACCTACTTCTACGTCGCGATCACGTTCAACCCGGTCGAGGTCGCCGACAACATGAAGAAGTACGGCGGGTTCATCCCCGGCATCCGTGCCGGCCGTCCCACCGCCGAGTACCTCGACTACGTGCTCACCCGCATCACGCTGCCCGGCTCGTTCTACCTCGGTGGCATCGCTCTGCTTCCGCTCATCGCGCTGGCCGCGGTCGGCGCCAACCAGAACTTCCCGTTCGGCGGCGCATCGATCCTGATCATCGTCGGTGTCGGACTCGAGACCGTCAAGCAGATCGACGCTCAGCTGCAGCAGCGCCACTACGAGGGGCTGCTTCGATGACCGCACGTCTGCTGATCGTGGGGCCTCAGGGGTCGGGCAAGGGCACCCAGGGCATCCGGATCGCACAGGCCGCCGGCATCCCCGCGATCTCGACGGGCGACATGTTCCGCGCCGCGATCGCCGGGGGCACCGACCTCGGGAGGCAGGTCACCGCGATCATCGAGGCCGGCGACCTCGTCCCGGACGAGCTCACCTCCGCCGTCGTGCGCGAGCGCCTCGCGCAGCCCGACGCGGCCGACGGGTTCCTCCTTGACGGCTACCCTCGCAACCTCGGCCAGGTCGCCGACCTCGATGAGTTCCTGTCGGGTCGCGGCGAGCAGCTCGATCTCGTCATCGAGCTGCGCGTCCCGCGTGAAGAGAGCATCTCGCGCCTGTCGCTGCGTGCCCAGGAGCAGGGCCGCACCGACGACACCGAAGAGGTCATCGCCAACCGGCTCGGCATCTACGAGCGCGAGACGGCGCCGATCCTCGGTGTCTACGGCGAGCGGGGCATAGCCCAGGCGATCGACGGCATCGGCTCGCTCGACGAGGTCACCGACCGCATCGTCGCGGCGCTCCAGTCCCGCGGGCTCGCGCGCCCCACCGCCGCCTGACGTGGCGCTCTTCCCGGGGCGTCGCTCGATCTACAAGACGCCCGCTCAACTGCGCGCCATGATCGAGCCCGGCCTGATCACCGCGGCCGCGCTCGATGCCGTGCGTGCGCTGATCGCACCCGGTGTCACGACTCTGGAACTGGATGCTGCAGCATCCGCTCTCATCGTCGGTCGCGGCGCGAAGTCGAACTTCCAGATGGTGCGCGGGTACCGCCACACGATCTGCGCATCGGTGAACGAGCAGGTCGTGCACGGCATCCCCGGTGCGCGCGCCCTCGAACCGGGCGACATCGTGTCGATCGATGCCGGTGCCGAGTTCCGCGGGTGGAACGGCGACTCGGCGTTCACGGTCGTCGTGCCCGACGCGGCGCGCCCCGAGCTCGTCGCCGAGCGCGAGGAGCTCTCTCGCGTGACCGAGGGGTCGATGTGGGCGGGCATCGCGGCGCTCGCGACCGCCACGCATGTCGGCGAGGTCGGCGCGGCGGTGCAGGATCATGTGGTGGCCGCAGGCCATGGCTACGGCATCCTTCGCGAGTATGTCGGTCACGGCATCGGGCGGCGCATGCACGAGTCGCCGTCGGTCTTCAACTACCGCACCCCGGATGAGGGCGCCGAAGTGCGCCCGGGCCTCGCGATCGCGATCGAGCCGATGGTGGTCGCGGGCGACCAGGCGACCTTCGTCGAGGACGACGAGTGGACCGTGTCGACGCTCGACGGCGCGGCCGGCTCACACTGGGAGCACAGTGTGGCCGTGCATGATGACGGAATCTGGGTGCTGACGGCACCCGATGGTGGCGCGGCCGGTTTGGCTCCTTTCGGAGTGACCCCGCACGAGATCGGATAGGGAAAGACATGGCAACGACAGCTCGGAAGACCTCCGGCAACAAGACGAACTGGTTCGCGATCTGGATCAGCGTCGCGGTGGTCGTAGTGCTCGTGGTGGTCGGAGGACTCGTGGTCTGGCTGAACTCCTCGGCGAGCGGTCCGGGCACACCGCCCGAGGCGTCGAACGTCAACACCGACACCGGTGCGATCGCCGTGGGCACAGGCACCGACACGATGGACACTTACATCGACTTCATGTGCCCCGTGTGCAACCAGTTCGAGACGACCTACGGCTCCGAGATCGAATCGCTCGTGGATGCCGGCACGATCACGCTCAACATCCACCCGATCTCGATCCTCGACAGGGCGTCGCAGGGGACCAAGTACTCCACGCGCGCAGCGAGCGCGATGTACTGCGTGGCCGTCTCCGATCCGGACCACGCGCTCGCGTTCATGCAGGCGATGTACGCGAATCAGCCCGAGGAGAACTCGGCCGGGCTCACGAACGCGCAGATCATCTCGATCGCCGAAGGCGCAGGGGTCGCGAACGCCTCCGATTGCATCAACGCGGAGAAGTACACGAAGTACGTCACCGCGATGACCCCGAAGACTCCGGTGGCTCCCGGCTCGGCCGGCATCGCAACCCCGACCATCGCCATCAACGGCACGACTATCGCGAACTCGTCGCTGCCCTCGAACCCGTCCGACCTCGCGACGCTCTTCACCCAGTAGCCCGGGCCGGCGGGCCCGGCCGGCCCCGGCATCCCCTCTCCGGCGCGAGAAACCACTTTCGCGTCGAGACATCACCCTTTGCGTGTTGTCTCGACGCGTTTGTGGTTTCTCACGGGGGTGAGGCTGCGCGGGTTGCGGCCGATCGTCGCGAGCAGCGCGTCACGTGGGCTGGCGACGCGGGGGATGCCCATCTCGACGAGCCGCTCCACAAGGGGCGCCACGGCCATCGCGGCCGCCCAATCCCATCGCCGGAACGTCGCGCACTGACGGCGCAGGCGATCTTCGCGGCGCTTCTCGGCGATGATCTGCTTCACGGCGACTTCGGTCGTCGCCGCCCCGTACTTCTCGTACCCGTCGGACTCGCCGAGGGCGCGGACACTTGGCCAGTCGAAGTCGGCACGATCGGTGTGCGCCTCCGACCGGTACACGACCTGCAGTTCGGGTGGCTCGAAGCCCGACCAGATGATCACGGCGCGGCTCACCGACTCGCCCGGTGACTCGGACCTCGCGTCCACGATCGGAAGCAGCAGTGCGAGCCGCGAGACGCCGCGCCGGTTCACCTGTGCGCCCGCGGTCCTCATCAACTCGAGGACGGTGGCGTGGCCGCCCTGCGCGGGAGAGACGGCCGCGTCGGCGACGGCGAGTCCCAGAGCCGGCGGCAACGCCCGCATCAGGTCGACGGCGGTGTCGACCGCAGAAGTCATGAATATGCCCTCGCGCCGTTCGACGGTGCGCGGATCTTCGCTCGTGTGCACGCACACGTCGCCGAAGCGTCGCGAGCGCGCGCGGCCGGGGTCGTAGAGGTGGATGTCGCGGGGTTCGCCGAACACCGGCATCCCGAGCAGCGCGGCCGCCGACTCGTGCGAGAAGATCGCCGTCGGGTGGCCGCGCGCGAACGCGTGGACGCGCGCGAGGTACCTCTTCCACGGTGCGAGCGGCGTCCAGTCCGCCTTCCGCGCGTACATGCCCGCTCTCACCCGGACGAACGCGGAGTTCGAGTGCAGTCGGGCGCCCCGCGCATCGACGACCGCGTGCAGGGGGATGGGCGAGGGGCGAACGGTCGCGGGGGCGAGTGGTTGCAGCATCCCGCCATCGTGTGTCGCATTGGAGAGCACCGAACCAGAGGCCGGCCTTTCTGGGGACAACCCGTTCACCGGGCTGCCTGTGCAGGGCGCGGGATGCTGCGAGAAACCATATTCGCGACGAAACACCTCGCACGGACAGGCGTCTCAGCGCGAAAGTGGTTTCTCGCGCCTGGGGGAGGGGGCGGGCGCGGGCGCGAGGCCGGGGAGGGGGCGGGGCGGAGCCGGCTTGCCGAGTCGGCTGCCATCACGTATAGTTGATCTTTGGTGCTTGCGCCTGTTTCGGCGTGTCTGTGGGAGTAATTCCCGGACGTCGGCACCACAACCCCATCCACCGCAGACCGACCGGTCTGCAAGAAGTGTTAGCGAGCGTATGGCGAAGAAAGACGGTGTCATCGAGATCGAAGGCGTGATCTCCGAGGCGCTGCCCAACGCGATGTTCCGCGTTGAGCTCAGCAACGGACACAAGGTCCTCGCCACGATCTCGGGCAAGATGCGGCAGAACTACATCCGCATCATTCCGGAAGACCGCGTGGTCGTGGAGCTCAGCCCCTACGACCTCACCCGCGGACGCATCGTCTACCGCTACCGCTAGACCGGTCGAGAAGTAACGCCCCTGCTTCGACAAGCTCAGCAACCGCGCTGAGAAGTAGCCGGCGAAGACAGCGAACAGGAAACATCATGAAGGTAAACCCGAGCGTCAAGCCGATCTGCGATCACTGCAAGGTGATCCGCCGTCACGGTCGCGTCATGGTCATCTGCAAGTCCAACCCGCGCCACAAGCAGCGCCAGGGCTGAGACGGGGATGCTGTGAGTCACAGCATCCCGAACACCACAACTCAACATTAATCAGGCAGTTTCAGAGCCCGGGCGACCGGGGGACACCCCGGGCGGAGGCCCGGGCACCGATTCTGCTCCATACCTCCACCACTCCACAGGAGAGACCGCATGGCACGTCTTGCCGGCGTTGACATCCCGCGCGATAAGCGCGTAGTGATCGCCCTTACCTACATCTACGGAATCGGCCCCACCCGTTCCAAGGCCATCCTCGCCGCGACCGAGATCAGCCCGGACGTCCGCGTCAAGGATCTGACCGACGACCAGCTCATCTCGCTGCGCGACAGCATCGAGGGCACCTACAAGGTGGAGGGTGACCTCCGTCGCGAGGTCGCTGCCGATATCCGCCGCAAGGTCGAGATCGGCTCCTACGAGGGAATCCGCCACCGTCGCGGCCTTCCCGTGCGCGGACAGCGCACGAAGACGAACGCCCGCACCCGCAAGGGTCCCAAGCGCACCGTCGCAGGCAAGAAGAAGGCGCGCTAGGCCGCCGCCTGCGCTCAGGATCCAGGAGAAAACGCACATGGCACAGGCCAAGACCGCAGCGCGCAAGCCGCGTCGCAAGGAGAAGAAGAACATCGCGTTGGGCCAGGCCCACATCAAGTCGACGTTCAACAACACCATCGTTTCGATCACCGACCCGGCCGGCGCTGTCATCAGCTGGGCCTCGTCGGGTGGCGTGGGCTTCAAGGGCTCGCGCAAGTCGACCCCGTACGCCGCCGGAATGGCAGCCGAGTCTGCTGCGCGTCAGGCGCAGGAGCACGGCGTCAAGAAGGTCGACGTCTTCGTCAAGGGACCGGGTTCCGGTCGCGAGACGGCGATCCGCTCGCTCCAGGCCGCCGGCCTCGAGGTGGGTTCGATCAACGATGTGACGCCGCAGGCGCACAACGGCTGCCGTCCTCCGAAGCGCCGCCGCGTATAAGTTTCCGGACTTCCGGCAGGCCAAGGAACCGCCATTCCCGTCTGCCGGAGGCCCGGATTTCATCCATTCATGGATGCCTCGGCACGGCGAAGTCGTGAGCCCCGAGCATCCCGAGAAAAACTCAATACCTCATCAATTGCACGTGTCAAATAGCGGGCACGTGATCGAAAGGAACCCATAGTGCTGATTGCACAGCGTCCCACTCTGACCGAGGAGAAGATCGGGGAGTTCCGCAGCCGCTTCATTATCGAGCCGCTGGAGCCCGGCTTCGGGTACACGATCGGCAACGCGCTGCGTCGCAGCCTCCTGTCGTCGATCCCCGGTGCGGCCGTCACCAGCATCCGTATCGACGGCGTCCTCCACGAGTTCAGCACCATTCCCGGTGTCAAGGAGGATGTCACCGAGATCATCCTGAACATCAAGCAGCTCGTCGTCTCGAGCGAGCGCGACGAGCCGATCACCGCGTACCTGCGGAAGACCGGTTCGGGCGAGGTCACGGCCGCCGACATCTCGGCTCCGGCCGGTGTCGAGGTCCACAACCCCGACCTGGTGATCGCGACCCTCAACGACACCGCGAAGTTCGAGCTCGAGCTAACGATCGAGCGTGGCCGCGGCTACGTCTCGGCGACGCAGAACCGCAACGAGTACGCCGAGGCCGGTCAGATCCCGATCGACTCGATCTACTCGCCCGTGCTCAAGGTCAGCTACCGCGTCGACGCCACGCGTGCCGGCGAGCGCACCGACTTCGACAAGCTCGTCCTGGACGTCGAGTCGAAGTCGAGCATTGCTCCTCGGGATGCTGTCGCATCGGCCGGTCGCACCCTGACCGAGCTGTTTGGCTTGGCCCGCGAGCTGAACGTCGAGGCCGAGGGCATCGAGATCGGCCCCGCCCCGGTCGAGACCGTCCTGTCGAACGAGCTGTCGATGCCGATCGAAGACCTCGACCTGTCGGTGCGGTCGTACAACTGCCTCAAGCGCGAGGGCATCAACTCGGTCAGCGAGCTCGTCGCCCTGTCGGAGACGCAGCTCATGAACATCCGCAACTTCGGTCAGAAGTCGGTCGACGAGGTGCGCGACAAGCTCATCTCGCTCGGACTGTCGCTGAAGGATTCGGTCCCCGGGTTCGACGGCGCGCACTTCTACGGCGGTTACGACGACGAAGCCGTCTGAGCCCCGGTCCCCCCGAATCTGATCCTGGAGTAATCGAGAATGCCCAAGCCCACGAAGGGTCCCCGCCTCGGCGGCGGTCCTGCCCACGAGCGCCTGCTGCTCGCGAACCTCGCGGCCGCACTGTTCACCCACAAGTCGATCACGACGACCGAGACCAAGGCCAAGCGCCTGCGTCCGCTCGCGGAGCGCCTTGTCACCTTCGCCAAGCGCGGAGACCTGCACGCCCGTCGCCGGGTGCTGTCGGTCATCGGTGACAAGACCGTCGTGCACGAGCTCTTCACCGAGATCGCGCCGCTGGTCGCCGACCGCGAGGGTGGCTACACCCGCATCACGAAGATCGGCAACCGCAAGGGCGACAACGCCCCCATGGCCGTGATCGAGCTCGTGCTCGAGCCCGTCAACCCGAAGCCGAAGAGCGCGAAGAAGTCGGCTGCTGCCGCTCCGGCCGCTGCTGCTCCGGTCGAGGAGACCGTCGTCGAGGAAGAGGTCGTCGAGACCCCCGCCGAAGACGCCGGCGCCGAGTCGCCCGAGGAGGGCGCTGCTGCTGCAGCAGCCGCCGACGACGCTGTCGTTACGGACGACGCCGACAAGTAGGCCGACCACCGTCGACACGAAACCCCGCGAGCTTCGGCTCGCGGGGTTTCGTCGTTCCCGCAATGCACCCTCGGTTCTCGCAATGCACCCTCGGTTCCCGCAATGCACCCTCGGCGAGGGTGCATTGCGCAGGCCGAGGGTGCATTGCGGCGGGTGAGGGTGCATTGCGGCGGGTGAGGGTGCATTGCGGCGGGTGAGGGTGCATTGCGGCGGCTCGGGTATCAGGCGAGTCGGTCGCCGCCTCTTCCCGCGTAGGAGAACCCGGGACTATCCTGGGCCCACCCTCGGGCACGCCCGCGGGATTGGGGCAACACTGACGTGCACCGATCGGGACGAAGACGATGTCCGATTCCAACTCGCCCGTCGCGACGCCGCCCGCATGGGTGGGCAGTCCGCGACGCCGTCGGCGCGCCGGGCTGTCGATCTACTCGATCCTGCTCATCATGCTGCTGTCGGTCAGCGTGCTCTCGAGCATCGTCGTGGGCATCATCGGCTACGCCAACGGCACCCAGTCGCTGCGCACGATCGCCTACGAGCGCCTCGTCGAGATCCGCGAGAACCGCGCCCGCGAGGTCACGCAGCTGTTCACGACGATCGAGAACGCCGTCAAGCTCGGCGCGATGAACGAGACCAGCACGCAGGCGGTGAAAGCCTTCAGCGATGGCTTCGCGGCGCTGGAGGGTCAGCAGCTGGATGCGACAGCATCCGCAGATCTCGGCGCCTACTACGACGGCACGTTCGCGGCCCAGCTGTCGGATGCCACGGGCAAGCCGGTCGATGGTTCGACGTTCACTCCGCGCGACGCCGCGCAGCGCTACCTGCAGTACCACTACGTGATCCCGTACACGTCGTTCGCCGATGCGATGCAGGCCGAGGATGCCGGTGACGGCAGCGCATGGTCGGCCGCACACGCGAAGTACCACGACTATTTCAGAGCGATGACGCAGCTGCAGGGCTTCGAAGACGTCCTCATGATCGACACGAGCGGCAACGTCGTCTACACCGCCTACAAGGGTGTCGACCTCGGCACGAACCTGCTCGACGGCCCGTACCGGCTCTCGAACCTCGCCGACGCCTACCGACAGACGATGAGCCGCAACATCGCCGGCGACGTCGTGCTCGCCGATTTCGCGCCGTACAGCCCGAGCATCGGCAGCCCCGCCGGCTGGGCGGTCACCCCGATCACCTCCGACGGGCAGATCGTCGGCGCCCTCGCGATCGAGCTGCCGATCGACCGCATCAACGACGTGATGACGGTCGGCGGCGACTGGCAAGGCAACGGCCTCGGGCAGACCGGTGAGACCTATCTGGTCGGGCGTGACGGGCTGATGCGCTCGATCTCGCGCGAGCTGAAGGCAGACCCCGAGGGCTATGCCCAGGATGCTGTCGCCGCCGGTCTCGCGCCGGCATCGGCGCAGCTCAGCATCCGCAACGCCGACACCGTGCTGCAGCAGACCGTCTCGGGCGACGCGGTCTCGCGCGCCCTCGCGGGCGAGAGCGGCACGATGCTGGAGCGCGACTACCTCGGCCGGGAGAGTCTCACCGCGTACGCGCCGCTCGCGGTCGACAGCCTGCCGTGGGTCATCGTCGCCCAGCAGACCGCGACCGAGGCGCTCGTGCCGGTCGACGATTTCACGCGCAACCTGATCCTCTCGACGGCCGCAATGATCATCTTCGTCTGCCTGCTCTCGCTCGTCCTCGCGCAGGTGTTCGTGCGGCCGCTGCGGCGCCTGAAGACCGCCGCGCAGCGCATCGCCGCGGGGGAGGAGGGCATCCAGGTCGATGCCGGCTCCAGCGACGAGCTGGCCGACGTCGCGACGGCGTTCAACGACATGAGCCGGAGCCTAGAGGTGAAATCCGCCCTCATCGACGAGCACGAGAAGACCAACGAGCGACTCATCCTCTCGTTCATGCCCGAGGGGATGGCGAGCCGCTACAAGCACGGCGACGACGCGATCACTCAAGACAACGACGACGTCACCGTCATCTTCGCCGACATCGTCGGCTTCGAGTCGCTCGCGCTCACCCTCACCTCCGAAGAGGCGCTCGTGCGCCTGAACGACCTCATCCGCACGTTCGACGAGGCCGCCGAGCGTCACGGGGTCGAGCGCGTGCGCACCACGCGGCAGAGCTACCTCGCCAGCTGCGGGCTCGGCACGCCCCGCGTCGACAACGCGCGGCGGGCGGTCGAGTTCGCGATCGAGCTGTCGACGATCCTGGAGCGCTACTCCGCGCAGCAGGGCGTCGAGCTGGGGCTCCGGGCGGGCCTTGACTCGGGCAAGGTGACCAGCGGGCTCATCGGGCGCGCGCGGGTCGTGTACGACATGTGGGGGGATGCTGTCAGCCTCGCCTTCCGCGTACAGGGCGACTCGTCCGAGCCGGGCATCTACCTCACGCAGCGGGTGGCCGACCGGATCCCCGACACGATCCCGTTGCGCCCGGCCGGAGACGTCGAGACCCAGAGCGGCACGCAGCGCGTCTGGCGGATCGAACCGTCGGTGACGGCACCTGTCGGAACGGTGCCCGCCGGAACGGGGCCGGTCGGAGCGGCGCCCGTCGTTCCGGTTGCGGGGAGCTGAGCATCCGATGTCCGAAATCGTCTCGCAGCCCTGGTTCTGGCCCGCACTGATCGTCTCGATCGGTCTGCCGCTCGTGCTGATCGGGCTCACCGAGATGCACAACGCGCTCGCGCGGCGCGGGAGCCGTGCGGCGCCGATCGTGCTGATGGTGCGCAACTACCTCGTGCCGGTCGCTGCGGTGCTCGTCCTCATCACGCAGCCAGGCGCCTGGCAGGGGCAGGGCACGTGGCCCAAGGTCGTGGCGACCGTGTTCGGGCTGCTCGTGATCCTCGTGGTGATCAACGCCATCAACCACCTGGTCTTCCACCGCGGCGAGAAGGGCTCGTGGCGCGATCGGTTTCCGACGATCTTCAGCGACCTGATCCGGTTCGTGCTGATCATCGTCGGCATCGCGCTGCTGTTCTGGTGGGTGTGGGATGCCGATGTCGCGGGTGTCTTCGCCGCGCTCGGGGTGACCTCGATCATCGTGGGCCTCGCCCTGCAGGGCGCGGTCGGATCGATCGTGTCGGGGTTGTTCCTCATCTTCGAGGCGCCCTTCGAGCTCGGCGACTGGATCGAGACGGGCGGGACGCGCGGGCAGGTCGTCGAGGTGAACTGGCGCGCGGTGCACCTCGACACCGGCAACGGCATCATGGTGATCCCGACCGCGGAGCTCGCCGGCGGCTCGTTCACGAACCTCTCGCGCAGCCCGACGCCGTTCGCCGCGGTGCGCGAGCTGACCTTTGCCACCGACGACCCGCCGGTGCGGGTGCGGAGCCTCCTCGTCGAGGTCGCGCGTGACATCCCGCTGGTGTCTCCGAAGGCCGAGCCGACCGCGACCACCCTGGAGGGCTCGCGGTACGCCGTGTCGATTCCGCTCCTGAACGCCGGCGATGCCGGGGCCGTGCTCGACGCGTTCCAGACCCGGGTCTGGTACGCCGCGCGGCGGGTCGACCTGCACCTCGATGGCGACCTGACGGACGATTGGAACACCCCCTCGCGCCTGCAGGACGCTCTTCATGCGATCGCGCCGATGCTGAGCATCCGTCCCGTCGAAGCCGAGGCGCTCGCCGCCTCTGCCCGCCTGGAGCGGTACTGCCAGGGCGAGGTGATCCTGCGGCCCGACGTGATTCCGACCTCGACCCGGTTCATCATCAGCGGGCGGGTGATGCTCGGGGTGCCGACCGACTCGGGGTTCGTGCAGGTGACCCAGCTCGGCGAGGACGATGCGGTGGGGTTGACGGCCCTGACCCGCTCGGCGACGGTGTCGCGGGCGACGGCGATGTCGGAGGTCGAGGTGGTCGTCATCCCCGTCGACGTGCTCGATGAGATCGTGCGCGCCCACCCGGTGCTCGCGCGCGAGATCGTGCGCGAGAGCGACAACCGGCTGCGCCTCGCGCGCAGCGCGCTCGCCGCGGTGGGCGAGGTGCTCGTGCCGGGGCGGTCGGTCGTCGGCTGAGCGCGACGAAACGCTGAGGCCGCGCGGCATAGGCTGAGGCGGTGCGCATCCGGCTCGACATCGCCTACGACGGCACGCACTTCCGCGGGTGGGCCACGCAGCCAGGGCTCCGCACAGTCCAGGGCACGCTCGAAGATGCGCTGGCTCGCATCCTGGGCGGAGCCCCGCGCCTGGTCGTCGCAGGGCGGACGGATGCCGGAGTCCACGCCACCGGTCAAGTCGCGCACGTCGATCTCGATGACGACCGGGCCGCCCGGCTGATCCGGCCCGGCCGGGCGACAGCATCCCTTCCCGAAAATCCCCACATCGCAGCCCTCGCCGGCCGCCTGCGCGGCGTACTCGGCGCATACGCCGACGTCACCGTGACGGCCACGACCCTCGCGCCCGAGGGTTTCGACGCCCGCTTCTCGGCCGTCTGGCGCCGGTACGAGTACCGGCTCGCCGACGATCGCACCGGCTACGACCCTCTCGAGCGGCACCGGACGACGAGGGTCCGCGGGGTGCTCGACTCGGAGGCGATGGATGCTGCCTCCCGCTCGCTCACCGGACTTCACGACTTCGCCGCCTACTGCAAGCCGCGCGACGAGGCGACGACGATACGCACTCTGCTCGACTATTCGTGGATGCGCGATGCGCGCGGCACGCTCATCGCGGATGTGCGCGCCGACGCGTTCTGCCACAGCATGGTCAGGGCGCTGGTCGGCGCCTGCGTCGCGGTCGGCAACGGCCGGCTCGGCATCGCCGATGTGGCCGTGCTCCGCGACGAGGGGGTGCGCACGAGCGAGTTCCCCGTGCTGGCGGCCCGTGGGCTCACCCTCACCGCGGTGGGGTACCCCGCCGACGACCTGCTCGCGGCCCGCGCCGACCTGACCCGCAACCGTCGCGACGCCGAGTAGCCGGGATCGAGGGTGCATTGCGACGACCGAGGGTGCATTGCGGCGACCGAGGGTGCATTGCGGCGAACGTGTCCCGCAATGCACCCTCACGCCCCGCAATGCACCCTCGGCGTTGGCTGTGCAGTCTCGATGATTCACGATGCCGTCACCCGGCGGAGGTCGCGCGGTTCTAGGCTGGGGGCGCTATGAAGGTCATTTCGTACAACCTCCGCAAGCACCGCGCCGTCGGCGAACTCGCCGGCCTCGTCGAACGTCACGCGGTCGACGTGCTGTGCCTCCAAGAGTGCGACACCACCGACATCCCGGAGGAACTCGCGGGGCTGAGGCTGGCCGATTCCACCCAGCGCAACCGCCTGGGGCTTGCGGTCTACTACCGCGAGAACACGTTCCGCTCGGTCGAGGTGCGGGCCCTGGCCCTCAAGAAGTCGCTCCACGACTACGTGCTCAAGCCCGCCGAGGAGCGCCTGCTCGGCGTGCGGCTGCACGACATCGATGCGGGCAAAGACGTCATCGTCGCCTCGTTCCACGCCGCGCCTCTGACAGCGCTGAACTCACTGCGCCGGCACCAGATCCGCACGGCGCTGACCGAACTGGGGGAGCTGGGCTCGGGCATCCCGATCCTCATGGTCGGCGACTACAACTACCCCGTCTTCAAGGAGAACCTCGGCCAGAAGGTGCGTGAGCACGGGTACGAGCTGACCCTGAGCGACGCGCGAACATACACGCGGTACCGATTCTTCCGCGGACACTACGACTTCGCGACCTCGGTCGGGTTCGAGATCGACAAGGTGCGCACGCTCCCGCAGGGTTTGAGCGACCACCTGCCGATTCTCGTGACGGCGCGCATCGGCGCGGCGGCCTCGGGCGAGCCGGTGGCCGAGGCCGCGGTGGCCGCGGAGGTCGAGTAGCCGCGGAGCGCGGCGACTACCGCGGCGCGCCGCAGACCGCCTCGGGCGCAGCCGCCGGGATCACACCCGGCGTCACCTCGGCCGTCAGCCGAGGTGCGCCCGCCATCGTCGTCTGCGCCGACACGGTCGCCGTCGCGGTGGCGCCAGGGGTCAGGTCGACGCTGAAGGTCAGCACCTGGCGCCCGTCGTGCGTCGCGCTGCCGAACGCCCCGCCGGTGCTGAGCGAAGAAGCGGTGAGGATGAACCCCTCGGGCAGGTACAGGTAGCCGACCGTGCGGGCCGTCCCCACCGGCACGCCGAAGTGTCCGCCGCCGGTGATGTACTCGGGCAGACTCGATGCGTCGGCGGGCACCGCGTTGGCGATCGTCAGCGTGAGGGTGGCTTTGCCGGTCGCCAGGCCACCGGCATCCAGAGTGCACGAATCCCACGCGATGTTCGTGTCGACCTTGGCGTAGTAGTCCATCTTCGAGCCGGTGCCGTCGTTGAGGAAGGCGCCGAACGTCGCGGTCTGGTCATCGGTGACGGGGAGCGCACCGGCGAGGGTGGTCTCGGCGATGCGCGCCTGTTCGTCGGGGTGCGCGCTCCACAGCAGCAGGCGGTGCTCAGCGCCGGCGCGGGTGAGGGCCGACAGCAGGGCGACCGGGTCGGCTCCGCCCTGCGACAGCGCCGTGAAGACCGATGACGCCGCGGCCGCGAAGAACTCGTCCTGCTGCGCGGGGTCGGAGTACCGCAGGTACACCTCGTTCAGCAGCAGCGAGACCGCGTTGTCAGAGGTCAGTACATCTCCGGTCGGCAGCGTCACCGGGCCGGTCGCCTTCAGCAGGTACGACAGGGCGACCGGGTCGAGCGAGAGCACTCCGTCGACCTGCTGCCCGAACTCGCGCGCCCACATGGTCTGCGCGAGAGTGGCCGAGATCGTGAAGTCGGGAACCTGGGTGACGTTCTGGACGTACCTACCCGGTCGCTGTCCGTAGATGGCGACAACCTCGGGTGGCAACGGGAGAACGGATTCGGCATATGGCGAAAAGTCGGCCGTCGATGCCTGCTGGCTGAGCGTCATCGCGCCGCCGTCGGTGTGGATCAGGGCCATCGCGCCGGGAATTCCGCCGAGCGAGCGCAGCTCGGCGTTGTTCTGGAACAGCACGAGGTAGTTACGGGGCCCTGATCCGCCCAGCATCGAAGGCAACAGCGCAGTCGCCCGGGCGAGCGCGTCGGTGCCCGTGGCCGCTTCGTCGAGGAGCGCTGATATCTGGTCGACCGACGATCGCAGCGGCGCGACGAGCGGGGTCGTATCGATCGCACGAATGGATGCTGCGGCCGCCGTGACGCCCTCGGCACCGGTGGTCGCAGCATCCTGGATCGTCACGAAGCTGCTCAGATCGATCCGGCCGCCCTGCGGGCGGATCGAGTCGGCCGAGAATGTCGAGGCGACCTCTGCCAGGGGCGCGAGAGAGGTGCCCACCACGTCGTCGAGGGTGGCGGCGACGGTCGAGAATGCCGCAAGCTGCGGGCCGATCCACGGAGCGCCCTCGACGAGCCGCCAGATCGGGTCGCTCGTGAGCGAGTGGGCCGCCGACGTGTCGGCGCTCAGATCGGCGATCGCCGTCGCGGCGGTCTCGGGGTTGCCGAGGTCGGCGCGGATGTCGGTCGTGGCATCCTGCGCCGCACGCAGGTGCGTGTAGGCGAGCGCACCGCGGATGCCGACCCAGGCCAGCATCACGAGGCAGACGATGAGCAGTCCGCCGAGGACCGCGGCGACCACGACGCCCGCTCTGCGCGCGGGGCGGGGCAGCACGGGTTCGCTCATTGGACAACTCTAAAGGTCGAGTCTGTCCGGCCTCACAGCACCCTCCAATCGAGCCTGCCTACCGTGAGGGAGTGACCCTCCCGGTACCTGAACCGATGTTCTCCGCGACGCTGTCAGAGATGCGCGCGATACGCGACGAGTTCCAGCGGTTTCTGCTCGAGTACCAGTTCGGGCTCAAAGAGGTCGAGACCAAGATCGCGATCCTGCGCGACGAGTTTCTGCACATGCACGACTACAACCCGATCGAACACGTCTCGAGCAGGGTCAAGTCGCCCGACAGCATCGCCGAGAAGGTCGAGCGCAAGGGCATCGACCCCGACTTCCCCACGATTCGCGAGAGCATCACGGATGTCGCGGGCATCCGCGTCACCGTCAGCTTCGTCGCCGACGCGTACCGGCTGTTCGACCTGCTGACCCAGCAAGACGACATCACCGTGCGGACGGTCAAGGACTACATCGCCGAGCCCAAGGCCAACGGCTACAAGAGCCTGCACGTGATCGTCGAGGTGCCGGTCTTCCTCTCGACGGGTCGAGTGGATGTGCCCGTCGAGGTGCAGTTCCGCACGATCGCGATGGATTTCTGGGCCAGCCTCGAGCACAAGATCTATTACAAGTTCGATCGTCAGGTGCCGGCACATCTGCTGGACAGCCTGAAGGATGCTGCCGACACGGCCGCCGAGCTCGATTCGCGCATGGAGCAGCTGCACCGCGAGGTGCATGCGGCGGGGGTGCCGAGTTCGCGGACGATCACGGTCTGATCGAGTGGTTGAGCCGAGGATGCTGGCTCCCTCCGATCCCGGAGTCTCAGCGGAATCTCGACACTGCTGAGGTAGAGTGCCCACATAGCTGCTGGGGAGTTGCTGAATGGACCCACTGGGGTGGATCTTGCTGGGCGTCGGCCTATGGGTCGTCGTCTCCATTGGCGTGAGCATCATCACCGGGCGGATGATCGCCCGCCGTGATCGCGACGATCCGGCTCGCACCTCAGGCGGCGCCTGGGGATACGCCGGGCCGCGCCGAACGTCACCACTCGGCGAGCTATGTCCGCAACGTGCCGACGTGCTCGCGGTACCACGCGACGGTGCGGTCGATTCCTTCGGCGAGTGAGATCTTCGAGGTCCAGCCCGCATCAGCGAGTTTCGAGACGTCCAGCAGCTTCTGCGGCGTGCCGTCGGGTTTCGACGTGTCCCACTCGGTCTCACCTTCGAAGCGCACCACCTCGGCGATCGTGTGGGCGATCTCGCGAATCGTGACGTCCGATCCCGTGCCGACGTTCACCTGATCGGGCCCGTCGTAGTGCTCGAGCAGGTGCAGGCAGGCATCCGCCATATCGTCGGCGTGCAGGAACTCGCGGCGCGGCGTGCCTGTGCCCCAGTTCGTCACACTCCCCGCGCCCGAATGAGCCGCTTCGTCGTACCGTCGAATCAGCGCCGGCAACACGTGCGAGCCCTTGGGCGAAAAGTTGTCGTTCGGGCCGTAGAGGTTCGTCGGCATCGCCGAGATCCACGGCAGCCCGTACTGTCGCCGCACCGCCTGAGTCTGCATGATCCCGGCGATCTTCGCGATCGCGTACGCGTCGTTGGTCTCTTCGAGGTGTCCGGTCAGCAGAGAGTCTTCGCGGATCGGCTGCGCGGCGTACTTCGGGTAGATGCACGACGACCCGAGGAAGAGCACCCGTTCGACGTTATTCGCGAGCGCGGCGTCGAGCACATTCACCTGGATGCGGAGGTTGTCGCTCAGGAAGTCAACGGGATAGGTGCTGTTGGCGAGGATGCCGCCGACCTTGGCTGCGGCGAGGACGACGTACTTCGGCTTGGTCTCACTCATGTAGGCGAAGACCGCATCGCGATCTTTGAGGTCGAGCTCGGAAGAAGGCTTGCCGACGAGCCGGTCGAAGCCCGATGCCTCGAGCTTGCGCCAGATGGCCGACCCCACGAGCCCCCGGTGTCCGGCGACATAGAACGTCGCGTCGCGATCGAGCTCTCCGGGGGTGTATTCGACTCCGTCGGCGGCGGTCACGCCGCCGCCCAGCCACTCAGAGCCACCTTGTCGATCCAGGGTCGACCGGCATAGTCGAGGGCCTCGATGTCGGCATCGACCATGAGCTTGGCGAGCTGCCGACCATCAACGGTCGGCACCCAGCCGAGCTCATCGCGAGCCTTCGACGGGTCTCCGACGAGCGCGTCGACTTCGGTGGGTCGCAGGTACCGCTCATCGAACCGGACGTGCTTTTCCCAATCGAGGCCGGCGTGACTGAATGAGATCTCGAGGAACTCACGCACAGTGATGCCGACTCCCGTGGCCAGAACGTAGTCGTCCGGGGTGTCGGCCTGCAGCATGCGCCACATGCCCTCGACGTACTCGGCGGCGTAGCCCCAGTCGCGGATCGAATCGAGGTTTCCCATGTAGACGAAGTCCTGTTTGCCCGCCTTGATCGCGGCGACGGCACGAGTGATCTTGCGCGTCACAAAGGTCTCGCCGCGTCGCGGCGACTCGTGGTTGAACAGGATGCCGTTCACCGCGAACATGTCGTACGCCTCGCGGTAGTTCTTGGTGATCCAGTAGCTGTAGAGCTTGGCTGCGGCGTACGGCGAGCGCGGGTAGAACGGGGTGGTCTCGCTCTGCGGCGGCGGTGTAGCGCCGTACAGTTCCGATGACGAGGCCTGGTAGTAACGGGTGTGAACGCCAGACAGCCGGACTGCTTCGAGCAGACGGATGCTGCCGGTGCCCGTTGTGTCGGCGGTGTGCTCAGGTTCATCGAACGACACGCGCACGTGCGATTGGGCTGCGAGATTGTACACCTCGTCAGGGTTGATCTCCGCCATGAGCGTGACAAGGCGCGCGCCATCGCTCAGATCCCCATAGTGCAAGAAGAGCCTCGCTTCGGGATCGTGAGGGTCGACGTAGAGGTGATCGATCCGGCTGGTGTTGAAGGTCGAGGCACGGCGGATGAGGCCATGCACCTCGTAGCCCTTCGCGAGCAGCAGTTCGGCGAGATACGAACCGTCCTGTCCGGTAATTCCGGTGATGAGGGCGCGTTTCGGCATGTGGGGAGCTCCGAACGATGGGGGTGGGGAGGGTGGTGCGTATTCATTTGGAGAAGAGAAAATAGGTGGCTAACTTCGCAAAGTCTGAACATCCCCATCGATGAGCCGTTGGAGCATAGTAGCGAATCGATCGATCGCGAATGTTTCGTCCAGCACCGTGCGCCGGTTACGCAGACCGTTCCGACGGTGGGGGCAACGTTGATTGAACTCTGATGGGTGCATGCGCCCGCACCACGTTTCAGTCAAGGACACCATAGGCCGAAAGGTGCTGATCGGCAGCGAGCTCCCAGTCTCGTGCGCGCAGGTCGGGTGCACCCCGCATGAATCTTTGGTCTGTCGCTTCGATGGCATGCAGCAGATCCGCCCCCGTGAGGGCGCCCTCGTACATCTGAACCCATGACGGGCCGACCTCCCTTGCGAGCTTCTCGTTGGTCTGATTCCGCGGAACGAGAACGGGCGTGTCGAGCGACAACGCGGTGAGGACGGCTCCGGAATTCAGCATCCGCTCATAGGGGAGGACGACGAGTTGCGCTCGTTCGATCAGCTCCGTGAGCTCGGGGTCCCCCAGGAACCGCAGCTCGGCGTGCAGACCCGGAATCCGCGACTGAGCGTCCGCAATCTGAGTTCGTAGCGCTTCGTCGTGGGATGCGCCCGCAATGCTCAAGGTGATCGACGAGTCGGTTGCGATCTCTTCGAAGGCCTCAATCAACCTTTCCACCCCTTTGTAGGGTCGCACGTGCCCGAAGAGGAGCAGCGATCCACTCAGCGCAACGTTATCTCCATCCCGCCAGGGCCTATACCAGTCGATGAAGTGCCCGTGCGGGATTGCTGTGATCCGATAGGCCGGGATGCCGAGAGCATCAACCGTCTCATCTTGGTTCAACACGATCCATCGTGTGGTTGCGCGATCGAGAAGGTGCAGCACTCCCGACTCGAGACGCGACCCGGATTCGTGGGGAGAGACGTTGTGCAGGGTGCGAACGATGGTCACGCGAGCAAGACGCAATCGACACACCAACGCAGCGAGCAGGACTGAGGAGACGAATCGTCGCCACTTGCTCCGTCCTCGAACCAACGTTTCTGGCCAATGCACATGGAATACGTCGTAGCTCCCGAAGAATGCGGTCTTCCATCCGAAGTACAGGAGGACCGCGCGCTCGCGTAAGGCACGCGAGAGCAACTGAACGTAGGGATTCGACTCTGACGAAGGGGTGCGAAAGGAGAAGAGAACCCGCACTCTTTGGTCTGTCATTGGGGACGCTTCCGCGCGATATCTCGCAAGTACTTCGCGTACTGCTTGGCGTACTCGCGCGGATCCGTTCGACGAACTGCCGCGTGTCGAGAACGCTCGATCAGTTCGACGTCGGCGGTCAACGCGCTCTGGATAGCGTGAGCGGCGGCTCGGTCGTCTGCGGGATCGAAGACGTACCCCGTCTGCGCGTCAACCACGAGTTCGGAAGCTCCACCGACAGACGGGACTGCCACTGGGACACCCTTGAGTTGAGCTTCGAGGATTGTTCTTCCCAGCGCTTCGCGCCCGTTCGTAACAAGCAACGCGTCGATGCCGTCCATGGCAGTGCTGTTGTTCACTCGCCCGGTGAAAATGACTCGGTCACCCAAAGTCGTTTCCGCGAGGCTCTTGAAGTCACGCTCGTACGCTGTGCCAGCGGAGCTTGCCGTGCCTTTGATGATGAGTCGTACTGATTCGGGAAGTCTGGCTACCGCGCGGAGCGCCAATTCGAGATTCTTATCCGGGTCGATTCGGCCAACGATGCCGACACGAACGCGGTCTGGCTCTGGAGAGCGGCGGGACCCGGTCGAACCAGAGTCCGCTATCGGACGGCCGAGAACGACAGTGCTGGCACGAGGCTGCAACTGGGACGCCGCGAACGCACTGATCGCGATCACGCCGTCGAAAGCGGAAGCCGCGACTTTGAGTTTGAATCTCCCTGCTCGGGTCGGGAGGAAGTCGTGGAGATCAAGCACGGTCGCCGGCCGCCTGCGTCCGAACATGCCTAAGGCGGCGAGCGGTGCCAGATCGATGCTGAAAACAACTTTTACCTCGGGTCGCGCGGCTGTGGGATCCACGTTGTCAGCGTGACGCGCCCACCACAATGCGTCCGCGATCCGGCCACCTTCCGCCGGCGGCATCAATCGAGCGGGGGAGCCGACCTCGCTCACCCATCGTGTCACCAGGTTGGAATTTCGAGTCCACAGCGTGGGTATCACCCCGAAGTCCGGCAAGTATCGAGCGAGCGTAAGGAGACTCTCCTCGGCTCCCCACGCATCGACGGCGCTTGACAAGAAGGTCGCCCTGACTAGCGTTCTTTCGGAGCTCACGACGTCCTCCACGGCTCACATGTGCGGAATGCCAGGTCGCAGGCCTCCGTCGCCAGAGTAGAGGGTGGATGTAACACGTTCGTTTCTCGCGCTGCGCGATCGTCCTGGATCCAGACGATCTTTCTTGCCAGGATCGGATCTTGAGGTTCCTGAAATCAATTCGACCAAAGGGCCCGGTATGGTGACCTCCGCACGGTTTGACACGACGGAGGCAGTGTGGGCGACGACATCAGAGCACCGGCGGCGAGTCCGAAGGTATTCCTTGTGGTTGAGACTTCTCCGTCCGCGCAGGCTCCAGGGAAAGCCCGCAGGCACGCCCATATTGTTGCCTGGCTGGCGGATCGAGATCAGGTATCAGAGTCCCTCCCGTTGCTGCCTGAGACCGTCCGCGACGCGGGCCTGCTCAGGAGATTCCTCGGCGTTCTCTTCCGGCTTCCCGGGGTCATCCGTCGCACCAGGAGGGGGGATACGCTCTACTTTCTCGGTCTGGGTGAGGTCCACTTGCTCGTGGCAGCGGCGATCGCCGCACTCTTCGCCCGCACCGTGATCTACGACGCATGCGACAGCTGGGTATTGCAGCTAGCCGCCCGTGAGGAAGCGGGCGCGCCCGCGCGGGCGTTCATGCCACGTGCGGGGGCCGCCCTGCAGCGGATAGCGCCCCGTCGGATGGCGGTATCCTACATCTCGGCCCGCGACGCCGACGCCGACCGGGCCGCTGGCATATCCTTCCGCCGCGCCGTTCAAGTCATCCCTCCGACCCTGCCACAGACACTACGAAACATTCCTGAAGTCGTTCGCGGCAGGGTGAACAGAATCGTGGCTGGAGTCGACTTGCGGTCGTTTCATAACCTCTCCGGCTTCGAGGAGCTGCGCGAGGGATGGGAGAGTGTTCGTGCAGAGAACCCCGGGGTCGTGCTGGAGTTGTTCGGTCTGGGCCTTCCCGACGTGGAAGCCGATGGGGTGATCGTTCGCGGCTGGGCCCCGTCACTCAGCGAGCTATATGTCGGAAACACTGCTGTATTCATCACCAACCAGGGCGGGAGCGGCGTGCCAAATAAGCTTGTCGAGGCAGTCGCTGCACGGCGGCCCGTCATTATTCATCAGCGGTCGATGGGGCTCGTTGAGCCAGGTCCTTGGGTTTTCGCCTATGGGACGAACCTGGTGGAGCAACTTTCCAATCTCCTTCGGCTCGAACTTGTGCCAGACGCTTCGAACTACCCGCGCCTTGCCGCGAGCATAGGCGACGGCGGTGGGCTACAAGAATGAGCACATCCAACGCCAGAGCGACCCTCGCTGCACGTCGACCGCCCGTTGCGACCAGCGCGCCCGTCCAGTCGGTCGGGTCGATCAGATCGGTGGTTGCGCTTGGTGTGCTAGTCATCGCGCTTCAGCGGCTCGGGATTCCGGTGGGCGCCTTCTCGATTCCTGTCTCTGCGGTCATCGTCCTCGTGTTCGTTGTGGTCATGCTGTCGCGTCGTCAAGCGAGGATCTCGCCGACGCGGACCGTGATGATGCTCCTATTCGCCGCGGCCGGCTTCGCAACCATCATCGCGAACGACGGCAGTACCAGCATGGTCTCCAGTCTCGCGTTCGCGCTTCTTCTCTGGATCCCCGCAATTGTCGTTGAAGCCCCAAGCACGGCGGGGTCCGGCGCTATTCCGAACTCCTTTGCCCTGGGCATGGTCGCAGCAACTGCTCTCGGCGGTGCATTAGGAGCGGTTCAGTCCGGGTGGTCACTGGTGACTGGCAACTTCTTCGATCCGATCGCGTTGTTGCCCGCTGCCCTTCTCATCCCGGGGTACAAGTCCGCGCAGTCGGTCGACTACGGCGCAAGCTGGATGAAGGCGAACGGTGCCCTCTTCCTGGAGCCGTCGTTCTTGTCGCTCTTTTCGGCCCTCGCGTTGCTCGCGATAGCGGCAGGCATGGTCAAGCTGCCGCCAGGCGTGCGGGGCTGGGCGGTGACGGCACTCATCGCTGGTCTGTTCACATCTGTCGCGATCTCTGGAGTGCTCGTAATCCCGGCGATCGTGCTTGCCATGCTCCGCTCGGGCCGGACTGTTCTCATTGCCGTCGTGGTGTCGGTCGGTGTCTACTGCCTGGTCTCGGTCGTCCCGGTCGCGCAAGCGTTCATCAATCGACTCTTCTTTCTCAGAGGGAGCAATGACGCGCGACTGACGAGACCGTATGAGGAGTTGTTAGGGGTGTGGGTCGACGGTCCGATCTGGTTCGGATACGGTCCCGGAACGGCACGCGATCTCGCTGATCTTCTTACGGCCGGCAGCTGGCAGACGGAGGTCACCACGCCTACGATCGCCAAGCTCCTGTTCGAGTACGGGATTGTGGGTGGCGGGGTCTGGCTCGTGCTGGTCACGTCAATACTGGTGATGTCAGGGGCGCCATTTGCCGTGAAGCTCGGTTTTGGAATCGCGCTGCTAATCCCGACAGATGGGCTTACAAGTCACGTGATCGTGCCGTCCTTCATCTTCATCTTGATGGCGATGGCGGCGCATGACTCCAGACACGTCGCGACGCGCGTCCCACCTCTCATAAAAATGCCCCAGTCGCGGGCTCGAGTCGCGCAGAGCCTCGAATGAACTCGTTGGATATCAAAGGTGTCGAACTTGTGCACTGGGACCCGCCCCGCAGACTCACGCGTGGCAGACTCGGACGACTTCTGCCCCCGGTCGGCCGAGTCAAAAACTTCGGAGACATGTTGGGTCCCGCTCTAGCCGGCCTTCTCGCGGCCGGACTCCCGGCCGCGACCGAGCCCGCGCGCCTGCTCGCCGTCGGGTCGATCATGCATTTCGCGCGCGACGGCGATGTCATCTGGGGCACGGGTGTGAACGGCAAGGTGCCCCGCGAACAAATCTCCGCGCGAAGACTCGATGTGCGTGCGGTGCGAGGACCGATCACTGCGAAATTGCTCAGGGGACTCGGGATCCGCGTGCCTGATGTCTTCGGGGACCCCGGATTGCTCGCCCCTGCGGTCCTCGGGATCAGCCGCGCGCATCAGCCCGCTCTCGAGTTGACTTCCCTTCCAAACCTTCACGACGCGCGACATTGGCGCTCCCAACCCGGATTCCTCGACCCTCGCGGAGATTACGTGCGGATCATCCGTCGTATTGCCGAGAGCGCCCATGTGGTGACGTCGTCGCTCCACGGGATCGTGATCGCCGACGCGCTCGGCGTGCCCGTCTCCTTCGTCAAACCCGGCGAGGAGGATCTGCTCAAGTACGAAGACTACTTCGAGGGCACGGGCAGAAGCCTGCCGTACGTGAGCGAGACGCCCGCGAACGCTCCGGATCACACAGCACCTCCGCTTGAGTGGGATGCAGCAACCCTCATCGAGTCGTTCCCCCGCGATCTCTGGCAGCGCTAAAGTGCCCACCACATCTCCCCCGGCTGAACCTCGCAACACGTTCACTGCAACGCCCTCAGAAGGAGCCCCCATCCTTTCCGCTGACATCGAATACCTAGACGGTCTGAGAACCTCCGTCGTAGACGCGCTCAAGGTCGCTATCGGAACATCGCGCGAAGTAGCAATCGTTGACGCTCCGAATCAACGGAACGTCGGAGACTCTCTCATCTGGGCCGGCGAGCTAGCCTTCCTCGCACGGATCGGCTTGCGCATAAGGTACGTGGCCGATCTGTGGTCGTACGACCCGAGGGCGCTCCGTAAGGCGCTCCCTGAAGGCGGAGTCGTCCTACTGCACGGCGGAGGCAACTTCGGTGATCTCTGGATCGGGCACCAGCTGATCAGAGAACAGGTTATCCGCGACCTGCCGGACTACCGGATCGTCCAGCTTCCCCAGTCGATCTACTTCAAAGACGACGCGCGCGCCGCCGCCGCGGATAAGGTCATGGGCGCTCACCCTGACCTGCACATCCTCCTCCGTGACAGCCTCTCCATGGAACGCGCGCAGAAGCAGCTGCCCTCGCTCGACGTTGGGTTCTGTGCTGATATGGCGTTGGGGTGGGATCCACCCCAACGCCCGTTCTCCTCGGCAAACAAGGCGGATGTCGTGGTCATTGCGCGCGAAGACATGGAGGCGTCGTCCGGTCTCGCGGAGATCGGACCTCTATGGCTCGACGGAACGCCCCTACATGTGACGGACTGGTACCCGCGGGGTGCGAGGGCGGTGCAATGGCGCCTCGCTCGCGGGGGATCCCTCACCTGTAGGACGTACGTCAAGATTCGTCGGCGAGTACCCGCTTTGCCCGCAGGGATGCCGGACCGGGTCGGCGGTTGGGCACTTGACAACGTCAACCGAGTCAATGTCGCAGGTGCGGTAAAGCTTTATGGCTCCGCCCGAGCCGTCGTCACGGACCGACTGCACGCCCATGTGCTCTCCGCCCTTCTGGGCGTGCCCCACGTCGCCTTGGACAACAGCTACGGGAAGGTGAGCGGCATTTATCGCGACTACACTGGCGGCTTCTCCACCGCTCACTACGCAAGAAGCCTGGCTGAAGCGCAGAGCTTGGCGCGTGAGTTGGTGGCACGGAAATGATCGCGTTCATCACATCCATTCGTCATCCGGACAATTCGGCTTCGTACAGCAGGGTCGAGAACTTGCTCGAAGACACTCTGCGCTCAGTCGCCGGGCAGGTTGATCAGGATTTCGTGGTCATAGTGGTGGGCAATCGAGCCCCGAGCTTCCCTCTTCCGGAGCGAACAGTGTTCGTTCCGGTGGACTTTCCCGCGCCCGCGCCACCGACTGGACCGCGCACCGCACGGGCGCCATTCGTGTGGGACAAGGGCACGAAGATCGGTGTCGGGCTCATCGCGGCACGGAGCTACTCCCCGGACTTCGTCATGATTTTCGATGCTGATGACTTCGTGAGCCGGCGACTATCCGGTTTCGTCAAGGACCATGCGGATTGTCAGGGATGGGTGATCGAGAAGGGCTGGATGTATTCAGGCTCCCGCGGCGTCTTCCGTATGATTCCTCGATTCAATCGCACATGTGGAACGTCCTTTATTCTCCCGTTCGATGCCTATTCAGTCCCTTCCGATGTCGGCGTTGGAGCAGACCAGCAGACGATTGCTGCTGCCTACGGAGAACTCCTCTTCAACATAATGGGTGCCCACCGGGACGCGGTAGAATGGCATGAAGCGCACGGACGCAACCTCCAAGTTTTGCCTTTCAGGGGCGCCGTTTACCATGTCGATACCGGCGAAAACCACTCAGGAAAGTCGATGACCGGAATCGCGTTCCCAGCCACCAGAGCGCTACTGCGTGAATTCGGCATCCGCGACAGCCGAAGCTTGGTCAGACGTGCCTGGAGCTCATTCGGGCCAAGACCGATCTCAGAGACATCGAAGGCTGTTGCGAGAAGGGCTATCCGAAGGTGACGAGCTCGCGCCGCCGAGCACGCGTCTTGATCGGCGGGTGACACCGCTATGAGCGACGACGACGGTCTCCGTCGGCGGGCCACTCGATCGGTCGGATGGGTTGTGGCCGAACGGTGGTCGTCGCGACTTGTAACCGTTCTCGTGCTGGCAGTCCTGACCCGCCTTCTCACCCCGTCGGAATTCGGAGTGATTTCGCTGGCGACTTCGATTTTCGCCGTGCTCCAGGTCTTCGTCGATTCGGGACTGAGCAAGACACTTATTCAGAAGCGCACACTCGACCCGAAAGATGCGTCTACGGCATTTTGGACGTCATTCGGCGTCAGTGTGCTTCTCGGAACCGGACTGGCACTGACCGCTGGCCCGCTCTCGAGCGCGTTCGGGGAACCACAACTCGCGCCAGTCCTCCAGGCGATGAGCGTTCTGTTTCCGCTGAGCGCCCTCTCGCAGGTTCCTGCGGCGCTCCTCGAACGCGAACTGGAATTTAAGCCGCTCTCGATCAGGCAATTCATCGGGACCGTGTGCGGCGCCGCAGTAGCAATCCCGCTGGCTCTGGTGGGCGGTGGCATCTGGGCACTCGTGGCGCAGACAATCGTCACTGCGCTCGCAGCCGTGATCGCGCTTTGGTCTTCCACGCCGTGGCGACCACGATTCGAGTACTCGTTCGTTTCGCTCCGCTCGCTGTGGCGCGTTGGCGGCTCGATTCTTGCGATCGACCTCCTTGACGCTATACAAGCCAACATCGACAAGATCGTCATCGGGGCACTGTTCTCGCCTCAAGAACTTGGCTATTACTTCATCGCTCAGCGCGTCGGCACAATTCTGATAGAACTCGTGACCTCCGTCTTGTCCAGGGTGTCTTTCACGACATTCTCCCGCGTGCAGGATGATTCTGTACGTCTTAATCGCATCTTCCGGCAGCTGACTTTCGTCGCAGCAGCTGCGAGCATCGCGATTTTTGGCCTCGTAGCAACGCTCGCCCCGCAACTCGTCGCCTTCCTGTTCGGGCCACAATGGACAGATGCTGTCCCCATCATTTGGATCCTCGCGCCGGGCTGGGCGCTGGGAGCGGTGATGTACTTCGACCGAAACGTGTTGCTCGCGACATCTCACGCCGGGTCCGCACTTCTGCTTGCCATTATTCAGAATGTGGTCGGCACTGTGCTTGTGTTCTTGCTGGCCCCTTTCGGCGTGCTGGGCATTGCGTTCTCACGACTTGCGCGGTTCGTCATTTGGCCTGTGCGGCTCGTCGTCCTCAAACGCGCAGCCGGTGTGGACATCGGAAAGTACGTCTCGCAGTTGACGAGGTGCGTCGTGGCTTCAATCGTGCCGTTCGCCGTCATCATCGGCCTTCAGTTCACTCCGTGGGCGACTGCGCCCGCGCCCTTCTGGACGTTTGCCTGCCCTGTCGCCGTCCTCGCGCTGGTCGCTTACTGTGCTCTCCTGTGGCTTCTCGCCGGAGATGAGAATCGCACTGTGCTGCGGGCCGTCTGGACTGACCTCACCGCACGTATTCGTCGCCGCTAGCCGCGCTCTTTCGTCTGCTCCGTAAGGCGAGCCGTTTGAGTGTGGGGGGGGGCGTGCGAGGGCCTGATTCTGGCGTGAGTGTGTTGCAGAGCGCCGCGTCGCGCTGCGGTGGCTGTTCTCCGCTGCTCGGATTGTAGCGGTCAGTGGAGTGGTCGCGCTGATCTCATCCCGTCTAGCAACGCAAGAAATTTGGTGATCGCTGCGTCTCGACCAAGCTGCTCTTGCCGATAGCGCAAACCAGCCGCACCGAGAGCTGCGCCGCGGTCTGGATCACCCTGAAGCTCCACGATCCGTCGAACTAGTTCGTCAGGGTTTCCGCTGTCGACGACGGTTCCTCCGCCCGAACGCCCGATCTCCTCGGCGGTAACGCTGTCGCGGTTCGTAGATGCGATCACCGGTAGGCCGGTTGCGAAATAGCTCGTGAGTTTGCTCGGGACCGACATCTCTCTTACGTCGGGTAGTTCGTTGACCAGTAGGGCGTCCGCGGCAGTCAGGGTGCTGAAGAACAGTTCATCGGGGAGTGGGTCCATAAACTGGATCGTCGACACACCTCGCCCCATTTTCTCGAGGGTCTCGCGTTGATTCCCATCGCCGAGTAGCACGAACCGGATAGGCAGTTTTCGTTGCTCTGCGATCTTTGCGGCTTCTACGACATTCGTGAGGCCCTGTTTTAGCCCTTGATTTCCGGCGTGCAATACAACGTACTCGTCGTGCCGCCAGCCAAGCGCTTTACGGTCGGCGGGCTCGCCTGCAGAAGCCTGAATGTGGGACCAATTTCGAATGGTGGCCACACTCGCCTCGCTCACACCCAAGCTGTCGATCACGAAACGGGTGAAGCGTTCATGGATGGACACGACCCGATCGGCACCGCGGAGCATCGACGATTCGACGCGCGATATCACATCGGCTGCCCGACCACCCGCTGTGCCAGTCTCCCTCACTCCCAGCGTGTAGAGGTCCTGAACCCAGACCACCCATGGTGGGCGAGAGCGTCTAGAGCGCCACGCTATTCGCCGTGAGGCGAGAGCCGCGTGAAACAAGGCGGGCGACACGAAGATGGCGACATCAGCGTCATGAACGCCCTCCGCAAATGCTGCAGCGCCTCCGGTCAGTTCGGAGATCAGTCGCTTCAATGCGGTTGGGCGGGCTGGGATGTAATGCCGGAGCCGAATCACGTCGACGCCCGAGCTATTGGTCGTGGTGCGCCCCGGACCGTACTCTTTGTATCGCTGCCAGCCGGGGTAAAACGGGTGGGAAGTGATCACAGTCACCTCATGTCCCGCGGATGTCAGCCCACTGACAAGGTCAGCCACGTAAGGGGCATTCCCGGTTGGCTCCGGGGCGTAGTGGAGCGAAACCACAGCTATTCGCATACTTAGGGGTGCTTTCGTGCGTGGTGGTCGCGAGATCGGTCGCGGGGTGTCAGTGGAAATAGCTAGTGAGCGCTCGCGCCCGGTAGGAGAACTGCCTTTGCGGTCTTGACCAAGATCGCGACATCGCCTATCAAGGTCCAGTTCTCGACGTAGTACAGGTCGAGACGCACGGTCTGCTCCCAATCCAGCGTGCTGCGACCGCTTACCTGCCACAGACCTGTGATGCCCGGCCGGGCGAGCAGTCTCCGTCGTGCTGCGCTCGTGTAGAGAGCCACCTCGGCCGCGATCTGGGGTCGTGGGCCGACTAGGCTCATCGAGCCGCCAAGGACGTTGAACAGCTGTGGCAGCTCGTCGAGCGAGTACTTGCGGATCACCTTGCCGATGGGGGTGATCCGGGGATCGTTCTTTACCTTGAAGAGGGGGGTTTCACCGGTTCCCTGCGCTGCGAGGAGAGCGGCGAGTTCTTTGTCAGCACCTACACGCATTGACCGGAACTTGAGCATGTGGAACGGAGCCCCGTTGATCCCCACACGTTCTTGCTTGTAAAGGAGGGGTCCATTGCTCGTGAGCTTGACGGCAGCCGCGACGATGAGAAGCACCGGTGAGAGGAGGAGCGTGATGACCGATGTGACGATCAGGTCGAACGAACGTTTGGTGAACCGCTGGCCGTTCGTGAATCGGGGAGTTTCAACGTGTATCAGCGGCAGACCGGCAACGGGCCTCGTGTGAAGTCGCGGGCCAGCAATGTCCGTGATGCTCGGAGCGAGGACCAGGTGCTGCTTGCCGGCCTCGAGTCCCCACGAGATCTCTTTGACTTTGTCGGGTGGCAGGTCGTCAGTGCTGGTGACCGCAACAGTGTCGGCTCGCGTCGCCTGCATGGCCCTCTGCACAGCATCCACGCTTCCCATGATGGGAATGTTTGTGCCCTCGATCGTCTCCGCGATCTTGCCGGAGGGGACGCATGCCCCCACGACGTGATAACCGGCACCCGGCACGCGGCGCAGCTCGCGGGCGATCTGCGCGACAGACGTGCGCGACCCCACGAGGAGAACTCTCGCCACGTACTTTCCCTGCACGCGCTGCACCAGAAGCCACTGACGCCAAAGCCACCGTTCAAGGAGTAGTACCAGGACTCCAAGCGGAAGGCTGATGAAGAGGAAACCGCGCGCGAGGTCGACACGAAGCAAGAACGCCGCGATCGCCACCAAGCCGAACAGGCGGAAGCTCGCGTTCACAATGCGCGTGTATTCGGCGAGGCCGGCGCCGATCACACGGTGGCTACGAGAATCCGCGAAGGACAACGCCCACATCCACAGCACTACTAAGACGGCCGAGAAGACCCAGTACGAGAATTCGTTGAAGCGGCTATCGTCGCGCATCGCGACCTGCGCATTGCCTGTGCCGAACCAGATGATCTGCGTGCCGTAGACGACCCAGATCAGGGCGAGCAGGTCGGTGATCCAGAGAAGGGTTCCGTAGCGGCGGCGCCAGCGTGGCTCGGCTGTCGCCGGCCGGTCAGCGACGCGGAGGGATCCGGTATCGGTCGTGAGCGTGGGAGTGGGAGTGCTCGAAGGAGACGCGTCGGTGTGGATCTTCGCAGTGTGTGCGAGATCGTCCGTCGCGTTCGTAAGTGTTTCATCGGTACGCGGCGACTCCGATGTCGCGTCAACCTGAAGATCCGGCGTCACCCTGTCTCCTCTCCTTCGACGCCCAATCCCTTCCCCGCTCGCACGCTATCAGGCCTTTGTGACGCGCGTGTGACGCACGGCGCCGGGGTGACGCCGAGCGTCAGGCGGGTCGTCACAGCGCCAGATCCGTAACAACGCCGCCGGCCCACACGAGCAGCCGGTCACCGTCGGAGGCGATGGCGACGGGCCCGACGGCGGGGTCGACGGTGGTCGCGCACGCGACCTGAACCGGTGCAGCGCTGGGCGCGACGAGCGACACGGCGACGCCTGTGCAGCCGATCGACGTGTGGGCCACCAGGATCCCCTCGGGACTCATTGCGAGCGCTAGTGAGTCGGGAACGTCGACCGCTGTCCATGAGTTCGCGCGCCCGAGCGTGTAGGCAGAGCCGTCGCAGATGAGCGCGACCTCGTCATCGGACGAGCGCAGGGATGTCGGCGCGGCACACAGGGCGTCGACACGTCCGGTGGGGGTGACGACGACGGAGGGATCGGCGGGATCGAGGTAGGTCGATGCGGCGAGCACGTCGGGGTACGACTCCCAGAACTGCCCTTGCGTGAAAGTGCGCAGAGCCTGCGTCTGGCAGGTCGAGCCCACCGCGCCGACCAGCTCACCCTGCGTGTCGGTGAACGCGTCGAGCGACGAGATCTGCGCGAGCCCCCGATAGGTGGGTGTGACATCGGTCCACGTCGCACCGTCGTCAGTGGAGCGTTCGACAGTCGGAGGTGTCTTGCCACACTCGCCGGCGGTGGCGCGCCAGGTGGCGGCCGACCCCACGGAGAGGAAGCGTTCGGTTGAGCGAGTCTGGGGCGGCGACGCTACGACAGGCTCAGTGACCGAAGGGGTGGGGGACGGGGTCGGGGACGACACTTCGACAGGCTCAGTGACCGAAGGGGGCTCAGTGACCGAGGGGGCCTCCGCGACCGAACGGGAGGAGGCGGTCTGGGCGGGAGGGTTCGCGCGCTGATAGGCGGCCAGCGACAGTCCTCCGACGAGCACGGCCAGCGCGGCGATGGAGAGAACGGCAATCCATCGTGCGCTGCGCGATCCTCCCGAGGGGCGAGGGCGGGAGGCCACGGCTAGGTCGCCTGCGACGGCTTGGGGTTCTTCGTCCCTGACCTTCTGCGCTGAGCACGACGGTCAGGCTTCGCAGCCTCGGGCGGCGTGCTGTAGCCGTAGCCATAACCGTACCCGTAGCTGTAGTACGAGTCGGGTCCGCGCGTGGGCACCATCGACATGACGACGCCCGCGACCTTCGCGTCGACGGTGATGAGAGCATCCACAGCCCCATCGAGCTGACGCTTGTTGGTGCGCCCTGCGGCGACCACGACGATCGCTCCGCTCGTACGGCGCGCGAGGATCGCGGCATCCGTCACCGGAAGAAGCGGGGGAGCATCGCACAGCACGACATCGAAGTCGCGCTCCAACGCATCGAGGAGCGTGCGCATCTGGTCGGAGCCGAGCAGCTCGCTCGGGTTGGGCGGAATCCGCCCGGCGGGAAGCACGAACAGGCTGCGCTGACCCCACGGCAGCATGACGTCGGCGAGGGAGGCGCGACCGATGAGCACATCCGTCAGGCCCGCGCCGCCCTCGATGCCGAGATATTCGGCAACCTTGGGCTTGCGCAGGTCGGCGTCGATCAGCGCGACCCGCTTGCCGGCGTCGGCGAGCGCGATCGCCAGGTTGATCGTCGAGGTGGTTTTTCCCTCGCTGGGCACGCTGGAGGTGATGACGAAGCTGTCTCGGCCACCCATATCGAGGAACTGCAGGTTGGTGCGCAGGGCCCGGAATGACTCGGAGCGCGGGCTCTGCGGGTCGTCGTGCACGATGAGCGGGCGCTCTTTGGCCTTCGCGTCGAACGCGATCGCGCCGATGATCGGGCTGTCGGTGATGCCCTCGACGTCGCGGGCGGTGCGGATGCGGGTGTCGAGCACCGTGCGCAGCACGGCGAAGCCGATGCCGAGCGCCAGGCCGATGAGGGCACCCAGGGCGAGGTTGAGCGGCACGTTGGGGCTCGACGGCACGGTCGGAGCGGTCGCGTCCTGCACGCGGGTGAGGCGGACGGGGCTCGTGCTCCCGCCGTTGGGCGTTTCGATCTTCTCGACCTGTGACGTGAGGCTCGCCGCCAGTGCGTTCGCGGTGTCGGCGGCGCGTACCGGGTCGGAATCGGTGACGGCGATCGTGATCAGCGTGGTGTTGAGCGGTGCCGTTGCCGTGACGCTCTTGCTCAGCGTCGCCGCAGTGGCGTCGAGGTCGAGCTCGGCGATCACCGGATCGATCACGAGCGGCGTCTTCACGAGGTTGACGTACGTCTCGACGCGCGCCTGCGTGAAGTTCGACCCCTGCTGCAGCTCGGCGACGGTGGCACCGGCCTGTGTCGAGACGAAGACAGTGCTGGATGCCGTGTACACAGGCGTCCGCGTCAGGGAGAAGACCGCAGCGACCCCCACGCCCAGAAGAGTGGCGATCACGATGATCACCCAATTCTTGCGGAGGATGCGGATGTAATCGCTGAGCTCCATGGTGCCTCTCGTGGTGCTGCGCACGGATGGGGGCCGTGGCGGTTCCCGTAATCCTGCCACACACGATTTGCGGGCATGTTACGGAGCGAACCCGGGCTAGGGATGCGCCAGGGCCATGTTCACCGTCCGCACGACGGAGTCCACCGCCGGGCTCAATTGCGCCGCCATGAGTTCATACACGGCCATCGACCGCTGATACGGGTCGATGACGTCGTCGTCGGCCGGGTCGGCGGGCTGCGCAGCGAGCCCACGGTACGACGCGACGACCTTGCCCACCGCGCGGACGCGGCCCGAGGCATCCGCTCCCGCATCTGCTGCGGCGCGCCGGATCTCGTCGTCGGGCACTTCAGCGGCGAGCCGGGCGAACTCGCGGATCGTGAAGGCCACCCGGGTGCGGGCCGGCGCGAGTTCAACGATCTGCCTGCGGTGGTCGCGGGTCATCGCCAAGATCAGGTCGGGGCTCAACAGCTGCCCCTCGGTGAGCATGCGCGACCGGTGGGCGCGCGAATCGGCCGTGTCGACGCCGAGGCCCTGAGCGATCTCTATCGCCTCCGGCGTCATCGGCGCATCGCGCAGACCCCTCGTGCCTGCGCTCGTGACTGTCGCCTGCAGCGGTCGCAAGCGCTCGCGCAGCAGCAGCTCGGCGAGCGGCGAACGGCAGATGTTGCCGGTGCAGACGGTGAGGAGCTCGAACATCGGTGACCTCCCCGAGAGTGGCGCCGGGTAGCGTGGGCGCGTGTCCGAACACTCTAGCGACGCCGCCGTAACGCTCGGCGACCCCCCGCCCGTTACGCGCAGCGGGTCGCGCACGCCGCGCACCGACTGGCGTCAAGGCGGCCGTACGGTGCTCAGATGGCGCGAAACGCTCATCGCGCTCGCCCTCGTTTCGCTGGGCATCGGCGTGCTCCTGGGTGCTCTGCTCACCGCCGCGTCGCCCTCGGTCGCGGGTGCGATCGCCGGGCAGGTGGGCCTCTGGCTCGGGATGCTACTCCCCATCGTCTGGGCGTTCACCACGTCGCGCCCGGCGGGCCTGCTGCGACTCCGGTGGATCGATCTGCTGTGGGGCGTGGGCTTCGCCCTGGTTCTGCGGACGTTGCAGGGCTGGCTCGCCGTCGCGTTCGGCGGCTCGGGCGCCCTGCCGACTTATCCTCTCGTCGACGGCAGCCTGTCGTCGACATGGTGGTTCACCGACCTCGTCGCGGCCGCCGTCATTTCTCCCGTCATCGAGGAGTTCTTCTTCCGCGCGGTCCTGATGGTGGCGATCTTCACCGTGCTGCGCCGGTCGATGGGCAAGCCGCTCGCCGGCGTCGTCGCCGTGCTCGTCACGAGTGCCGTGTTCACGCTCGTCAGTGTGTTCGGCGAAAGCGCGAGCGTCGATCTGGCCGTGGCCGACGGCATCCTCGGACTCGTGTGCGGCACGCTCGTCGTGCTGACGGGGCGAATCTGGGGGGCTGTGCTCGTGCATGTGCTCTACAGCCTGAGCTTCGTCGTGCTGTGCCTCGGGGGCACGCTGCTCGGGTGAATCGGGTGTTTTGGCGCGCCTCTTGAGCTGCTGTTCATCTGATCGAGACGAATCGTTACGCCCGCGAAACTGAAGACTTCGTGTGAAACCGCTCATTCTCGGTAGAGTGTCAGCAGAGGGATCCGAACCCTTCGAGTGTTCCAGCGACGTAGCTTCTTCCATTCCACAGCCGCCAAACCACCCGGGGGATCCCAAAATGTTCAAGAAAACCGCCGCAATACTCGTCGTGGCAGGTGCGCTCCTATTCAGTGGAGTCGCCGCAGCCAACGCATCCACCTACCCCGTCGAAGGCGGTGGACTCGTCACTTCCGACACCACACCGGCACCCGGTCAGGAGATCACGCTGACCGCCACGATCCCGAGCACCTCGCCGCAGGACTTCGCGGTGTTCACCCTCTCGGGTGGCGACGGAGCGACGCTCGCATCGATCGTCCGCACCGCAGCCCCCGCCGGCCTGCAGAAGCCCGTCGTCGACGGCACCTCGGCGGCCGTCTTCAAGAGCAACTCCGAGGGCACCTTCACCGTCGCCGCGTACGACTCCAACGGCCTGCAGGTCGGCTCGGTGACGCTCGTGGTCTCGGCGGCGAATGCCGGCGGTTCGACCAGCGACCCGGGCGCTCTTCCCGCCACCGGTGGCACCGTACCGCTGACGGCGATCTGGCTCGGCGTGGGCGCACTCGGCATCGGCAGCATCGCGGTCGTCGCGGGCGTCGCTCGCCGCCGCGCTCAGAGCAACCACTGACCCAGTTGATGACGGTGGCCCCGGACGAGAGTCCGGGGTCATCGTCGTTGAGTGCACCCGGACTGGGATATGCGCGGCCGTGGCCGGCGCTTCTCGTCGCCGGAGTGGGATTCATCGCCTCGGTCTTGCTCTTGATCGGCTATCCGTCGTTGCGGGTCGCGTGGATCACGGCTCCGGCCTGGGTGCAGTCATTGCTCGATCTCGTGATCCTGTCTCTGCCCCTCGTGATCACGGTCTGGGCGGCGGTCGCCATCGGTTCGACCCGCGGATTCGCCGCGGCCCTCGGCATCCGTTCCTGGCGATGGATCGACGCGCTGCTCGGAGTCTGCGTCGCGCTGATCGTGCGTGCCGCGGTCGAGGTGATCGCCCCGACGGTCGGTTCGATCACCGGGCCGCTGAGTGGGGGCGATGCCGGGGCTCAGACCGCGAACGCGATCGTCATCGTCGCCGGGGCAGCGCTCGTCTCGCCCCTGGTCGAAGAAGCGTTTTTCCGTGGGGTGGTCGTGCGGGCACTGGGTGACGGCCTGCGGCCCCTGGGGCGTACGGTCGCCGGGGCGGTCGCGGTGGCCGTGTCGACGGCCGCCTTCGTGGCACTGCACGCCGTATCGTGGGGCGGGAGCCCGCCTGTGGCGCTTCTCGTCGGAACCGTCGGGGTCGGGCTGGGTACCAGCATCCTCGTCGTCGTCACCGGCCGTCTCGGCGGCGCGATCGTCGCCCACATCGTCTTCAACACGCTCGGCGTGGTTCTTCTGCTCCTATAAGTTTCTGCTCCTATAAGAGAGGTCGTGCTCATGCTCGCCAATCGCAAGGCCCTTCGCCGGACGGCCCCCCTGTCGCTGGCCGTTTTGTCGCTTGCCGCGTTGTCGCTCGCCGGGTGCAGCACCCCGCCCTGGGAGACACCCGGCTCGTCGGCGACGCCGAGTGCATCGGTCTCTCCTGCGCAGCCCGTGCCCAACGACCTGTCGTCGGGTGCCACGGCGCGGTCGCTCACCACCGGTCCGCTCGCGGTCAGCATCAACTACTGGTCGACGCTGTCGATGGAGAAGTGGACTCCGGGGGCGCTCAAGCCGGTGAGCCTGTCACTCATCACGACCATCACGCCGAATGACGGCCAGAAGGTCTACCTGCAGCGCGCCTCGATGATCGCGACGCCCGCGTCGGCGACGCAGACTTTCGACCCGCTGAGCGCACAGGTCGACAGTGCGACGACGAACCCCGGATATCTCGTGCTCGACCCCTACAGCTACTCTCAGACGTTCACCGTGGGCCCGACGCTCGAAGGGGCGACGTACGTCACTCTCGACTTCACTTACGAGTTCCTCGTGCAGTCGACGCCGACTTCGAGCGAGTACGCGAAGCAGACGGCGACCGACACGATCACGGTGGCTATTGCGCCTTAGGGTTGCCGTTCGTCGTTGCTCGGCGACCTTGCCGATTCCTCCCCAGCCTGCTTTTGGAGGCCGGAGTCTCCACATGGCCTGCCATCCATGTTCGAATGTCTGTGGCTCCTGAGACTATGAAGCATGACATTCCTGGCCGAGCTCGACACCCGCGTCGCGACGCTCTCGTCGCGCGCCGAGCTCGACGTCGAAGCCGAACGTCTGCTCGATTCGCTGCGCGGGATGGACGACGCCGATGTCGTCGCGACGGCGGCCGCAGCATCCGATCTTCTGCACTGGGGCGAGCGGTTGCTGACGGTGACGGCCGCGGTGATCACCGAGCGGTCGGCGCGCGAGCGCGGGTCTGAGGGCATGGCGGCGGTGCGGGGGCATCGCACGCCGGCGTCGCTGGTGCAGTCGATTTCAGGAGGCACGCGCGCCGATGCCACGCGGGCGGTGCGGCTCGGCGAGTCGCTGATCGCGGGCGAGTCGGCCTCTGTGCCCGAACTCGAGGCCGAGGCTGCGGCGGCGCCGAAGCGGCCGTGGGATGACGTGCTGCGGCGGGCGATGCTCGAAGGGACACTCGCCCCGGCGCTGCTCGAGGCGATCATGCGCGGGCTCGGCCTTCCGCCCGAGTGCGATGACGCCGAGAGCACTGCGGCAGCACACGCGGTGTGGGCGCTGGCTGCCGAGCAGCTGGTGGCCGAGGCATCCGATCTTCCCGTCGAAGAGCTGGCGCGGCGAGCGCGGCAGGTGCGGGATGCTCTCGATCCGGCCGGCGTCGAAGACCGTTTCGCGGCGCGGTATGCGCAGCGGGCTTTCCGGATGTGGGTCGATGCCGACGGCAGGCACCATGCGCGGATCGCGTTCGACGACGAGGGCCATGCGTGGGCGCAGAGCATGATCGACGCGGCGTTGCGGCCGCGGCGCGGGGGTCCGCGGTTCGTCGACTCCGCAGAGCGGCAGGCGGCAGACGAGTTGTCGGCTGATCCTCGGACCAACGATCAGCTCACGTACGACCTCGTGATGGACGTGTGGCGTGCGGGCATGCTCGCGCAGGCGCCGGATGTGTTCGGAGCCCGCCAGCCGGGTGTGCGGATGATCGTCGTAGCCGGCGCGATCGGGCCGCGCGACGCGTTCGGGCGCCTGCTGGCCACCGCGCACCTCGAAGATGGTGGCGACGCGCTGCCCGGGTCGGTGCTCGAGCGGTCGCTCTGCTCGATCGGGTACGTCGAAGTCACCGTCGATTCGTGCGGCAATCCGCTCGACGTCGGTCGTGAGCAGCGCCTCTACACTCCCAAGCAGCGCGTGGCGATGGCAGCTCGCGATGGCGGATGCGTGTGGACCGGATGCTGCGTCCCCGCCTCCTACTGCGAAGCACACCACCTCGACCAATGGTGGCGCGATAAGGGCCGCACCGACATCGATCGAGGGGTACTGCTGTGCAGGTTCCACCACATGCTGCTGCACAACACGGGGGCGCGGATCACGCGTGAAGGTCTGGGGCCGTTCGTGCTGCATCAGCCCGGCGGGGCGCCACCGGTCGAGCTGAAATCGAGGTCGGCGGTGAAATGGGCGTGGGATCCGCCACCCCAGTCGAGCCGGGCCGGGTGGCGTGCCGCGTGACGGGCGCGCTCGCTCGCTCGCTCAGTGACCGGGCGGGGACGGGGTGGCGGCCCTGCTTCAGCGACCGGTAGCTCAGCGGACGGGTTCGGGTCGGCGGCCCGGCTTCAGCGACCGGTGGCTCAGCGAACGGGGGGCGGAGTGGCGGCACGGCTCCACCGATCGCCGCCCTGCAGCTGCGCCTGGTCGGCAGCAGCGGCGGCCTCGGCCAGCAGCGTCTCGTACGTGTGCACACCGGGCACCACTGCGACGATGCCGGCCGACGCCGATGTGCGGAGGCTGGTCGGAGCATCCTCTTGCACCGCCGCCGTCTCATTCAGCACGGTGCGCAGCAGTTCGCGCACCGCCGCAGGCGGCTGCGACGTGAAGACAGTGACGTGCCCCGGCGTGATCCGGCACAGGTCGACCTCGGCGGGTACGGCCGCGACGAGAATCCGCTCGAAGCGGGCGACCATCGTCGCGAACGCGGCCTCGCCGGTCGCCTCGCGCAGATCGAGGGCATCGTCGAGGCGGATGTCGATGAACGACCAGCTCTGTTCGTGGCGCGTGACCGCGCGCAGCAGCCGCTCGCGCACGATGGCGCGCATCAACGGCGGCGGATTGAATGCGTCGAGGGCGTCAAGGACGTCGTTCGCGCCCTGGCGCCGGTTGGCCAGGAACAGGAGGCTGACAGTGGCGCAGAGGATGTAGATCGTGCTGACCATCACGGCGCCGCGCACGAACAGCAGGTCGTACTGCGAGCTGACCGTCACGGCGCTGCCGGCGACCCCGACGGTGGCAAGCAGCAGCATGGCTGCGGATGCTGCGATCAGGGGAGTAGCGAACCGTGACCCGCGGAACTGACCGCCGAGCACCTCGGCAGCGCCGAGGGCGGAGCCGATGGCAGTCGCCAGGAACAACCACTGGAAGATCGAGAAACCGGCCGGATCAAGGGTTGTAAACGACAGGATCAGCACAGTTACGAGCGATTGCGCGAATCCGATCCACGGATAGGCACGCTTGCCGCGCATGGCCCGCAGGCCCGACCAGATGAGCATCGGCATGCCGAACGTGATCCCGATGCCGACCGGATGCAACAGCACGTCGGTGCCCATCGCCGCCGACGCGAGCGATCCGTATGACCCGAGGAGCGCCAGGATGAACCCGAGCGTCCACAGGAGCGTGGGCCTGCCCGGTCGACCCAGCAGCCCGAGCCAGATCATCAGGGCGACGCAGACCGTGACGGCCGTGGTCTGGCCGATGATGAGGTCGCTCGGTTCCGCAAGGGGCGCGGATTCTGCGAGCGCGTACGCGAGCTCACGCATCGGTCGTCGCCCCCTGCTGCTCGGGCTGCGCATCAGGCACCCACGGCTCGAGGGCTACCTCGATGGCCTGCGTCGTGGGCAGGATCACGGTGGCCGTCGTGCCGCGGCCCGGGGCGCTCACGACCTCGAGCGTGCCCTCGTGCTGCGCCACGAGCGATTGCACAATACCCATTCCGAGCCCCGTACCGGTGATGGTGCTGGCCTCGGCGGCCGCAGAGCGGAAGTACGGCTCGAAGATGCGCTCCACCTCGTGGGCCTCCATGCCCATGCCCGTGTCGGCGATGCGCAGCACCGCGACCGTCGCCGCGCCGTCGGCAGGCGCAGTGCCCTGGACAGACGCAGTGCCCCCGACCCCCGCATCCGCCGCCGGCTCGGTATAGACCTCCACCGTCACGCGCCCGCCTTTCGGGGTGTATTTGATGGCGTTGCTGAGCAGGTTGTCGGTCACTTGGCGCAGGCGGAACGCGTCGCCGTGCACGAGGACGGTGTCGGATGCCGCGAAATGCACCGCGACGCCGCCCGCTTCGGCGGAGGGGGCGAACGACTCCACCGAGTCGGACGCGACCTGAACGAGGTCGGTCCTGGTCATCGGCGTCTCTTCGATCTGCGCCTGGCGGCCCGCCGCCAGAATCTGCCCGGCGAGCTTCATCATGCGCTCGGCCGCCGTGTTGATGGCCGCGACCCGTTCGCGAACCTGCGTGCTGATGCCGCCGTCTTCCAGGACCAGGTCGGAGTACCCGATCACCGTCGTGAGGGGGTTGCGCAACTCGTGCGAGACGCGCGTGGCCAGGCTGTCGCGGGCGCGCTCGGCGCTCGACATCGCGGTGATGTCGTGGGCGATGAGCAGCGACTCGCCCGTCGCGAGGCCGTGGTCTTCGGGCAGGCGGAGCGCCGAGAGCGAGATGGCCCGCCACGAGCCGTCGGCGGTGAACAGCCAGGTCCGCTCGTCTTCGAACTGCTCGCCGCCGCGTGCCCGGGTGATCGGGCGCTGGATGTTGGTCAGGGGCGAGCCCTGAAACCCGTCGTACTCCACGGAACGCGGCGAGAACATCGCATCGGCGGGATTGATGTCGTAGAGCGTCTGGTAGGTGCGGTTCGCCTCGAGGATGCTGCCATCCGCCGACAGACGCACGACACCGACATCGATCGAGCCGAGCACCCGCGACATCTCGCGCTCCTGGCGGGTGGTGCGCGACAGCGTTTCGTTGAGCTTGGTGGCCTCGCGGCGCAGCAATCGCTTGAACGCGCGAGTCTGGCGGGCCGCCATGTGCGTGCTGATGGCGATGAAGGTCAGCGACAGGGCGACGATGATGAGCCGCAGCGTGCCGGTCGCGTTCTCCGGGCGCTGCGCCTCCTGCGCGAGCACCATGGCGGCGATCGTGCCGAGCGCGGTCCCCGTCGCCCACAGCGGGAAGTGCGATGCGATCCAGGTGATCGGGAACACCCAGAGGAACGCGAAGTCGATGGGGGTGTCACGGTTCATGATGCCGACCGCGATGATGTCCAGCAGCGGCACGATCAGCACCGTCCACGGCGGTAGCAGGTGCCACGGCACAGCGAGGGCCACCCCGGTGAGGATCACGACCGCCGAGACGCCGATCGTGAAGGTCACGAGCTCGAGTGTCTCGGGGGCGAGGGCCTGCACGAGCAGCACGATCACCACGACGACGATCGCCAGCAGCAGCTGCGACAGCCAGATGGAGTGAGTGCGGGTGCCGAGGGGCGCGGGCGTCGACATGCCGGTCACCTCCCCTGCATCGCCATGGCGCGACGCGACGCGGCACGGGCGCGCCGCGCGAAGCGACGCAGGTCGTGGGGCTCGGTGAAGATCACGCGCTCCACGAACAGGTCGGGGGCCTCAGTGGGGGCGGTGCGCGGCAGCATCCCCTCGTACATCTCCTGCATGCGGGAACGGATGCTGTCGAGCTCGACCATCACGCCGAACTCGATCGCGACGAGCACACCGGGCGCCGGGCGCCCGATGATGCTGCCGGCGGGCAGGCTGAGGCGCGTCGTCTCGGTGACGGCCGCACTGATCGCCTGCGCCCACGGGCGCCCGAACGCGGCGCGGTGAAGTGCGATATCGGGTACCGAGGTCGCGATCGCGGTGACCTCGCGGCGTTCGACGAGCAGCGCGGCGATCCAGTCGGTGAGGGCTTCGTTGCTCACGATTGTCGTGGATCGCTGCCCGCCGGTCCCGCGGCGGACGATGACGATCACGCCGGCCGTGATCACGGCCACCGCGGCGGCGGAGACGATGGAGGCGCCCCCCTGACCGAGGTACTGCATCAGGGTCGCCCGATCGCGCAGGGTGAACGTGGTGTCGGAGAGGTGCTCGAAGACGACCGGGGTGATCAGGCGCATGACGCAGTAGGCGGCGTAGAGACCCACGGTGCCGCCGATGAGCCAGGCGCCGAGCAGTCCGAGCCGCTCGCGACCTCGCACGCACGTCACCACCGTCAGCACGTTGAGCGCGGCGATGACGAGCAGCTTCACCGTCTGGCCCGCTTCGGGAGAGACGAAGAGCGTGACGGCGGCGACGCCGAACGACACGATCAGGATCGGCACCGCGAGCAAGCGCGAGTGGCCCGATGCGCGCCGCATCGCGGCCAACAGCAGCCCGGCCGCCAGCGGCATCGAGACGTCGCCGATCAGGAGCGGAACGAGGTTGGCGCCGTCGGTGCCCGCCATCGCATAGGCGAGGGTCGAGAGGGTGGCCGCAGATGCCGAGAGCACGGCGAGCAACGAGGTCGTCACCCACGACTCAGCGTTCGACGGGCCCTCGTCGGCGGTGCGAGAGCGCGCAGATCCGAGCACTAACGCCACGGCGATGCAGCATGCCACCGTCAGCGTGATCGTGTACAGCGTGACCATCGGCCGCCCCGCGATTCTTCGCTCACCATGCTCCTGGGGCACGTTCCCCGCCTTGCGCGAACCTTGAGGATTCGTTGCGGTCGCCTCAGAGAAGAACGAATGCTTTGACGAGGTCAGCATAGCAAGATGGGTTTCACGAGAGATGCTCCGCCATCCACCTCCGGTACGGGCTGATGATGCCCCGCATCCAGCTTTCCACTCCTCGCCACCATCACCTCCCACCGAGAGACTCGACATGACCATCACCCCCGACCCGGCCGCTGCCAGCCGCAGCGAGCTGGCTCTGCGCTCGCGCTCGAAGGCTGTTGTCGTGACCCCGCAGGAGCCGGTCTACGACCACGCGTTCCCCGAGGACTTCGATTCGGTGTTCGAGGGCACCTCGACCCAGCGGTCGACGATCGGATGCGTCATCCCGGCCTACAACGAAGAGGAGTCGATCGCCCAGGTGATCGAGGGCCTCCTGTCGCAGACCCGCGTCCCCGACGTGATCCACGTCGTCGTCAACAACACCACCGACAAGACTGTCGCGCTCGCCTCGCAGTATGCCGGGCCGCACGAGATCACGACCGAGCTCGGCGAGCAGTTCACCGAGGTGTTCGTCCACGACATCGGCAAGAACCCCGACAAGAAGGTCGGCGCGCTCAACTACGGCTACTCGCTCGTCGAGGGCTACGACTACCTGCTCGGCGTCGACGGCGACACGATCGCCGAACCGCACGCGGTCGAAAACCTCGAGACCGAGATCATCTCCGACACCCGCATCGGCGGCATCTCGGCGATCTTCACGATCGACAACACGCCGTTCAAGGGTCTCGCCTCGTTCCTGGTCAGCGGTCAGCGCTCGCAGTTCGCCGCGTTCAACCTTCAGAACCTGCTGCGCGGCCGCAACATGGCCGTGCTCGGCGGGCAGTTCTCGGTCTTCTCGACGCAGGCGCTGCGCGAGGTGATGGAGGCCAACCACCAGTCGACCCCGTGGGTGAAAGACAGCGAGGTCGAAGACTCGCTCCTCTCGCTCCAGATCAAGAGCGCCGGCTACCTCACCAAGATCAGTCCGATCGCCCGGGCCGACGTCGGCGGCATGACCACCCTGAGCAGCCTGGACGCGCAGCAGGTCAAGTGGACCTACGGCGCGATCGAGCTCATGTGGCCCGGTCAGCGTGGCGACACCAAAGGTCAGCCGTTCCACCCCAACCTGCGGATCCGCTGGTTCGAGAACTTCGGCATGCTGACCAACCTGTTCGTGCGCGTCGCGTTCATATTGCTGCTGGCCGGTTCGCTCGCGCTGGGCGCGTTCGTCTTCTCGCCGATCTGGCTCATCCCGATGGCCATGGCGGTGTTGCTGAACCTCCGCATGGCGATGACGATGAAATCGCGCACCCGCAAAGACATCATGTTCGCGCTGCTGATCGTTCCCGCCGAGGTCTACATGTGGATCCGCCTGTCGCACTTCCTCCGCGCCTGGACCCGCTTCCTCTCGAAGAAGAAGGTCGACAATTGGGCCATGCAGGCTAAGGCGGAGAAGGGCGGCGGCATGGGCCACTGGGCCCCGTACATCGTGGCGATCGCCGTGGCCGTGGCGCTCGCAGTGATCTGGATGCTGCTCGGGCCGACAGTCCAGTCGACGATCCTCTACATCGGATGGCCGATCGTCGGTGTCGTCACCGTGCTGCAGACCCTGATGATGACCACCAAGCTGTTCCGCCGCCAGCACGGATACAAGGTCTGAGCCGGCACGCAGAAGAATCGCTCGCAACCGCGCGGAGTCTCTTACTCGGGGGAGGAATGAGGCGACTGCAGCGTCACACCGGGGGAGGTGTGGCGTCGGAAGTGAGTCGGTAACCGACACCCCGTACGGTCTCGATGAACCGAGGCTGTACGGGGTTGTCGCCGATTTTGCGACGCAGATTCGTCATGTGCGCCTCGATCGCGCGCTTGTCGGCGTCTCCGACGAAATAGGTCGTCACATACGACTCGCCGCGCAGCACGAGCGTGAGATCCGCCTTGCTCCGCACGCGCCGGCGCGATTCCATGAGCGCTGCCAGAAGATCGAACTCGGTGCGGGTGAGATCCACCTCGCTGCCGTCAATCAGCACGATCCGGCTGTCGAGATCCAGCCGCATGTTGCGGTGCACGAGCCAGTCGCCGTCGCCGTGGTCGATCACGCCGATCGAGCCCGAATCGCCGAACGCACCGCGCTCCTGCGGCCCCGAGCTGGACGGCACGACGAGGGGCGCCTGCGTGCCCGCCGATCGCTGGGTGGCGGCGCTGATCTCGGACGTGCTGATGCTCGCCGTCGCCGTCGACGGGCGCGCTCCGGGGAAGGAGGGCCCGGCGCTCTCCTGCGTGCGCACGGGAGTCGAGGCGGGGGCGCCGCCGGCACGCGGCCGACGCAGCATCGCTTCGACGCGCGCGCGGAACTCGCGGGGGCGGAACGGCTTGGTGATGTACTCGTCTGCACCGGCGCTCAGGCCCAGCACGACATCCGCCTCTTCGCCCATCGCGGTGATCATGATGATGTACGTATCGCTCTGGGCGCGGATGCGCCGAGCCGCCTCGATGCCGTCGAGGCCGGGCATGTTCACGTCGAGCGTCGTGATCAGTGGCTGATACGAGAGGACGGCGCGGATGCCGTCGATGCCGTTGCCGACCGAGACGGTCGAGAAGCCGGCCGCTTCGAGCACCTCGACGAGGAGGTGGCGCAGATCGGCGTCGTCCTCGACGATCACCGCGGTGCGCCCTGGAGGGCTCGTATCGGTCATTCAGATGCTCCAATCAAGCAAGTTCGGCGCCGGGGGAGGCTTGGGCTGTGAGGCCCACCGCTGAAAGGCAAGGGAGTGCTGGAACTCGAATTCTTGCACACCTGTGTCACGCAGGTAGCCGTGTCCCCCAGGTGGTGGACACGGCTCAGCGAGCCGCCTGGCGGGTCAGTTCGACCGCGGATTGTGCCCACCAGGCGCCGGCTTCCGGGCCGCCGTTGCACGTGCCGTCGCTCTCGCCCGGAGGCTTGATCCACAGGTTGATGTCGACGACGTCGTCGCCGGTGGTGCCACCGGTCTCGCCGACCAGACGCCCTGCCGGATTGCACCATTGCCCGTTCGATCCCGCGCCGTTGCGCGAGGTGTCGATCACGGCATGGGCTCCGCCCAGGAGCGCCGACACCTCGTGCGCGTACGCGATCTCGCTGTCGAGGGAGTTGTAGTTCGACACGTTGGTGGCGAAGCCGCGCACCCGGTCGACGCCGGCCTGTCGCAGCAGCCCGGCCATCTGATCTGCAGGCAGCCACGTCGAGTGGCCGCCGTCGAGGTAGACCCACGTGTTGTCGGCGACGAGGTCGTCGATCGCGGCGCCCAGCTGCTCGACGCGTGCGTCGACGTTGCCGCACTGGGGCGCGAGGGCGAGCGAGTCGGGTTCGAGCACGACGATGGTCGTGACCTCTGGCGCAGCCTTCAGTGCGGCGCCGATCTCGGCGGTCCACGTCGCATAGTCGGCCGGGGCGAGTCCGCCGGCCGAGTACTGCTCGCAGTCGCGTTCGGGCAGGCCGTAGACCACGATCGTCAGCGCCGCATCAGCCGTTCTGGCCTCTGCAAGGAGCGCCGTGACGGCGGGGCCCACCGCGCCGATCCCGGTGTCTTCCGGAGTCAGCCACACCGCCGTGGGCTGGGCGGCGAGGTAGGCGGCGGCGGCTGCAGCATCCGTTCCCTCCTGTGCCGACGCGGATGCTGTGGCCGCCCCGGTGTCGGAGGGCACCAGGAGCGCCATTCCGGGGTGCGGAGTCTTCGTCGCGGCAGGCTGCGAGCCGGCCGCGATCGCGCCGATCACGATCGCGCTGACGACGAGGATCGCGACGGCGGCGGCGGCGACGACGACGGCGATGACGATCCAGCGCCCGCGGCGGCGCGGCCGCTTCTGCGGCGCAGGCGCCCAGGCATAAGTGGGTGCCTGCCCGTCCGGCTCGCCGATCGTCGTCATCGCGACTCCTAGGGTCGGCCCATGCCGTAGTACGTCCAGCCCGCAACGCGCCAGGCGGCAGCATCCAATCCGTTGCGTCCGTCGATGACGATGCGGCCGGTGGCGAGCGACGCGGCGTGGGCGGGATCGAGTTCGCGGCGGTACTCGTCCCATTCGGTGACGAGGATAATGACGTCGGCACCGCGGATGGCCTCGTCGCGGTCTTCGACGTAGTTCAGCTGCGGGTGGAGGCGGCGGGCGTTCTCGATCGCGGCCGGGTCGGTGACCGTGACCCAGGCGCCGAGGCCGTGGAGGCGGACGGCGACATCGAGGGCGGGCGAGTCGCGCACGTCGTCGCTGTGCGGTTTGAAGGCGGCGCCGAGCACGGTGATGTTCTTCTTGAAGACGGCTCCGTCGAGGGATGCGACGACCAGTTCGACCGCGCGCTCGCGGCGGCGGAGGTTGATCGCGTCGACTTCGCGCAGGAACGCGACCGATTCGCCGCGGCCGAGCTCTTCGGCGCGTGCCGCGAACGCGCGGATGTCTTTCGGCAGGCAGCCGCCGCCGAAGCCGATGCCCGCGCCGAGGAAGCGACGGCCGATGCGCGCGTCGTGGCCGATCGCGTCGGCGAGCTGGGTCACATCGGCGCCGGTGACCTCGGCGATCTCGGCCATCGCATTGATGAACGAGATCTTGGTGGCCAGGAACGCGTTGGCGGCGACCTTGACGAGCTCGGCCGTGGGCCGGTCGGTGACGATGAACGGCGTGTTCTTGGCCACGGCGGGGTGGTAGACCTCGCGCAGGATGTCGGCGGCGCGCTCGCCGGCGGCGTCGGGCGTGCCGGTCGCGGGGTCGATCGTGACGCCGACGACGAGGCGGTCGGGGTCGACGGTGTCTTGGACGGCCCAGCCTTCGCGGAGGAACTCGGGGTTCCAGACGAGGGTCGCGCCGGTCGCCTCGATGCGCGGGGCGAGCTCGGCGGACGTGCCGACGGGCACGGTCGACTTGCCGGCGACGATGTCGCCGTCGCTGAGGTGGGGGAGGAGGCCGTCGATCGCGGCGTTCACGTACGTGAGGTCGGCGGCATAGCCGTCTTTCTGCTGCGGGGTGCCGACCCCGACGAAGTGCACCTTCGCCCCCTGGGCAGCCGACATGTCGGTCGTGAAGGTCAGGCGCCCCGAGGCGATGCCGTCGGTGAGGATCTGCTGCAGCCCGGGCTCGAAGAACGGAGCCTCGCCCCGGCTCAGGGTCTCGATCTTGCGTGCGTCGACGTCGATGCCGACGACGTCGTGCCCGATGGATGCCATGGCCGCCGCGTGCACGGCTCCCAGATACCCACACCCGATGACCGACATGCGCATGAAAGCTCCTCGATTGCTGGTGATGAGTCTCCTTACTACCAGAGTCGTGTTTCGAGACAGGTGCGCGGGTGGCTCGATGACGCCCCCGATAGGCTCGGCCCGTGGACGAAGCCGAACAGATGGCGCACCAGCTCGAGCGGATGATGGGCGACCCCATCGCCGATTCGGTGCAGGGATTCGTGCGCGTCGTCGAGGTGAGCGAGCCGCAGGGCCGCTTCGGCTACCTCACGTGCACGCTTCGGCTCGCGACCGAGGCCGAGGGCATTCCCGAGACCTTCGTCGACACCGAGATCGCCACACGGCTCAAGTGGTGGCCGAAGGTGGGGCAGCGCCTGCCGGCGCGCATCGCGAAGGCGCAGCCCGACCGGGTCGACGTCAACTGGGATGCGCTGGCGCCGCGGGGCGAGCGCTGAGCCCCGAGGGCGGCGTCACCGCAGCGACGCCGGATCGTGGTCGTTCCAGTTCTGCACCGACTGCAGCACCCAGAACGCCAGGAACAGCCCGAGCGCGACCACCTCGCCGATGAGCACGCCGTACACCTCCCCGAACCGCACTCGCCCGAACATCGCCAGCAGCAGCACATCGATCACCAGCGCGATCGCGATCACGATGTACGACACCCGCAGCCATCGCGGGACGGGCCGGGCGCCCGACGGCCAGAACGCCTCGACGAACGCGACCGCCGCGATCAGCGCGAAGAAGACGGCCGCTGCGACGTAGTGGGTCCACTGCAGGAACTGCGCGCGCCACAGCCCCCACGCCAGGCCGACCCCCAGCAGCACGATGACGGCGACGGCGAGCGACAGCATCCCTCCCGCACGATCCACCTGCCCGAAGGCGATCAGCACGGACGCGAGCACCACGATCAGCCCGCCGACGATGAGGTAGGTGATGACGCCGTTGTCGACGCCCGCCGCGTAGGGAGCAGGTACGCACGCGCTCGCGCAGTCGACCTCGACACCCGGCACCGCGCCGGGCGAGATGACGGTCGGCACGATCGCGATGAGCGGCACGAACAGGGCGGCCGCGTCGAGCAGCGCGCGCTGGATGCCTCGACCCGAGAGCGCGAAAAGGCAGGCGGATGCTGCGATCAGCGCTCCCACGAACATCGTGCGCGCGGGGGTGTAGGCAAAGTGGCTGATCGAGCGGAGCACCCCGGACTGCGGGACCTCGACCGCCGCCGCGACGAGGATGACGACCACGGTGAGCGCGATGGCGATCCGCAGGTAGCGGTAGGTGCGCTGCAGCGAGGTGGTCGTCGGGCCGAAGCTCATGCGCCCCACGATCCCCGAGGGCGAGGGAAAAGTGAAGCGGCCCGGGGATCTGGGGGAGCCACGGGCCGCTCTTCCGCTGATCCGGTAACCCGATTACCTTGATCGTGCGGGCGAAAGAGAGCAATCTGGGGGATGCCCTCTGTGCAACCATAGATCGGCGTGCGCGTTCTGTCTGTCCCCACTTCGGTGGACATTCTGCGTTGTGCGTTGGTTCGGGGGATCTCGATACGCTCGCAAGCTCGCTACTCGATCACCGCGGGGCGGGCGGGCGCTCGCTACTCGATCACCGCGGAGCGGGTTTGGCCGCAGCATCCCGATGCCGTAGGATTGACCCTTGGTGTCTGCGCCCTGCTGGCCAGCACTGCGAACGTGAGCCCTCCACTGGCGTGTTCCACCGCGATTGCGGAGAACCACCCCGGAGCGGGATTCACGAACATCTCCGTTCGAATCAAGAAAGCAGCACTATTGTGACGCGCACGTACACCCCCAAGGCTGGCGAAGCCCAGCGCGAGTGGCTGATCATCGACGCAACCGACGTCGTTCTCGGCCGGCTCGCAAGCCACGCGGCGGCACTGCTCCGCGGCAAGCACAAGGCGACCTTCGCCAACCACATGGACATGGGCGACTTCGTCATCATCATCAACGCCGACAAGGTGGCGCTGACGGGACAGAAGCTCCAGAAGAAGAAGGCCTACCGCCACTCCGGTTACCCGGGCGGCCTCAAGTCGGTCACCTACGAAGAGCTCCTCGCGAAGAGCCCCGAGCGCGCCGTCGAAAAGGCGGTGCGCGGCATGCTTCCGAAGAACAGCCTGGGCGCTCAGCAGCTCAGCAAGCTCAAGGTCTACCGCGGCGCGGAGCACCCCCACGGTGCGCAGCTGCCCAAGGCCTTCATCCTCGACCAGGTCGCCCAGTAAGCGCCTCCCAGACTGACTAAGGACATACTCGTGGCGAAGATCACTGATTCCGTCGACAGCACTGTTGACGACACCACCGAAGCACCCGAGAGCTACTCGACCGAGACCCCGGCCGACCAGGAAAGCGTGGGCGCCCCGCGCCCCGTGCTCAGCGTTCCCGGCGCAGCCGTGGGTCGTCGCAAGCAGGCCATCGCCCGCGTGCGCATCATCCCCGGCTCCGGCACCATCACGGTGAACGGCCGCACGCTCGAGGACTACTTCCCGAACAAGCTCCACCAGCAGCTCATCAACGACCCGTTCACAGTCCTCAACCTCGCGGGCTCATACGACGTCATCGCCCGCATCTCGGGTGGTGGCCCCTCGGGCCAGGCCGGCGCGTTGCGGCTCGGCATCGCCCGTTCGCTGAACCAGGTCGACGAAGAGAACAACCGCGCGACCCTGAAGAAGGCCGGATTCCTTTCGCGCGACGCGCGCGTCAAGGAGCGCAAGAAGGCCGGTCTCAAGAAGGCGCGCAAGGCTCCTCAGTACTCGAAGCGCTGATCGGCTCCGTTCCGATGCCGCTGTTCGGCACGGACGGTGTGCGGGGGCTGGCCAACGGCCCCCTCACCGCCGACCTCGCACTCTCCCTGGCCCAGGCGGCAGCCGTCGTCCTGGGCCAGGGGCGTACCGCCGAGGCGCGTCGCGCCGCGGGCAAGCGGCTCACCGCCGTCGTCGCCCGCGATCCGCGTGTCTCGGGTGAATTCCTGTCGGCAGCCGTCTGCGCAGGCCTCGCCTCATCCGGCGTCGACGTGCTCGAAGCCGGCGTGCTGCCCACGCCCGCGCTCGCGTTCCTGATCGCCGACCACGACGCCGACTTCGGCGTGATGGTCTCGGCATCCCACAATCCTGCGCAGGACAACGGCATCAAGATCTTCGCGCGCGGCGGAGTCAAGCTCCCCGACATCGTCGAGCAGCGCATCGAAGCCGCGCTCACCGGACCCAAGCTGCAGCCCACCGGAGCAGCCGTCGGCCGCATCCGCCGCTTCGCCGATGCCGAAGACCGCTACGTGGTGCACCTGCTCGCGTCGCTGCCGCATCGCCTGGACGGGATCCATGTGGTGCTCGACTGCGCGCATGGCGCAGCATCCGGAGTCTCTCCCGAGACATTCCGCGACGCAGGCGCGCGCGTGACGGTCATCGGCGCCGACCCCGACGGCTGGAACATCAACGACGGGGTCGGATCCACCCACCTCGACGTGCTTTCGGCCGCGGTCCTCGCGCACGGCGCCGACGTCGGCATCGCCCATGACGGCGACGCCGACCGCTGCCTCGCGGTCGATGCGACCGGGAAGATCGTCGACGGCGACCAGATCATGGCGATCCTCGCCGTGGCGATGAAGCAGCGCGGGCACCTGGCCTCGGACACGCTCGTGGCCACCGTCATGAGCAACCTCGGCCTGCATCGGGCGATGGTCGATCACGGCGTCCGCGTGCTCCAAACCGCCGTCGGCGACCGTTACGTGCTCGAGGAGATGAACGCCGGCGGGTACTCGCTGGGCGGGGAGCAGTCGGGCCACGTCATCATGAGCGAGTTCGCCACCACAGGTGACGGCCTGCTCACCGGCCTGCACCTCGTGTCAGAGATGGCCCGCACCGGCTCGTCGATGGCCGAGCTCGCGTCGATCATGACGGTCTACCCTCAGGTGCTCATCAATGTGCGCGATGTGGATCGTACGCGTGCGGCGACCGATGAGGCAGTGGCGGATGCTGTCGCCACAGCCTCCGCCGCGCTCGGCGATTCCGGACGCGTCCTGCTGCGGGCCTCGGGCACCGAGCACCTGGTGCGAGTGATGGTCGAGGCTGCCGATGTCGACGCTGCCCAGGCGCACGCCGACGCTCTCGCCGCGGTCGTGCGGGAGCGGCTCGCGCTCTAGCCGCAGGCGCTGTAGCCGCACGCGCTGTGACCGCGAGCGCTGTGACCGCAATGCACCCTCACCGAGGGTGCATTGCGGGGGTCGAGGGTGCATTGCGGGGGGTGGGGTGGTCAGTCGACCGTCTCGAGGTAGCGGAAGAGCACGCCCTCGCGCAGCGCCCACGGGCTCACTTCGAGCTGCTCGACATCCAGCGCCTTCATCGCGGCGTGCAGCACGACCGCGCCGCCCACGATCTGGAACGTCCGCTCGGGCGTGATGCCCGGCAGCTGCTGGCGCGCATCGGCCGGCATCGCCGCCATGCGCGGGATCCAGCTCTTCAGCGCCGCCCGGGTCAGCACGAGGCGGTCTTCATCGGCCCAGCCCGGCTGCACGGTTCCCGCCAGGCGCGCGAGCGAGCGGATCGTCTTGGACGAGCCGACGACATGATCGGGAGTCGGATGCTCCGCCATCGCGTCGCGGACGACCGCGAGCTGCTCGCCGGCGTACACGCGGAGCCTGCGCAACTGGTCCTCCGACGGCGGGTCGTCCGGGAGGAACCCCACAGTGACGCGACCGGCGCCGAGCGGCACCGACAGGGCGACATCCGGGACCTCGTTCGCCCCCACGGCGACCTCGAGCGAGCCGCCGCCGATGTCGAGCATCAGGATGTCGCCGGCCGACCACCCGAACCAGCGGCGGATGGCCAGGAACGTGTACCGCGCCTCGCCCGGTCCGTCCAGCACCTGCAGCGGAACGCCGGTGAGGGCCTCGATGCGGCTGATCACCGCGGGGCCGTTCGTCGCTTCGCGCAGCGCCGAGGTGGCGATCGTGAGGAACGCCTCGACCCCCTCGGCCTCCGCGGCCGCGCGGGCCTCGGCGGCAGCATCCTCCAACGCGGCGATGCCGATGTCGTTGATGGCGCCGTCGGCGTCGAGGAAGCGCATGAGCCGCAGCACTTGCCGGAACGACGTCGAGGTGACCGGCCGCACCCCGGGGCGCGCGTCGGCGACGAGCAGGTTCACGGTGTTGGAACCGATGTCGAGGACTCCGAGGCGCACGTCCTGATCGTACCGGGGCCGGTTGGGCGTCTGTCGTCGCGGGTCACCCGACCGGCGGAGCACAGGGTGTGAAGATCGCCTTCACGAATGCCGCGGACTGGTACAGATACTGGTGCACCCAGTCGATGGGGCGGAGGTGTTCGTCGATTCCGACCACGGTCACCCGCCCCGGGTAGCACTTCGCGAAGATGTACCGGGTGCGTGCGACGTGCGGGGTGAAGGTGATCACGATCGTGCTCTTCACGTCGTGCTCGCGAGCGTAGGCGGTCAGCATCGCCGCCTCGCCCTTCGTCGTGAACGGCAGCGGGCTCTCGCAGGTCACCGCGAGGTTGGCGCAGATACTCAGGTCGGCCGCCGACCGCTCGCCCTCGGGTGACACCGAGATGAGGGCGGCGTCGGCGCGACCATCGCGGCGCAGCTGCTCTTCGTACGCGATGCGCGCCGGGGTGGGGGGCCCGATCACGTAGATCAGGTCGGCGTCATCCACCTGTCCCACCGGCGGGAAGACGTACAGCGGCAATCCGGCGAGTGCGAACAACACGATGCCGGCGACGGCGGTGAGGAGCGCTGCGGGGATGCTTCGCGCGGCCCTCGTGTCTCTCCATCGCACGATCGAGTTCATCCCTCCACGTTTCGCGGGGACGACGACGGCCACGTACCCGCCCATCGTAGAGGGTTCGGGTAGCCGGGCCGGGCGGGGGCGGGGCGGAGCGGAGTGGGGCCGGGCGCAGCATCCTTCACCCGATACGATGGCGCGATGGCCGCCGAAGACGCCGCGACGGCGGCTCCGCCCGCGCACTCCCTCTACCGCGAGATCGATCGTGCCGAGTGGGCGCGCATGGCCGCCGGCATCCCGCAGCCGCTGACCGAGACCGAGGTCGTGCAGCTGCGCGGATTCGGCGACCGCCTCGACCTCGCCGAGGTGCGCGAGGTCTACCTCCCGCTCAGCCGTCTGCTCAGCCTCTATGCGATCTCGAACAAGCGGCTCGGCGTCGAGACGAGCGCCTTCCTGACCGAGCCCGACACGACGACACCGTTCGTGGTGGCGGTGGCCGGCTCGGTCGCGGTCGGCAAGTCGACGATCGCGCGCCTGCTGCGCGAGCTGATGAGCCGGTGGCCCGACACGCCCCGGGTCGAACTCGTGACGACCGACGGATTCCTCTACCCCAATGCCGAGCTCGAGCGGCGCGGGATCATGGACCGCAAGGGCTTCCCCGAGTCGTACGACCGTCGGGCGCTCTTGTCGTTCCTGACCGAGGTCAAAAGCGGTGCACCCGAAGTGCACGCGCCGTTCTATTCACACATGAAGTACGACATCGTGCCCGATGCGCACGTCACGGTGCGCCGACCCGACGTCGTGATCATCGAGGGACTCAACGTGCTCGCCCCGCCGCCCGCGCCCAACGATGTGGCGGTGAGCGAGCTGTTCGACTTCTCGATCTATGTGGATGCGGCGACCGATCACATCGCTGCGTGGTTCGTCGACCGGTTCCTCGCGCTGCAGCGCGGCGCCTTCAACAACCCGAGCTCGTTCTTCAACGTGTTCGCGCACCTGTCGGAAGACGAGGCGGTCCAGACTGCGCTCGGCTACTGGACCGACATCAACCTCCCGAATCTCGAGGAGAACGTGCTGCCGACCAGGCACCGCGCGACCCTCGTGCTGCAGAAGGCCGCCGACCACGCGGTGCAGCGCGTGCTGCTGCGGAAGGTGTAGCCGAACCCCGGCACTACCGTCGCGCGGGGCGCCAGGCCGCCGCATCCGTCCGCATTTCGCGTGAGACACCACTTGCGCGACGAGACATCATGCGAGGCGTGGTGTCTCAGCGTGGATGTGATGTGTCGCGGGCGGGATGCGGGGGACCCGGTGTCGCTGAGCACAGCCCTTTTCGTTCAGGAGCCTTGCATACCCTGCCTCGTACCATGGAGGCCATGTGCGGAATCGTGGGATATGTCGGGCCTCGTCAGAGTGAGAGCATCCTGCTTGCGGGGCTGGCGCGACTGGAATACCGCGGGTACGACTCCGCCGGCATCGCCGTGATCGACGGCGACGGGCACCTCGGGATGCGCAAGCGCGCCGGCAAGCTCAAGGTCCTCCGCGAGGACCTCACGGCCCACCCGCTGCCCGACGGCACGACAGGCATCGGTCACACCCGCTGGGCGACCCACGGCGGACCCACCGACGGCAACGCCCACCCGCACCTCGCCGACGACGACAAGCTCGCGCTGATCCACAACGGCATCATCGAGAACTTCGCCGAGATCAAGGCCGAGCTGGTCTCCGAGGGCTACACGTTCCACAGCCAGACCGACACCGAGGCAGCCGCGATCCTGCTCGGCCGCGAGTACCACGCCGCGGGCGAAGACCTCGAGGCGGCATTCCGGGCCGTGGTCAGCCGGCTCGACGGCGCTTTCACGCTCCTCGCGATGCATCAGGATCACCCGGGCCTGGTCGTCGCCGCCCGCCGCAACTCACCGCTGGTGATCGGGCTCGGCGAGGGAGAGAACTTCCTCGGCTCGGACGTCGCCGCGTTCGTCGAGCACACGCGCAGCGCGCTCGCCATCGGCCAGGACCAGATCGTCGCGATCACGCCGGGCGGCGTCACGGTCACCGACTTCACCGGCGAGCCCGTCGAGGTCGAGCCGTTCGAAGTGCTGTGGGATGCTGCGGCCGCCGACAAGGGCGGCTGGTCGAGCTTCATGGCCAAGGAGATCAGCGAAGAGCCCGAGGCGGTCGCCAACACGATCCGCGGGCGCATCCGCGACGGGCAGGTCGTCATCCCCGAGCTGGACGGCCTGGACGAGCTGTTCGCCGGCATCCACCGGGTCATCATCATCGCGTGCGGCACGGCCGCCTACGCCGGGCAGGTCGGCAAGTACGCGATCGAGCAGTGGGCGCGGGTGCCCGTCGACGTCGAGCTCGCCCACGAGTTCCGCTACCGCGATCCGGTGATCGGCGATGACACGCTCATCGTCTCGATCAGCCAGTCGGGCGAGACCATGGACACCCTCATGGCCGTCAAGTACGCGCGCGAGCGCGGCGCTCGGACCCTGTCGATCTGCAACACGCAGGGTGCGACGATTCCCCGCGAGTCGGACGCGATCGTCTACACGCACGCCGGGCCCGAGGTGGCCGTCGCCTCGACGAAGGCGTTCGTCGCCCAGGTCACCGCGCTCTACCTGCTCGGCCTGCATATCGCACGCGTGCGCGGATCGCTCGGCGCGACCGAGGCCGCGCAGCACGTGCTCGAGCTGGAGAGCATCCCCGACAAGATCCGCCAGATCCTCGACGGCGAGCAGGAGCGCATCGAGCAGCTCGCGCACTGGATGGCCGACACCCGCTCTGTGCTGTTCCTCGGCCGCCACGTCGGCTACCCGATCGCCATGGAAGGCGCGCTCAAACTCAAGGAGCTCGCCTACATCCACGCCGAAGGATTCGCCGCAGGCGAGCTCAAGCACGGGCCGATCGCCCTCATCGAGCCCGGTCAGCCGGTGTTCGTCATCGTGCCGTCGCCGCGCGGGTCGGCGGTCCTGCACCCGAAGGTCGTCTCGACGATCGAGGAGATCCGCGCACGCGGAGCCCGTGTGATCGCGATCGCCGAAGAAGGGGATGCTGCAGTCCTGCCGTATGCCGACGAGGTGCTGCGCATTCCGCTGGCCGGGCCCCTGTTCGAGCCGCTCCTGGCCGTCGTGCCGCTGCACATCTATGCGATGGGCCTGTCCACGGCCAAGGGCCTGGACGTCGACCAGCCCCGCAACCTCGCGAAGTCGGTCACGGTCGAATAGCGGGCGTTGGCGCGCCCCGGCGGTCGGGTCGAGACCGAAACCGGCGTGCGGCGTCGGCTGCGCGGATCTCGATACGCTCGCTGGCGCTCGCTACTCGATCACCGCGGTCAGGGCTCGCTGGCGCTCGCTACTCGATCACCGCAGCCCGCGTCGGCGATAGGGTGGCGTCGTGCGCACACCTGGACGACCATGATCGTCGGCATCGGCGTCGACCTCGTCGACATCCCCCGGTTCGAGCGCTCGATCACCCGCACGCCGCGGCTGCTCGAGCGGCTCTTCTCTCCCGCCGAGCGCGTGCTCCCCTCGCGCTCGCTGGCCGCGCGCTACGCCGCGAAAGAGGCGCTGATCAAGGCGCTGGGCGGCTCGGACGGTGTGCACTGGACTGAGATCGAGATCACCCCCGAGGCGTCCGGACGCCCGTGGTTCACCCTCACCGGGTCGACGGCCGCGGTGATCGAAGAGCGGGGGATCTCGAGCATCCATCTGTCGATGAGTCATGACGCAGGCCTGGCCACCGCCTACGTCGTCGCGGAGTCGACCGGCGGGGGGCCCGTCGCATGAGCCGCCTGCCGGACGGCGTGATGCGCGAGGCGACGATCGACGTCGGCGCGATCACCGCGAACGTGCGCCAGTTGCGCAGGCTCACCGAGTCGGAGATCATCGCCGTCGTCAAGGCCGACGGCTATGGTCACGGCGCGGTCCGGTCGGCCGTCGCTGCACTCGCCGGCGGCGCGAACCGCCTCGGCGTCGCCGATATCACCGAGGCGCTGGCGCTGCGCCGTGCCGGCATCAGCGAGCCGATCCTCGCCTGGCTGCACGCCCCCGGCGCATCGTTCGCCGAGGCCGCCGGCGCCGGCATCGAGCTGGGCATCTCGACCTTCGATCAGCTCCTCGCGGCGGCGGCCGCAGCATCCCATGATCGTCCTGTCGGTGTGCATCTCAAGCTCGAGACCGGCCTGTCGCGCAACGGCATCGCGCCCGCGGACTACCGCGTCGTCTTCGCGGAGGCGGCGCGCCTCGAGCGGATCGGCAAGCTCCGCGTCATCGGGCTGTTCAGCCACCTCTCCAATGCGACGCCCGACGATGATCGCGCCGCGCTGCGGAGGTTTCACGAGGGGGCCGGGGTCGCCGCATCCGCGGGGCTCGCGCCGCCGTTACGGCACATCGCCGCGACGCACGCCGCGCTCGCGCTGCCGGAGGCACGGCTGGGCTGCGTGCGGATCGGGATCGGGCTGTACGGACTGTCTCCGTTCGCCGACCGCACACCGGCAGACCTCGGGCTGCGCCCAGCGATGACGGTGCGCGCCGCGGTCTCGGCCGTGCGGCGCGTGGGCCCGGGCCAGGGGGTGTCGTACGGCTACGACTACCGGACCGACCGCGAGACCACCCTCGCGCTCGTGCCGCTCGGCTACGCAGACGGGATGCCGCGGCAGGCTTCGGGCGCAGGCCCGGTGATGATCGGCGGACGCACGTTCCGGGTGGCCGGGCGCATCGCGATGGACCAGTTCATCGTCGACGTCGGCGACCACCCCGTGGCGGTCGGCGAAGAGGCCGTGGTGTTCGGCGACCCGACGCTCGGCGTCCCGTCGGCGGACGCATGGGCGGACGCCGCCGGCACGATCAACTACGAGATCGTGACGCGCATCGGGCCGCGGGTGACGCGCCGGCAGGTCTCGGCGTGACGTTTCGGGGCGGTTCAGTCGGCTTGCCGTTGACAACTCCGGCCGAATCGGCTTGGCCCGCGTGGACCACCGCTATTTTCCGCGCCGCGGGTGAGGTGCCCGGAGGATTCCACCGGAGTTGTCACCGCGAAGCGGTCGAGCTGTGAGCCTCGACGCTCTGCTCGGCACGCACGATGTGGCGACGGCGGCCGACATGGAGGCGTGGGGCGAGCAGATCGGACGGATGCTGCGCCCCGGCGACCTCGTCGTGCTCACCGGGCCGCTCGGCGCGGGCAAGACGACCCTGACCCGCGGGATCGCCGCCGGGCTCGATGTGCGCGGACCGGTGCAGAGCCCGACGTTCGTCATCGCGCGCACCCACCCGTCGCTCGTCGGCGGCCCGTCGCTCGTGCACGTGGACGCGTACCGCCTGGGCTCGGCGCTCGAGCTCGACGACCTCGACATCGACGTCGAGTCGTCGGTGGTCATCGTCGAATGGGGGCGGGGCATGGTCGAGGGCCTCCGCGACACCTGGTGGGAGATCGAGCTGGAGCGCCCGGTCGGCGGGGCCGACAGCGCCCGCGGCGACGTGTCGCCCGTGACGCATGACCTCGATGCCGACGTTCCGCGGGTCGTGACCCTCAGCCGGCAGCCGTAACGACCTTGGGTGCCGGGGTGGACGCTGCCGGCTCCGCCGCGCGGCGCCGCATGCCCGCCAGCGCCGAGATCACGGCGAGCACCGCGGACGGGCGCTCGAGGTGGGCGAAGTGGCCCGCGTCTTGGAGCGCGACCTCGTGGAAGCCCGGGATGAACGCGGCGAAGGTCGCCGCATCCGTCGCCCCGGCGAAGACGTCGACGACGCCGCGCACCGCGCCCACCGGGCAGGTGATGCGGCGCCACGTCGACAGGTCGTAGCTGCCGGCGAGGGCAGCCGCCCGGGCGAACGATGCGGGGCGCAGCTCGCCGGCGAGCGCGTCGATGACCGACCCGTGGATGGTCGAGGGATGCGCGAACAGGGGAGCCGACAGCGCGCGCAGCGCGCCGAAGCGATGCAGCGTCCGCACCAGCGCGCGCCCGATGGGCCCGAGAGCGGCGAAGAGGCGCATCGTCAGCAGCATCCCGGCGAACGGGGCGAGGCGGATTCCGCCGCGCACAGGGCGCCGCACCGCGTCGACCACGCCCGCACCGCTCGGCGAGACGAGCGCGACGCTCAGGGTCGCGGACGGGGCCGCGGCGGCGAGATCGAGCGCGATGAATCCGCCGAGCGAGTGGCCGACGACGCGCCAGGAGGTGTAGCCGAGGGCGCGGGCGAGCTCGATGATCGCCGACGACACGTCGCGCACCGACACCCCCTCCGGCAGTGGCCCGCTCTCGCCCCACCCGGGTAGGTCGGGGATGATGAGGTCGCTCAGCGGTGAGCTCACGCGGTCGGATGCGGCGACCAGGGGCGTCCAGGTCGTCCATGAGCCGGCGGCCCCGTGCAGCAGGATCGTCGCGGTGGTCGAGCCCGGCCGACGGCGCCCCGCCCGCACGACGATCCGCCCGAGCGAGGTCGGCACGACCACGCGCCGGAGCGCGAGCGTGCGTTCGCGGTCGGTGAGCGCGGGGGATCGGCGGGTGGCGGGCATGCCGGTTGTTCGGCGCCGAGCCCGCACCGGTTTGCCGGTCCCCAATGCACCCTCGGCGTTCGGAGTGCACCCTCGTCGAGGGTGCATTGCGGGGATCGAGGGTGCATTGCGGGGATCGAGGGTGCATTGCGGGGCTCGACTACCCTGGATGTGTGACCTCCGCGATCTTGAGCATCGACACATCGATCGGGACGGCCGTCTCGGTCGTCGAGTCCGACGGCATCGTGCTCTCGGTCGCCTCGAGCCCGAACCCGCTCGGTCACGCCGAGGCGATCGGCGGGCTGCTCGTGCGGGCGCTGGCCGAGGCATCCGTCACCGCCGACCGTATCGAGTATGTCGCCGCGGGCATGGGCCCGGGCCCGTTCACCGGCCTGCGCGTCGGGATCGCCGCCGCCCGCACCTTCGCCCAGGGCCGGGGCGTGCACGTCGTGCCGGTCGTCAGCCACGACGCGATCGCCCTCGAGGTGCTGCTCGCCGATGCGCTGACGGATGCCGAGACCGCCCGATTCGCCGTGGTCACCGACGCGCGGCGGCGCGAGTTCGCGTACTCCGTGTACGACGGCATCGACGATGACGGTCTTCCGGTCCGCTCGGTCGGCCCGGAGCTCATCGCGCGCGACGGCCTCGACGCACGCCTCGCCGAACTCGGTGCCCGGCGCCAGGATGCTGCGGCGGTGCCCGCCGCGCTGGTCGGACTCGCCGCGGCGCGCGCGCTCGCCGCGGGCCGCACGATCGGGCCCGACCACGCGCTCTACCTGCGCTCGCCCGACATCACCGCGCCCACCGGGGCGAAGCGCGTGTCGACCGGGCCCAACCGCGTGTCGACCGGGCCCAAGCGGGTCACCCCATGAGCCTCCGCGCGGCGACCCCCGCCGACCTCGGGGCGATCATGGCGCTGGAGCGCGCCTCGTTTCCGAGCGACGCCTGGTCGGAGGCGATGATGCGCGAAGAGCTGGCCTCCCCCCACAGCTGGTACGTGATCGACGAGCTCGCCGGCAGTGTCGTCGGGTACGCAGGCCTGCGCGCACCGCGCGGATCGCGCGACGCCGACGTGCAGACGATCGCGATCGCCGAGGCATCCCGAGGTCGCGGCCGCGGTCGGGCGATGCTGAACGCCCTTCTCGAAGAGGCCTCGGCGCGCGGCGTGCAGGAGGTCTTCCTCGAGGTGCGCGACGACAACGCGGTGGCCGAGGCGCTGTACGCGTCTGAAGGGTTCGCCGAGATCGGCCGCAGGCCCCACTACTACCAGCCCGACGACGTCGATGCGATCGTCATGAAGCTCGACCTGCGCGGGTGGGCACACGCCCGGGCGGACATCTCGAAGGATGAGCAGGCCCCGGGCGCCGGATCCGGGCCTGTGGAGCCACTCGGGCCCCAGGCATCCTCCGGAAGGTTCGGGGATGCTGCCTCCCCCGCCGGAGCGTGCACGTGAACCGCGACGAACCCCTGGTCCTCGGCATCGAGACGAGCTGCGACGAGACCGGCATCGGCATCGTCCGGGGCCGGACGCTCCTGAGCAACACGATCGCCAGCAGCATGGACGAGCACGCCCGGTACGGCGGCGTCGTGCCCGAGGTCGCGGCCCGCGCCCACCTCGAGGCGCTGCAGCCGGCGATCGCGGCGGCGCTGGCCGAGGCATCCGTGTCGCTCCAAGATCTCGACGCGGTCGCCGTCACGAGCGGCCCGGGCCTCGCGGGGGCGCTCATGGTCGGGATCGGGGCCGCGAAGGCGCTCGCCGTCTCGCTCGACCGGCCGCTGTATGCGGTCAATCACCTCGTCGGCCATATCGCCGCCGACATCATCGCCCCGGATCGGATCGCCCCAGACCGGATCGCCCCGGACAGGATCGCTGCAGCCGCGCCACCCCTGGAGTACCCCACGGTCGCGCTGCTGGTCAGCGGCGGGCACACCTCTCTGCTGCTCGTGCGCGATCTGACGACCGACGTCGAATTGCTCGGCGAGACGGTGGACGATGCCGCCGGCGAGGCGTTCGACAAGGTCGCGCGCCTGCTCGGACTGCCCTACCCCGGTGGCCCGGAGATCGATCGGGCGGCCCGCGATGGCGACCCCCAGGCGATCCCCTTCCCGCGCGGGCTGTCCCGCGCGTCCGACATGGCAAAACACCGCTACGACTTCTCGTTCTCGGGGCTCAAGACCGCCGTCGCCCGCTTCACCGAACAGCAGGAGGCCGCCGGGGTGCAGGTGCCGGTGGCGGATGTCGCGGCGAGCTTCCGCGAGGCCGTCGTCGACGTGCTGATCACGAAGGCCCTCGACGCCTGCGCTCGCTTCGAGGTGCCTCGCCTGCTCCTCGGCGGGGGCGTGATCGCCAACCGGCGCCTGCGCGAGGTCGCAACAGAGCGGGCGGATGCTGCCGGCATCGCCCTCCGGATCCCCCCGCTGTCGCTGTGCACCGACAACGGCGCGATGATCGCGGGGCTCGCCGCCGAGCTCATCAGGTCGGGCCGGGCGCCCTCGACGCTCGCCTTCGGCGCGGACTCGACCCTTCCGGTCACCGAGATCCAGGTCGCCGAAGACCTCGACGCGGGGGTGTCGCCGTGAGCGATCCCGACGCCGTGCCGGATCGGCCGGTCATCCCGCCCCTGCCCGCTCCGGCCCGCCTCGATCCTCCTCTGGTCGAGAGCCGCGGAGCCGACGTCGAGGTGGCGGCCGAGACATCCGTGCTCCCGGGCGCGCACCGCGGTGGGTTCTCACGACTCTTCACCGCTCCGGTCGGCATCGCCGAGCAGGCTCGCGCCGACGCCGATGCCGACGCACCGGGCGGCTGGGAAGCGGTCGAGCCCCCGCCCATCTATCGCGGTATCGCCGGGTGGGCGCTCGGGTTCTCGATCGTCGGGCTGATCGCGTCGCTGTTCGTCGGCTGGGGCTTCCCGGTCGGCCTCGTCGGGATAATCGCGGCGATCGTGTCGCTGCGTCGCCCGGTCGAGAGCCGCGCCGTCGCGGTCTGGGCGCTCGTGCTGGGCGGCGTGTCGGTGCTCTACAGCGCCGGCTGGCTGGCCCGGGCCGCGATCCAGCTGCAACAGCTCTCCGCCTGACCCCGCCGAGGGTGCATTGCGACGATCGAGGGTGCATTGCGACGATCGAGGGTGCATTGCGGGGATCGAGGGTGCATTGCGGGGAGGGGACGGGGGGCGCCCGAGGTGGCGACAGCCCGACTCAGGCCGCCGCGACCCGGTCGGCGAGGATCGCGGTGCGCGCCCCGTCGATCCGCGTGAGGATGAGTGTCGCCGACGCGTCACCGCGCAGCTTGAGGGTCTTGCGGAGGGAGGCGGGGTCGACATCCACTCCGCGCTTCTTGATCTCGAGGATGCCGATTCCGCGTTCCCGGAGGGCCCGGCCGAGCGCCCTGGGGTCGGCCGGCAGCGTCTCGCGCACACGGAAGGATGAGACGAAGGGACTGGTGAGAGCCGCATCCCCCGTGAGGTAGGCGATTCCCGGGGCGAGCATCCCGGCCTGCAGAGCACGCGCGACATCGCCGATCAGGCGGGCCCGGATGACGGCGCCGCCCGGCTCGTGCACGAACGCGCCGAGCGCGCGCACCGGTTCGTCGACAGCATCCGCTGCACTCGTCAGCTCCCACGACCGATCGCCGCGCGTCACGAGCGCCGCGCGGCCGACGCCGGGCCGTGCCAGCACGCCCGACCACAGCACGAGCTCGATCGTCGATCCGTCGGCGCTCACCCACTGCGCCTCGACCCCGTCGGGGATCGCGGCGCGATCGAACCCCGGTCCGAGTTTGATCCCGGTGGGCACCCGTGCGGCGAGCGCGATCGCCCACTCCAGCGGCGGGGTGTAGTCCTCGGCACGCAGCCGGGTGGTCTCGGAGTGGCCGGCGGTGCGGCGCGCCGGATCCAGCCACACCCCGAATGTCGGAGCGGATGCTGTCAGTTCGACCTCCTCCGCGCGCCCCCGGCCGACCGACACAGCCTCGCCGAACGGCGCCAGGTTGTACGCGGCGATCGCCGCCGTGACCTCGTCGGCGTCGACCGCCTCGACGCGCATGCCGAGCCCGGCGAAGCCGAGTGCGTCGCCGCCGATCCCGCATCCGAGGTCGGCGACGGTCGTGATGCCGGCGCCCCGGAACCGCTCGGCATGACGGGCGGCGACCGACAGGCGCGTGGCCTGTTCCAATCCGGCGCGGGTGAACAGCATCCGTTCCGCGAATTCTCCGAACTTCGCCCGCGCGCGCACGCGCAGCCGCGCCTGCCCGACGACCGCGCCGACCAGCGCGGGGGAGTGGCCGGCGGCGCGCAGCCGCGACACCGCGCGCGTGACGTCGTCGGCCGATTCGATCGGGGGGAGCCCATCGAGCAGCCGCAGCCCATCGGGCGTGAGCAGCGCTTCCAGCTCCGCCAGATCCATCCCGCCAGCCTAGGCGGGCGGGACGCGCCTGCCCCACACCCCTAGTGGGGGTCGGGTGGGGGAATCGAAACCCCCTCCGCGCCGGCCCGTTTCGCCGGGGGGTTCCCCGATGCGACCGCTCGAGGCCCGCTCGTAGCGTGAAGCCACATCTATTCGCGCCGGGGCGGTGTCCCTGGAGATTGGGAAGAGCTCATGAGCTGGAATTCGACCGACGACTCGTACAACACAGGGGTGTGGGGATCGGGTAACACCGAGAACACCACCACCAACGCCAACCTCACGGTGGGGTTGCAGGACGCCTTCAACGAAGACAACTCGACCAACGACAGCGGCAACGTCGACCTCGGTGTCGCCGACTCGTTCAACGAGGACAACTCGACCAACGACAGCGGCAACGTCGCCGTGGGCATCGCCGACTCGTTCAACGAAGACTCGAATGACACCACCGTCGCCGTCGAAGACTCGTGGAACGACAACTCCGACAACTCCGTCGACGACCACAGCGACAACTCGGTGAACGACTCGGGCAACGACTGGTCGCAGCACCTCGTCAAGGACTCCTACAACTCGTGGACCGACGCCTCGAGCGACGACCACTCGATCAACGTCGGCAACCGCGACTACTCGACCGGCTTTGGCAACCTCTCGCTGGGCGGCGGGGCCGCAGGCACGGGTGGCGGCGACATCGCCATCAACAACCAGAACACCATCGTCGACCAGTCGTTCAACGGCAACGGCGGCTCGGCGTGGGCAGGCGGCAACAGTGCCGTCGTCGCGTCGGGCGACGACGCGATGGCCGCAGGCGGCGACATCAACCTCTCCACGAGCGTCGACTACTCGACGAACATCAGCTCGGCGGAGGGCGATGTCAACATCGGCAACGACACCACGACCACCAACGTGATCGATTCGAACAACAGCTGGGAAGACAACTCCTCGTGGTCCGACAGCTCGACCGACGTCCACATCGACGACTCGTGGAACGACTACTCCGACAGCTACACGGCCACCGACTCGTTCAACGAGACGACCGACCACCTGTGGAGCAGCGACGTCGACATCGACGTGAACGCCGTCGTCGACAGCGGCTCGTCGGCGATCCTCGACGGGTCGGACTTCGCGGGCTGACATCGTGCCCGCCGGCCGTTTCGCCGGCGGGCATCCCCTCCCGGTCGCCGCGCAGAGCGGCGGCCGGGAACACCTCTCTTTCGCTTCGCAGCGATCCTGACCACGGAAAGTGACCGACATGCCTGACTTCACCCTCGACGGGACCGACGACTCGTTCAACACACGCGTCCGCGACTCGTTCAACACCACCAACACGACCAACAACGCCAGCCTCGGCGCCGACCTCGACAACGTGGGCAACACCGACAACTCGACCAACGGCAGCGGGAACACCGCCGTCGATCTCTCCGGCGTGGGCAACGTCGACAACTCGACGAACGGCAGCGGGAACACCGCCGTCTCGCTGGATGGCGTCGGCAACACCGACTCGCACGATTCCGCGCTCGGAGTGGACGGATCGTTCAACGACAACTCCGACAACTCGCAGGACGACAACTCGGACAACTCGGTGAACGGATCGTGGAACGACGCGTCGACCGACGCCGTCGTCGGCTCGTACAACTCATACAAGGACGCGTCGTCGGACGACCACTCCGTCAACGTGGGCATCCGCGACTACAGCACGGGCTTCGGCGACCTCAGCCTCGGCGGCGCCGGCGGAGGCGGTGGTGACATCTGGGTCAACAACCAGAACACGATCATCGACCAGTCGGTCAACGGCGACTTCGAGGGATGGGGTGACACGGCGGCGGGCGGCAGCTCCGCCGTGGTCGCGTCGGGGTCCGGCGCGATGGCGGCTGGCGGCGATCTGAACCTCAGCCAGTCGGTCGATCGCTCCACCAACATCAGCGCCGACGGCGACGTCAACCTGAACAACACGACGGACACCACCGACGTGATCGGGTCGTACAACACCGCGACCGACACCTCATCGTGGTCCGACAGCTCGACGGACGTCGGCATCTCGGACTCGTTCAACGACTCGTCAGCCGACTACACGGCCGACAACTCGTTCAACGACGAGCTGGTTTCGCACAACGAGAGCACGTGGGACCTCGATGCCGACGTGATCTGGGGGAGCAGTGACTCGGCCGTCGTCGACGATTCGACGGTCGACATCGCATTCGACGGATCCTGACATCCGGATCGCGGCGGGCGCCGAATAGCTCACAGGACCGCGGTGACACGGGCAAGCCCCGGTCGCCGCGGTCCTGAAGCCGTGTGCACGAACGCCGCGCATCTGCGAGGTGACGATGTCGAACGAAGGAGCTCCGGATGAGCGAACCCGCACCCGTCACCGAGCGTGGAGCAGAGCACGGTCGTGGAGCTGAGCGCGATCGGAGCGGGGATGCTGTGCGCACAGCCGGCGACGACGTATCGGCTACGCCCGTGGAGCGCGCGAACTCGCAGCTGATGACGCTGGTGGAGAGGACCGCGTCGTTCTCCGGGTCGCTGGGGCGCCCGGATCTCGTCACGCGACTGGAGCGGACCCGATCGCGGCTGCTCGACCCCTACGTGCGGGTGATCATCGTCGGGCAGTTCAAGCAGGGGAAGAGCAAGCTGGTCAACGCGCTCGTCAATGCCCCCGCCTGCCCTGTCGACGACGACATCGCGACGAGTGTGCCCACGTCGGTGTCGTACGGCGAGCAGCCGGCGGCATTCGCCCTCATCCGCACCGACGACGGTGTGGAGCCGGGAGTGGAGCGTGTGCCGATCCCGCTCGAGAACCTCGCCGACTTCGTGTCGGAGCGAGGGGATGCTGAGGCGGCGCGCGATGTGGTGGGCGCCGAGGTGATGCTGCCGCGCGAGCTTCTGAAAGGCGGCCTGCGACTGGTCGATTCGCCCGGTGTCGGCGGAGTCGAGTCGACCCGCTCGGTGAACACGCTCGCTGCACTGTCCACCGCTCACGCCGTGCTCCTCGTCTCGGATGCGTCGCAGGAGTACACCGAGCCGGAGGTGCAGTTCCTCCGCCATGCCCTGCGGGTTTCGCCCAACGTCGCCGCCGTGCTCTCCAAGACCGACATCTACCCCGAGTGGCGGCAGATCGAGAACATCGACCGATCGCATCTGGGAGACGTCGGGAAGATCCCGATCTTCGCGGTTTCCAGCGACCTGCGCCTTCTCGCGGCACAGGAGCAGGATCGCGAGCTCAACGAGGAGTCCGGGTTCCCCGCGCTCGTGTCGCACCTGCGTCGTGACGTGCTCGGCAGAGCCGAGGCCGTGCACCAGCGCGGAGCCGTTCACGACCTCGTCTCCGTCGTCGATCAGCTGGCCATGACCGTGAGAACCGAGCTGAATGCGCTGCAGCATCCGGAGAACACGCCCCGCATGATCGCCGAGCTCGAAGCGGCGAAGCTGCGCGCCGACGAGTTCCGCGGACGCTCGTCGCGGTGGCAGGTGGCGCTCAGCGACGGCATCGCCGATCTGATCTCCGATACCGAGCACGATCTGCGCGATCGGCTCCGGAAGGTGCAGCGCGAGGCGGAGGTCGCGATCGACGAGGGTGATCCCGGTCCGATCTGGGACCAGATCGCGGAGTGGCTCGACCAGCGGGTCTCAGCCGCCGTCTCCGAGACGTTCGTCTGGACGAATGAGCGTTCGAGGTGGCTGACGGAGCGCGTGGCGGACGAGTTCATGACGGGGGAATCGAGCATCCCGTTCATCGACGTCGGCGACACCGACGGTGTGCTCGATCCGGTCGAGCAGCTGCAGGGGATGGAGGAAGGACGCCTCGGTGCGGCCGAGAAGATCTACATCGGCGTGCGCGGCTCGTACGGCGGCGTGCTCATGGCCGGACTCGCGACGAGCCTCGTCGGTCTGACGCTCATCAATCCGGTGTCGCTCATCGTGGGTGTGCTGGTCGGACGCCGCGCCTACCGCGAGGACATGTCCTCCCGGCTCTCGCGTCGGCAGGCGGAGGCCAAGAATCTCGCCCGACGTCACATCGAGGACGTCGTCTTCCAGGTGGGAAAGCAGCTCAAGGACCGGTTGCGGCTCGTCCAGCGGGTCGCGCGAGATCACTTCGGCGCGATGGCCGATCAGCTTCACCGCTCCCTGTCGGACTCGGTCCTGGTCGCCAAGCAGGCCGCCACCTCGTTCGCATCCGATCGCGACGGACGGATCTCGCAGCTGGAGGGGCAACTCGCTCGGATCGATGCGCTCCGCGCCGCCATTCCCGCCCCCGCGGCGCTGGAAGCCCCCGGCGCCACGGTGCGATGATGCACGGCACGCACGCCGAGGTGACCGCCGTCGTCGACACCGCTCGCGAACTCTACGCCGACGATCCCGCCTCCGCGGCAGTGCTGGACGGTTTCCGCAGCCGCCTGCGCGAGCCGCTCCGCCTCGCCGTCGCCGGCATGGTCAAGGCCGGGAAATCCACGGTCCTGAATGCGCTCATCGGGGAGAGGATCGCGCCGACCGATGCGGGTGAGTGCACCCGGATGGTCACGTGGTATCGGTACGCGCGCTCCGCACGGATCACCGCCCACCTCGAGGGCGGCGGCGAGGTGCGGCTTCCGGTCGCACGATCATCGGGCAGTCTTGTGATGGATCTCGGTACGCTCACCGCCGATGAGGTCGCGTGGATCGACGTCGCGTGGCCCGCCGAGAGCCTTCGCTCGACGGTCCTCATCGACACGCCGGGTATCGCCTCGCTGTCCCAACGCATCTCGGAGCGATCGACGAGCTTCCTCACCCCGGCACGGACGCCGTCGGAGGCCGATGCCATCCTCTACCTTCTGCGGCACATCCACGCGTCCGATGTCACGTTCCTCGAAGCCTTCCGCGACACCGCGGCGGGGCAGGCGCAGGCCGTCAACGCCGTCGCGCTCCTTTCGCGGGCAGACGAGATCGGATCGGGCCGGATCGACTCGCTCCTCTCGGCAGCACGCATCGCGAACCGCTATCGCGCCGACAGCGAGCTGCGATCCCTCGCCCTGGAGTGCATCCCGGTCGCCGGGTTGCTGGCCGAGGGGGCACGGACGCTCCGCGAGAGGGAGTTCGCGGCCTTCTGCGAGCTGGCAGACCTGGAACGGAGCGTGCGCGACCGTCTGCTGATCTCCGTGGACCGCTTCGTCCGCCCCACCAAGGACACGACACTCGGCGTGACGGAGCGACGCCGACTGCTCGACCGGTTCGGCCTCTTCGGCGTGCGGCTGGGTGCCGCGCTCGTCCGGGGCGGTGCGCGGACCTCCTCGCAGCTCGCCGAGCGGATGGTGCAGCAGAGCGGTCTGATCGATGTCCAGCGTTTCGTCTCGGAGCAGTTCCGCTCCCGCGCGGTGGCTCTGAAGACCCGCGCCGTGCTGCAGGGGCTCGAGTGGCTCATCGACGAGAACCCGCGCGCGGGGTCGTCGCCGCTGCGGAGGGCGCTCGAGCGCATCGCATCCAACAGCCATCAGCTGCGCGAGCTGGGACTCCTCGCAGAGCTGCGCACCAGCATCCCGGAACTCGCGCCGGAGGACGCTGTCGACGCCGAGCGCATCATCGGCGGGTCGGGCACGAACGCCATGGCACGTCTGGGCCTGCACCCCGATGCGACGCCCGCCGAATCACGCGCACGGATCGCCACCGCAGTGGATCACTGGCGGGTGATCGGCGAATCGCCTCTTCGCGACAGGACGTCGGCGGAGCTCGCCCGGGTGGTCATCCGCAGCATCGAGGGCGTCGCCTCAGAGCTGAGTGGCTCCGGTCAGAGCTGAGCGGCTCCGGTCAGAGCTGAGTGCCTCCGGCGGGGGCAACCGGTCCTCGGCGCACGTCGTACCTGCGGGCAGTCCAGCGCAGCGCCTGGGGTAGCAGGCTGAGGAGAAGGCCGAGGGCGGCGAGGCCGAGTTGGATCGACAGAACCTGCTGCAGCACCTCACCGCGCTCGCCGATCGCGACCATCTGACCGACGATCAGGACCAGGCCCGTCTGGAACAGGATCGATCCGAACTGCCACCACCGGGCATGCGGCCTCCGGTTCGAGAACGACACCTGGAAGACGATCTGCAGGAGCACGACCGCTACGGACACGCCGAAGACCGACCAGAAGAGGATGTTGGCAGCCGACGAGTAGGTGACCTCAGCACGCGTGCCGTCCACGGTCTTGGCCATCGCCGCGATCAGCGGGAGCTGCGTCTGACGCACGATGAACAGATACACGATCGCCGCGCCGCCCGTGAACAGGCTGAGGATCCAGGCGGTCTGGCTGGCCCGGACGAAGAAGGGCGGCGGGAGCTTCACGAGTATCGGCGCGGCGTCCTTGCCGTGCAGCGCCGGGCGCTCGGGCGGTGTCGGAGCGGGAGCCACCACGGGGGGCGCTGCCTGGACGGATGCCGCGGCCTGCGCTGCAGCGAACGACCGCAGTTCTGCGCTTGTCGGCGGCCGGGTCGGCGAGCGACGGACGGTCTCAGAAGTTGTCATCGGTCGCGCTCTCCTCGATCACGGCGTGGGGCGACGTGAACGAGTCGTCCGAGGCTTGGTCGGCGTCGATCCCGGCATATTCCGCCGCGGAATCGGTGTAGGCGGGTTCGGCCGCCTCTGCGGGGGTGGTATCGGCCTGCTGGTCGGCATCCGCGGGCGCGGCATCCTCCTGCGGGTCGGCCGCGTCGCCCTGCGGGTCGGCCGCGTCGCCCTGCTGGTTCGCCGAATCGGTGACCGCGACATCGGTGGAGTGATCGTTGCCCGAATCATCGACCTGGATGTCGGTGGAGTCGTCCGACGTGGTGGTGGCGTCCGTCTCGTGCCCGAACGAATCGTCGATCACGCTGACCGTGGTGTCGTTGCCCACGTTGACGTCGTCGCCCGCCGTGATGGTCGTGGACTGATCGGTGGTCTTGTCCACGTGGACGTCTCCGGCGCCTGCGATGGCGTGGTCGCCGGACGCTGTGACAGCTTCGTTGTCGAAGGTCTGGGTCACGTCGCCCTGCGCCCAGATGTTCTGGTTCACGGACTGGTCGATGATCGTGTCGCGATCGTCCACCCACGCGAAGTGGTTGGTCACCTGTTGGATCTCGCGGACGACCGGATTGGAATGGTGCTGCTCGACTGGGGCTGCAGCCGCAGCCGCGGCATGCGTGATCACCACCGGCACCTGGACGACCTGCGTGCGTTCGATGATCACGGGCGCGACGGATTGCACGTCCGCGACGCTCGCATGATCCAGGCCGCGCTGCGCCAGAACGGCGTCAGGATCCTTCGCGAACTCCGCGCGGAGCTCCGGATCGCGCAGCAGGCTCAGAATGAACTCGATCAATGCATCGGCGACTGTTGCGAGCGTGAAGCTCATGCTCGACTCCTCACGGGTTGGGTCTTGATTCGACGGTAGATGGTGCGGTGCTCGTGTGCGTCGGGGTTCCCCCCGAACAACTGGGCTGGGTGTAGGGGGTCCCACCCATCGGGGATCAGGCCGATTCTCGGTCGCTTGCCGCCGCGGCGGCGCCCTCAGCGGTCTCGTCGTCGATCACTGCCCTGAGCTTTGAGATCAGGTCCGATCGGGTCGTCGCGCCGAGCCGACGCCGGATCCGGGCGATGTGGTGCTCCGCCGTGCGCGGCGAGATGAAGATCGCGGTGCCGATCTCGGCGTAGGTCTTGCCCTCGATCACCAGGGCCGCGACCTCGCGTTCGCGGGGACTGAGGTCGTCGTAGGAACGCGGCTTCGCCGGCGCGGAGACCGTGTCCTCTTCCAGGGTGGCGGGGCGCAGCTCTTCGCGGGGGTGGAGGCGGCGAGCGCAGGCGAGCAGGCGAGAGATCGTGCGGCGGTCCTGCGTGCGACCCGCGCCGTGGCCGGCCAACCGCGCACCGTCCCACGCGAGCCCGACCGTCGCGAGCCCCAGCGCCGCCTTCTCCACGACATCGGCGTTCACCGTGCCGGCGAGCACCGACGTCCACACCCTCCCGGCCTGCGCCATCATCGCGGCCAGCGGATTGTGCGGCGCGGCGTCCACGAGCGCTCGGGCGTGCGGCGCGAGATCTCCCGGTCGACCGAGGAGGATCGCCTGCTGGATCCCGGTCCAGTGCGGATGCGCGCTCCACAGCGGAGGCGAGCCCAGTCGGGCGATCTGAGCCAGTGCACCGTCGAAATGCGGGCGCATGCGATCCGACTGGCCCACCCGCGCGGCCGTCAGGACGAATTCTCCGAGCGGCAGATGGCTGAACACGTCGAATCGTGCCCGCAGCAGACTCTCACGTGCTCCTCGCCATGCTCCGATCACCGCCGTGGCGTCGTGGTAGCGCCGCGCTATCGCGAGCGAGATCGCGTCGAACAGCAGGCGGTCGCGGGGGCTCAGCGAGCGTGACACGGGTGCAATGGACTGGACGGCCGACTCGACGTCGTGCGCGTGCTCCTGCTGAAGAGCCACCCATGTCCGCCACAGGAGGAGGCGATCGTGGGCCCAGCCGTGCCTATCCTGCAGAGCGGTGTCCAAGACCGAGGAGGCGACATCGAGTTCGCCGAGATTGATCGCGGCGATGGCCGCGATGACGGCGGGCAGCTCGGGGCTCGGTCCGGCGGCGGCCGAGGCCGAGTACATCTCCGATGCCCGTACGAGATCGGTGAGGGCGCTCTGCGCCGGCCCGTCGACCGAGTCGCGGAGGCCTCGCGTCAGCAGTTCCATCGCCACTCCGAGTGTCGAGGGCATCGTCTGGGCGGCGGGGGGTGCCGCCTCGATGAGGCGCTCCGGGTCGGCGACCGCGAGGGCTGCCATCGCGGCTCGCGCACGCGTGTGCGGGCTGTCGGGCACCACGGATCGATACACCGTGTCGCTCATCGTCATGAGGCCGCGTGCCGCCCAGATGGCGGCCGCGGTGTCGGCGGCACGATCCCGGTCGGGGTGGTCGTGCTCCATGTGCGCGCCATCCAGGAGGTTGCCCGCGGCATCCACTTCACCGCGCGCCCAGGACAGCTCCGCGATCCGGATCGCGACCGCGGCGGCGTCGGCGCCGGCCTCGGCCGCGAGGCGATAGAGGTCCTCCGCGCGGCGTGAGTCGCGGACGGCGAGCGCGTCACCCTCGTTCAGAAGCGCGACCGCCACCCGCGGGTCGCGCAGCCCGCCGAGCATCTCCCGGAGTGCGGTCGCCTCCGCCGGCTCGCTCGACCGTGCGAGGTAGAGCGCGACGAGTCGTTCTGCCGGGACGGCGGCACGCACAGCATGACGCACCGCGGGAACGGGTCGCCCGTTGCGCAGCAGGAGCCCTTCGACGTGCCCGGCGACGAGCAGTTCCTCCTCCTCGGGGGAAGGGCCCTGGGTCACATCGTCGAGTGCGAGGCATCGGTCGTGCACGAGGTCGCGCACCGCGGGGTCGACCGTCGCGAGGCGGTGCGCGATCACGTCCTGCAACCCGTCGAGGAGCCCGGTGTGCGCGTGGTCGTCCGCGCACCCGGACGCATCGTGGATCGCGAGGCACTCGCCCACGAGCCACGAGATGCCGCCCGTCAGATGGAGGATGGCATCCACGCATGCCGGCAGCGGGCCCGTCTCCGCCAGCACGCGGCCCACGTCCGCGCGCGACAGGTGCCCGAGCAGGATCGCCGGCTGGGTGTGCTCGAGGGCGTCCACGATCGCCGTCAACGCCGCATCCTGCGGCCAGGGCCGGGCGGCGAGGACGATCATGGCCTCGGGGTCGGCGATCCGTGCGGCGATCTGCGCGAGCCGATCGCTCGAGAGCAGGTGGGCGTCGTCGATGAGCGCGACGCTGTCAGCGGGGAGCGCCTCGATGCGGTCGCGAGCGCCGACCACGACGAATTCGCGCCCGGCGTGGGCGAGCGTGTGCCGGAGCTGCCGCATCAGCCGCGATTTGCCTGCCCCGGCCGGCCCCAGCACGACCGCGCGGTACGGCGCGTCGCCCGCCGCCATCGTTGCGAGATGGATGCCGGCGACCCGCGTCAGCATCGGCGCGTGAGAGGTCGTGGCGACGGGGAAGATCGTGGGTGCGGTCATAAGGGCTCCGGGATGCTGAGTGGGCGGTCCGAGAGATGAACGGGGATGCGGGGTGCCGTCGTCGAAGCGGTCGCCATGCCGCGCCCGAACCATCGCCGACGTCGGGGCGGCCGGCTCGTCGCGGATCCGGGCTCGGGCAGTTCCTCCTCGGCGTCTTCTTCCGCGTCGACGACCCGCGCGCGCCGGGCGGAGTCGGCCGCCACGCGGGCGGCACCGAGCGCGATGATCGCCTTCGGATCGGCGTCGACGGCGACCGGGCGATCGAACCGCTCCGAGAGCAGCTGCGCGACGCGGGGGATGCGTGACGAGCCGCCCGTCAGGAGAATCGCCTCGACGTCCGCGACGTCGACCGACGTCGAGTCGAATGCGTCGGCCATGAGATCGATCGCCGTCGCGATGCCGGCCTCGATCATCCCCTCGAACTCCGACCGCGTGAGGCGCACGGTGGCGTACCCGTCGGCCAGGAGCACGGGGATCACCGTCTCGGAGTCGAACGAGAGCGCCTCCTTCGCCTCGACGCATTCACGTCGGAGTGCCGCGAGTGCGACACGCTCGGCGGCTCCGCCGCGGAGATCGCGGGCGGATCGCCCGGCCGCGGCGAGGACATGCCGCACGACGATGTCGTCGAAGTCCGAGCCGCCGAAGGCATCCATGCCTCCCGGTTCGCCGAGTACGACGATCTCGTCCGTCTCGTCCTTGCGGAGCACGGCCGTGTCGAACGTTCCGCCGCCGAGATCGAATACGGCGATCAGGCGACCGGGGGGCAGAGGCCATTCGGCTTCGTAGTGCCGCGCCGCCGCGACGGGTTCGGCGATGACGGAGATGTCGCTCCACCCCTCGCGAGCGATCGCCGAGCGCACGAGGCCGATGCGGAACTCGGTCCACGATGCCGGCACGGTGACGCTGACCGCCAGCGGCGGTTGGCCTTCGCGCTCGATGACGTTCTCGACCGCCCAGGCCACCGTCTGCGCGTAGAGCTGTTCGGGCAGGAGCTGGCGGTCGCCGGCGAGGATCGGCACGTCGTCGCCGATCCGGCGCGTGAATTCGCGGAGGACTCGCTCGGGGTGTGCGATGCCGCGCCGGGCGGCGGCGTCACCGAAGAGCAGCTCGCCCTCGCCGACGAAGACCACGCTCGGCGCGCTGTCGGAATGGCGGCCGAGAGGAAACGATGCCGTCGAGATGGTTCCGTCATCGCGGATGCGGGCCGTGGCAGCCGCCGTGCGGCTGGTGCCGACATCGACGGCCAGGAAATACGGCGCTGCCATTTCTCAATCACCCCAGTCGATTGGATGCGGAGTGGGCTGGGCGTACCGAGGCAGCCATCACCCGCATACGATCGATTCGGATCAGAACACGAGTCGGATTGGAATCTTGCGTTGGCACTCGCGTTGCACGAGTGCCAGCTCTTGCCTACACTGGCGTTAGCACTCTCATGCAGTGGGTGCTAATCAGACTTAGTGTCAAGATCTCAAGAAAGCAGAGGTAGACCGTGACGGTTTCCACTCAGGTTTCCATCAAGCCGCTCGAGGACCGCATCGTCATCCGCCAGATCGAGGCTGAGCAGACCACCTCCAGCGGTCTGGTCATCCCCGACACCGCCAAGGAGAAGCCCCAGGAGGGCGAGGTCGTGGCGGTCGGCCCCGGCCGCATCGACGACAACGGCAATCGCGTCCCGCTCGACGTCTCGGTCGGCGACCGCGTGATCTACAGCAAGTACGGCGGAACCGAAGTCAAGTTCGGCGCCGACGAGTTCCTCGTGCTGTCCGCTCGCGACGTGCTCGCAGTGGTCGTGCGCTGACCCGCGACACCCCGTAGATGAAGGACCCGGATGCTGCGGCATCCGGGTCCTTCATCGTTGGGTCTCGTGCTGCCGCCGTAGGCTGAACGAGTGTCCGACGCTCCCGCCCCCACGCGTGAGCGCACACTCGGCGGCGTCTACGCGCTCCTGGCCTATCTGTTGTGGGGCATTCTTCCGCTGTACTTCCTCGCGCTCGCACCGATCGGGCCCTTCGAGCTCGTGGCGTGGCGTGTGCTCCTCTCCCTCGTCTTCTGCGTGGTGCTCCTGACCGTGACCCGCGGCTGGGCGACGCTCGCGCGGATCATGCGCCTGCCCAGGCTGCTCGGACTCTCCGCCCTCGCCGGCGTGCTGATCTACATCAACTGGCAGGTCTTCGTGGTCGCAGCCCTGTCGGGGCACGTGATCGAGACGAGCCTGGGCTACTTCATCAACCCGATCGTGACGGTGCTCCTGGGCGTCCTGCTGCTGCATGAGCGGCTCCGCCGCATCCAGTGGGTCGCGATCGGCATCGCGGCGGTCGCGGTCGGGGTGATCGTCGTCGGCTACGGCGCCTTCCCCTGGATCGCGATCACCCTCGCGCTGTCGTTCGGCGCGTACGGACTCGTCAAGAAGACCATCGGACCGTCGGTGGATGCGGTCAGCGGCCTCACTCTCGAGACCATGTGGCTCACCCCCGTCGCCGTGGTGACCCTGATCGTGGTCGCCTCGCTCGGCGGGGTCACCGGCTTCTCGCAGGGTGCGTGGCACACCGTGATGCTCCTCGGCGCCGGGGTGGTCACCGCGATCCCGCTGCTCCTGTTCGCCGCGGGCGCGCGCCGCGTGCCGCTGTCGGTGATGGGGCTGCTGCAGTTCCTCACGCCGGTCATGCAGTTCATCACCGGGGCGTGGCTGCTGGGCGAGCCGATGTCGCTCGAACGCTGGATCGGGTTCGGTCTGGTGTGGCTCGCCCTCGTGCTCCTCACGATCGACTCGCTCGCGGCAGCGCGCCGCGCGCGGAGCGAGACGGATGCGTCGGACCTCGCTGAGCTGACCTGAGCGACCCGCCGTTCATAACGATTTCGTCGCAGATCGTGAACGATTGCATGAGTGAAACATGTTCGTGACACAGGCGGGATAGCTTGGCGCGCAAGCGGACGAGGGGAAGTGGTTCCTGCACGCCGCGCATTAACCCGAAAGGACAGAGCCAGATGGTTCATCCCAAGAAAGCCTTCGTGGCGGCGGCAGCCCTGGTGGGCGCCGCAACGCTGGTGCTGGCAGGATGCTCGAGCTCGAGCACTCCCAGCAGCAGCAGCAGCGCGACCGAGACGGTCGCGGCCCACGTCGATCCCGCTGCGGCCTGCAAGCCCGGCACCCCCAGCACCGGTCCGCTGAAGGTCGCGACGATCCTGCCGCAGACCGGTTCGCTCGCCTACCTCAACCCGCCCGCAGAGGCCGGTTACGGTCTGGCCGTCTCCGACATCAACGCCGCAGGCGGCGTGCTCGGCCAGCCGATCGTGGTCGACCCGGTCACCGACTCGGGCGCCTCGAGCGACCTGTCGATCTCGACCGCTTCGGCATCTCAGATCGCCAGCTCGGACGCACAGGTCGTGCTCGGTGCCGAATCCTCCAGCGTCACGCTGAACTTCATCGACACCATCACCTCCAAGTGCAAGGTGCAGATCTCGCCGGCCAACACCGCGACCGCGCTCAGCGGCTACTCCAGCTACTACTTCCGGACCGCTCCGCCGGACACGGTGCAGGGCTCCGCGCTCGGCAACCTGATCGTCGGCGACGGCGTCTCGAACGTGGCGTTCATCGTCTTCAACGACGCGTACGGCACCGGCCTGCGTGACGTGGCAGAGCAGACGATCACGGATGCCGGCGGCAAGGTCGTGTACGGCGCGAACGGTGCGGGCCAGGAGTTCGCCCCCGGTCAGAAGACGTTCTCGTCCGAGGTGTCGGCTGCTATCGCCGCCAAGCCCGACGCGATCGTCATCCTCGCGTTCGACGAGACCAAGCAGATCGTCCCCGAGCTGCAGGCGCAGGGCTGGGACATGTCAAAGGTCTACATGGTCGACGGCAACACGGCCGACTACAGCAAGGACTTCGCAGCCGGAACCCTGACGGATTCGCAGGGCACCATCCCGGGCGCGCAGCCTGACCCGGCCTTCCGCCAGGCGCTCGTGGACTTCTACAAGACGACCGCCAACGCCGACCTGAAGGACTTCTCGTACGCTCCTGAGTCCTACGACGCCATCGTCCTGGCGGCCCTCGCCGCCGAGAAGGGCAAGGGCACCGACGGCCCGACGATCCAGGCCAACCTGGCTGCGGTCTCCGGAGCCGGCAAGGGTGAAGCGTGCACCGACTTCGCATCGTGCCTCACGATCATCAAGTCGGGCAAGGACATCACCTACACCGGTAAGGCGGGCATCGGGGCGTTCAACGACCAGAACGACCCGTCCAGCGCCTACATCGGCATCTACAAGTTCGGCGCCGACAACGTGCCGGTCTTCCAGAAGTCGGTTCAGGGCTCGGTTCAGTAACTGATCTGAACGAGGAGGGGCGGATGCTGACAGCATCCGCCCCTCCTTCTGTCTGTCGTCAGTGGCCCGCTGCATCCTCCACCTCGGCGGCGAGGGTGCCGAGGTACAGCTCGATGACCTTGGGGTCTTTGGCGAGATCCCGGCCCGTGCCCTCGTAGGCGTTGCGGCCCTGGTCGAGGACATAGGCGCGGTCGCAGATCTGCAGGCAGCGACGGGCGTTCTGCTCGACCATGACGATCGTCACGCCGGTCTTGTTGATCTCGCGGGTGCGGATGAAGGTCTCGTCCTGGCGCACGGGCGACAGGCCCGCGCTCGGCTCGTCCAGCAGCAGCACCTTGGGGTTCATCATGAGCGCGCGCGCCATGGCGACCGACTGGCGCTCGCCGCCGGAGAGCGACCCGGCGCGCTGACTGCGGCGTTCGCCGAGGACGGGGAACAGCTCCCAGATCTCGGAGACGCGCCGGGAGAACTCCTTGGGCTTGAGGTACATGCCCATCTGCATGTTCTCCTCGATCGTGAGCGAGGGAAACACGTTGTTGGTCTGGGGCACGAAGCCGATGCCTGCCCGCACGAGGCTGTTGGCCTTGTGATTGGTGATGTCTTCACCCGCGAGCGTCACGGTGCCGCTGTTGACCGTCACAAGGCCGAACAGGGCCTTGAGAAGCGTCGACTTGCCGGCGCCGTTGGGGCCGATGATCCCGACGAGTTCACCCTGGAAGGCTTCGAGCGTGCAGTCGTTGAGGATGTTGACGCCGGGGATGTATCCCGCGGTCAAGCTGTCGGCCCTTACGACGGGCGTGGCGGTGTTCGTGGCGGTCGTGGCTGCCGCGTCGGTCATCGGGCTTCCTCCTCGGCCTCGACCTGCTGCTCGATCTTGTCGATGAGCCCGGTCGTGATGGCCGAATCATCGCCCAGATCGGTGTCGTGGTAGGCGCCGAGGTAGGCGTCGATCACGGCGGGGTTCTTCATCACGAGCTCGGGGGCGCCTTCGGCGACGATCTCGCCCTGCGCCATGACGACGACCCAGTCCGAGATGTGGCGCACCATGTGCATGTCGTGCTCGACGAACAGCACCGTGGTGCCGTCGTCGCGCAGCGCCCGGATGTGCTCGAGAAGGCTCTGGGTCAGTGCGGGGTTCACCCCGGCCATCGGCTCGTCGAGCATGATCATCAGCGGGTCGCTCATGAGCGCACGCGCCATCTCGAGCAGCTTCTTCTGACCACCCGAGAGGCTGCCGGCCATGTCGTCGCGCTTGTTGTCGAGCTTGAAGCGCGCCAGCAGCTCTTCGGCCTTGAGGGTGTTGGCCTTCTCGGCTTTCGACCAGAGCGCGGGGATCAGACCCACGGCCAGGTTCTCGCCGGGGTTGCCCCTCGCCCCGATCAGCATGTTCTCGATCACCGTCATCCGCGACAGCGCCTTGGTCAGCTGGAACGTGCGCACCATCCCGGCACGCGCGACCTTCGAGGCTGCGGTGTTGCCCATCGTGCGACCGTCGAACGACCAGCGTGCGGCGTCCTCACTGGACGGCCCGCCGATCAGGCGCTTCGCGCTCGTCGGCTTGTCGAACCCGGTGATGAGATTGAAGAACGTCGTCTTGCCCGCACCGTTGGGGCCGATGAGCGCCGTGATCGCGCCGCGCTGCACTTCGAGATGGTCGACGTCGACGGCGGTCATGCCTCCGAAGTGGCGCACGATGTTGTCGACGACCAGGATCGGGTCGGGCTTGGTCGAGCCGGGCGTGTCGGGGACGGTCGCCAGCTGCGCGCGGATCGATGTGGTGATCGGGCCGAGGTCAGGCATTGAAGCTCAGCTCCTTCTTGTTTCCGAGTATGCCCTGTGGACGGAAGATCACCAGGAGCATGAGTGCGACGCCGATGAACACCCACGACAGCGCCTGCGTCTGCTGGGCGTTGAGGATCGAGGTCGGGATGAATTCGCCGGCGACCTGCACGATCGCGACGCGCACGACGAAGAAGATGATCGCGCCCAGCACCGGACCGAAGATCGTCGCGGCGCCGCCCAGGAGCATCACCGTCCAGAGGTTGAAGGTGAGCGTGCGGCTGAAGCCGTCCGGCTGCACGGATGAGGGCAGCACGATCAGCACTCCGCCGATGCCGCCGAGCACGCCACCGATGATGAGCGACTGCATCTTGTACGAGTACGAGCTCTTGCCGAGGCTGCGCACTGCGTCCTCGTCCTCGCGGATGCCCTTCAGGACACGGCCCCACGGGCTCCGCATCGCGAGGAAGGTGAACAGCAGGAACACCGCGACCAGACCCCAGGCCACCATGCGCGTCCACCAGTCGTTGCCGCTGCCCGGGTCGGTGTTCGGGTAGTTGAACCACAGGATCTGCGTCGTGCCGGGCGGCAGGGGCGAGAGCTCGGTGAACGGGCCGCGGTAGGTCGGGCCGACCAGGCCCGTCGATCCGCCCGTGACGCTCGCGAGCGCGGCGAGGCGTCCGACCATACGCACGATCTCGGCCGCGCAGATGGTCACGATCGCGAGGTAATCGCCACGCAGTCGCAGTGTCGGTATACCGAGGATGAACGCGAAGACCACGCACGCCACGATCGACACCACCAGAGCGAGCCAGAACCCGCCACCCGCGATGATCGTGAGGGCGAAGCCGTAGGCGCCGAGGAGCATGAAGCCGGCTTGGCCCATGTTCATCAGGCCCGTGAATCCGAAGTGAATGTTCAAGCCGATGGCGGCGATGACGTAGGCCGCCGTGACGGGCGCGATCGCCGTCTCCGACAGCTGCATGAAAAGAGAACTCCAGAAGTCCATCGCTGTTCCTCCTTAGCCGACTCGCTCGCGGCGGCCGAAGATGCCCTGTGGCCTGACCAGCAGGATGAGAATGAGCAGCGCAAGCGCCGTCGCGTACTTGAGATCGCCGGGCAGCCAGATGTTGGTCAGCTCGACGATGAGTCCGATGATCATGGCACCCACAAAGGCACCGAAGGCCGTCCCGAGACCGCCGAGGGTGACTGCGGCGAACAGCAGCAGCAGCAGCTGGCCACCCGTCTCCCAGCCGATGCCGTTGAGTACCAGTCCGAGCAGCACACCCGAGAGGCCGGCCAGACCCGCGCCGATGATCCAGACCCCGCGGATGACGCTGTCGACGTCGATGCCGGAGGCCGAGGCCAGCGCCGGGTTGTCCGACACGGCGCGCGTGGCCCGGCCGAACCGGGTGAACAGCAGCCCGAGGCCGACGCCCACGATCGCGATGATTGCGATGCCCATCGAGATGTAGGACTGCACGGTCAGGGTGACCCCGAGCAGCGTCACGGTCTGCGGGGTCGATCGGTCGATGCGCACCGTTCCGGCGCCGATCCACAGCTGCAGCACGTACTGCAGGGCGATGGACAGACCGATCGAGACGATCATCATCTGCGTCAGGCTGAGTCTTTTTCGCCGCAGCGGACGCCAGAGTCCGGCATCCTGCGCCCAACCGAACGCGGCCATCACGACGACCGCGGCAAGCCCGGCGAGCCATAGGTTGGCACCAAAGATCGGAATCGACATGAAAAACCAGGCCAGCACGCCGCCGAGGCTCACCATCTCGCCCTGTGCGAAGTTGCTGAGGCCGGTCGTGCCGAAGACCAGCGAGAGGCCGAGCGCGGCGAGTGCGAGCAGGAGCCCGAGCCGGATGCCCTGGGCGAACTGCTGCCAGAACCTCGGCCAGTCGAACCCGGTCGACGCGGCGGCCGCGCCGTCTGCGCTGTTACTCAGGTTGAAGATCGCCGAGCTGTTTGACCCCAGAGCCGCTGCGACCGTGCGGGTCTCGTCGCTGGCGAGGAACTGGCCGTCGGGGAGCGAGTCCTTGTCGATCTTCACGACGTAGGACCCGGCCTTGGTCACCGCGAACACCCACTTGCCGGTGTCGTCCGTCGTCGTGGACGGGTCGGTCGCGGCAGGACCGGTGATCGTGAGCTTGACGCCGCTCGCCGGCTCGCCCGCGCTCGTGCGGATGGTGCCCTGGATGCAGGCGGTGGTGGCGTCGGCGCTGCACACGTCGGCGGCGCGCGCCGCGCTCATCGGGACGAGAAGCGTGAACAGCAGGCCGACGGCGACCACCAGGGCGGCGATGCCGGCGAGCCGACGTCGCTGTGTATACGCGGGATGCACGGTCATCGTCCTCCACGGGTATCAGAGAAAGCATGAGTGCAGGACGGCACGCGTGCTTGTCGAAGACACTAGAACCCCCATGTGTCAGGGGTGTTTCGACGCTCCGCCCGGTGAGCACCGCGCATCAGCATCGATGACAGAGCCCGCAGGAGGAGGTGGGGGAATCATACCCATTCCCCGCGTAACCTCAGGCCTCCTCGGGGAATACGTGCAGGCGCCCGCCGTTAGAATCGCTACGCGGGAATTCTCCGCGCTTCGCCCGTTCGACACCTCCGGTGTGGCCGTATTGGAGAACGCATGGACCAGCACGACCCCTTCGGATTCGTCGGACTCACGTATGACGACGTGCTCCTGCTCCCCGGGCACACGGACGTCATTCCGAGCGAGGCCGACACGTCCTCGCGGGTGAGCCGCAGGATCACGGTTGCGACACCGCTTCTGTCGAGCGCCATGGACACCGTCACCGAGGCCCGGCTGGCGATCGCGGTCGCGCGCGAGGGTGGCCTCGGCATCCTGCATCGCAATCTGTCGATCCAGGATCAGGCCGCACAGGTCGACCGGGTCAAGCGCAGCGAGTCGGGAATGATCACCGACCCCATCACGACCACCCCCGACGCGACCATCGACGAGGTCGAGGCGCTGTGCGCGCAGTTCCGCATCTCGGGCCTGCCGGTCATCGACTCCGACGGGCGCCTGGTCGGCATCGTCACCAACCGCGACATGCGCTTCGTCTCGGCGTTCGAGCGGACCACCACCCTCGTCAGAGACGTCATGACCAGCGAGGGCCTGGTGACCGCCCCCGTCGGCATCGGCGCGAATGATGTCATCGCACTCTTCGCCAAGCACCGTGTCGAGAAGCTCCCGCTCATCGACGGCGACGGCCGCCTCGCCGGACTCATCACCGTCAAAGACTTCGACAAGAGCGAGAAGTACCCCCTCGCGACCAAGGACGAGCAGGGTCGCCTGCGCGTCGGCGCCGCGATCGGGTTCTTCGGCGATGCCTGGGAGCGCGCCGAGGCGCTGCGCGACGCGGGCGTCGACGTGATCGTCGTCGATACCGCCAACGGGCAGTCGCAGGGCGTGATCGACATTGTCAAACGGCTCAAGGCCGACCCCTCGTTCGAGCACATCGACATCATCGGCGGCAACGTCGCGACCCGCGAGGGCGCGCAAGCGCTCATCGATGCGGGAGTGGATGCTGTCAAAGTCGGCGTCGGACCGGGTTCGATCTGCACGACGCGCATCGTCGCCGGGGTCGGCGTGCCGCAGGTCACAGCGATCTACGAGGCCTACCTCGCCGCCCGCGAGGCCGACATCCCGGTGATCGCCGACGGCGGCCTGCAGTACTCGGGCGACATCGCCAAGGCCCTCGTCGCCGGTGCAGACACCGTGATGCTCGGGTCGCTGCTGGCGGGCACAGACGAGTCGCCGGGAGAGATCGTCTTCCAGGGCGGCAAGCAGTTCAAGCTGTACCGCGGGATGGGGTCGCTCGGGGCGATGCAGACGCGCGGCAAGCAGACCTCGTACTCGAAGGACCGCTACTTCCAGGCCGACGTGCCCAGCGACGACAAGCTGATTCCCGAGGGCATCGAGGGTCAGGTCGCCTACCGCGGCCCCGTCTCGGCCGTGGCGTACCAGCTGGTCGGTGGCCTGCGTCAGTCGATGTTCTACGTCGGCGCACGCACGATCGAAGAGCTCAAGGCCAAGGGCAGGTTCGTGCGCATCACGGCGGCCGGGCTGAAGGAATCGCATCCCCACGACGTGCAGATCGTTGTCGAGGCGCCCAACTACAAGCGCTGATCGAGCGCACGATGCGGTGATCGAGCGCGCGATGCGGTGATCGAGTAGCGAGCTTGCGAGCGTATCGAGATCCCTCGGACCGACGTGCTACGCAGGTTTTGATCTCGATACGGCGCGGGCGCGCCTGTGCGGGCTGCGGGCGGCGGTGGCCGCGATGCCGAGCCCTGGATAGACTGGTCGGCTCGCCGTCGTCGAGCCACCCGTGCTCTACAGGCGGGTGCAACCGGCCGGAAGCACTGACGTGGGATACATCGACATCAACGCCGTCTCGTTCGTGCTGCCCGACGGACGACCGCTGCTCGACGAGGTCGCCTTCCGCGTCGGCGAAGGCTCGACCACCGCGCTCATCGGGCCGAACGGCGCGGGCAAGTCCACGCTCCTGCGGATCGTGCGCGGCGACGAGCGCGCGCACGGCGGCGCGGTGTCGATCGGCGGCGGCCTCGGAGTCATGGATCAGTTCATCGGCCACGGGCGCGACGGCGCGACCGTGCACGACCTGCTCATCGAGGTCGCGCCCGCGCGGGTGCGCGGGGCGGCACTGGAGCTCGAGGCATCCGAACTCGCGATCATCGAGCGCGACGACACCGACACCCAGCTGCGGTACGCGTCGGCGCTCGCCGACTACGCCGACGCCGGCGGGTACGAGCACGAGACGGTGTGGGACCGGTGCACGATCGCCGCTCTCGGGCTGCCGTTCGAGCGGGCGCGGTTCCGTGAGCTGTCGACCCTGTCCGGTGGCGAGCAGAAGCGGCTCGCGCTCGAGGCGCTCCTGCGAGGACCCGACGAGGTGCTGCTGCTGGACGAACCCGACAACTACCTCGACGTGCCCGGCAAGCGCTGGCTCGAAGGGCAGCTGAAGGCCACGCCGAAGACCGTGCTCCTCGTCTCGCACGACCGCGAGCTGCTGGCGCGTGCAGCCGATCGCATCGTGACCCTCGAGACCGGTGGCGCCGGGAGCACCGCGTGGGTGCATGGCGGCTCGTTCCGCACATACGGGGCGGCGCGCGAGGAGCGGATGAGCCGGCTCGACGAGTTGCGTCGCCGCTGGGACGAGGAGCACGCCAAACTCCGTACCCTCGTCGCGACCATGCGGGCCAAAGCGACGGCGAGCGACGAGTTCGCCTCGCGCTACCGCGCGGCCCAGACCCGGCTCGCCCGATTCGAGGAAGCGGGACCACCCGAGGAGCGCCCGCCCGAGCAAGACCTCCAGCTGCGCCTGCGGGGCGCGCGCACCGGCAAGCGAGCCGTCATCGCCGAGAAGCTCGAGCTCACCGGGCTCATGAAGCCGTTCGACCTCGAGGTCTGGTTCGGCGACCGCGTGGCGGTGCTGGGTTCGAACGGCTCGGGAAAGTCGCATTTCCTCCGGATGCTGGCGCGCGGCGGCACGGATCCGGATGCCCTCCTCGGCCATCGCACGAGCGTGGGCGCGGGTCTGGATCCGGTGGCACACACTGGGCGTGCGGTGCTCGGCGCGCGTGTGGTGCCCGGATGGTTCGCCCAGACCCACCGGCATCCTGAGTTCACCGGCAAGACGCTGCTCGATCTGCTGCACCGCGGCGACGACGACCGCCCGGGGATGGCCCGCGAGGCGGCGAGTTCGGCGCTGGATCGGTACGGCCTTGTCGGCCAGGCGCAGCAGCCGTTCGAGACGCTCTCGGGCGGGCAGCAGGCGCGGTTCCAGATTCTGCTGCTGGAGCTGTCGGGCACGACCCTGCTGCTTCTGGACGAGCCCACCGACAACCTCGACCTCGCGTCGGCCGAGGCGCTCGAAGTGGCGCTGGCCCATTTCGAGGGGACGGTGCTCGCCGTCACCCACGATCGCTGGTTCGCGCGGTCGTTCGACCGGTTCCTCGTGTTCGGCGCCGATGGCGACGTGTACGAGTCCGCCACGCCGGTGTGGGAAGAGGGGCGGGTGGCGCGGGCCAGGTGACGGGTCGCTTTCGCCCGTCAGCCCCGGACGAGCGCGGGTGAGTCGGGAGTGCCGGATGCCTGGGCCCCAGCATCCTGTTCCGTCGCCGCCTTCTCGACCACGGTCGAGCGGCCCGCCGGCAGCCACAGCGCCACGATCATGCCCACCAGGAGCACGGCGGCTCCGGTCATGACGGCCGGCCGCGCCGCGTCCACGTAGAGGTCGGGGGAGAGCTGGCCGCCCGCCCCGACGAAGATCGCGGTCATGACGGCGGTGCCGAGGGCCACGCCGATCTCACGGACGGTCGAATTGACCCCCGACGCCTTGGCGTGGTCGATCACTCCGAGAGTGGCCAGCAGCGCGGTCGCCGACGGGGCGAACACCAGACCCATGCCGACGCCGGCCATGATGAACGGCACGACGAGCGCGGCGTAGTCGAGGTCGGTCGACAGGAGCAGCGCGAGCCAGGCCAGGGCGACGCCCTGGAGGAACAGCCCGCCGACCAGCAGCAGCCGCGTGCCGATGCGTGGAGCGAAGATGCCTGCGAGGGGCGCCACGACCATGGGCGCGAGGGTCCAGGGGGTCGTCTGCACCGCGGCTTCGAGCGGGGAGGCGCCCTGCACGACCTGCATGTACTGGATGAGGATGAAGATCGCGCCGAACGTGCCGAAGCTGAACGCGAAACCGACGACGTTGGTGACCGAGAACGATCGGTCGCGGAAGAGCCGCAGCGGCATGATCGGAGCGCGCGAACGGCTCTGCCAGAGAAGGAAACCGGCGATCAGCACCACGCCGAGCGCGAGTTCGGTCACGACCGGCACCGACGACCAGCCGTCGTCATTGCCCCGGACGATGCCGAGCACGATCGCGAGCACTCCCGCGCCGGCCAGCGCCGCGCCGAACACGTCGATACGCCCGCGGGCGCCGAAGTCGTTGCGCAGGGCGTACAAGGCCAGCGGGATCGCGATGACGGCCACAGGCACGTTCAGCCAGAAGATGGCCTGCCAGTTCCAGCCCGACATGACCGCGCCGCCGACGAGCGGACCCACGGCGACGCCGAGACCCGAGATACCGCCCCAGATGCCGATCGCGAGGGGTCTGCGCTCGGCGCTCACGCCACCGGCGAGGAGGGCGAGCGAGAGGGGGAGTACCCCGGCGCCGCCGAACCCCTGCACGGCGCGGGCGACGATGAGCTGCGTCGGATCGGTGCTGAGCGCGGCGGCGATCGAGCCCGCGGCGAAGATGCCGATGCCGATCAGGAACACCGTGCGTCGCCCGAAGCGGTCGCCGAGGGCCGAGGCGATGAGGATCGTGCTCGCGAATGTCAGCGTGTAGGCGTTCACGAACCACTGCAGCTGCTCGACGGTCGCGCCGAGCTCGGCGTGCAGCACGGGCAGGGCATTGGTCGTGACCAGGTTGTCGAGGGTGGCCATGAACATCGGGAGGGATGCTGCGGCGATGACGAGCCCGAAGGGCCGAGCTCGCCGGCCGTCGGCGGCGCGGGGGGAAAGGGACATCGGCAGATCCTTCGTCTCGGCTGGGTGGTGGTGAGATCGTGCTGTTGTAATCGAATGATTACTACGTCCGACTCAATGTAGTAATCGACTGATAACATGTCAAGCGTGAGTGAGAAAGCCATCCCCGACGCCGGTCGCCGCCTGAGTTCCGACGAACGCCGTGAGCAGATCGTCGAGGCAGCGATGGCCGTCTTCGGCGCACGTGGCTACGTCGGGACCACAACCGACGAGGTCGCACGCGCAGCATCCGTCAGTCAGCCCTATGTGGTGCGGCTGTTCGGCACGAAGGAGAACCTCTTCCTCGCCGCGATCGGCGAGGCGCTCCAGCGCCTGCTCGCCGCGTTCCGTGCCGCGCCGACCGGGGAGGACCTGCCCGCGCGCAGAGACGCGATGGGGGCGGCATACCTCGGCCTGCTCGAGGTGCGCGGGCTTCACCAGATCCTGTCCCACGCGTTCCTCCTCGGCGCGCACCCCGTGATCGGCCCCTGCGCCCGCGACGGGTTCGCCGAGGTCTGGCGTTACCTGCGTCATGAGGCCGGGTTCTCGGCCGAAGAGGCGCAGAAGTTCCTCGCGGCCGGCATGCTCATCAACACGATGGTGGGGCTGCGCCTCACCGACGAGTACGGCAAGGACGCCGGCATGACCGAGCTCTTCGATGAATGCTTCCCCGCCAGTGTGGGGTACGTGCTCGACGCGGCGCCCCGGGTCGACGAGCTCTGGTGAGTGGGCCGCGCGGGCAGCGGAAGCACGCCACTCGGGCTTCGTGCCGATGCACTGACGGCCCCCGATAACGGGCACCGGTAGGCTGAGGGTGTGAGCATGGAGATCGAGGTCGGCCGCGCGAAGCGCGCTCGCCGCGCCTATACCTTCGACGACATCGCCGTCGTCCCCTCTCGGCGCACCCGCAACCCGGAGGACGTCTCGACCGCGTGGTCGATCGACGCCTTCCAGTTCGCGATCCCGGTTCTCGGCGCTCCGATGGACTCGGTCGTGAGCCCCCGCACCGCCATCATGCTCGGTCAGCTCGGCGGTCTCGGGGTCCTCGATCTCGAGGGCCTGTGGACGCGCTACGACGACCCCACGCCGCTCCTCGCCGAGATCGCGGGCCTCGAGAAGGCCGCCGCGACCCGGCGCATGCAGGAGGTGTACACCGAGCCGATCAAGCCCGAGCTGGTGCGCGACCGGCTCGCCGAGATCCGCGCCGCCGGAGTCACGGTCGCCGGCGCCCTGACGCCCCAGCGCACACAGGAGCTGTACGAGACCGTCGTCGCGGCCGGCGTCGACCTCTTCGTGATCCGCGGCACGACAGTGTCGGCCGAGCACGTGTCGTCGGCCCTCCAGCCGCTGAACCTCAAGAAGTTCATCTACGACCTCGATGTGCCCGTGATCGTGGGCGGAGCGGCCACCTACACCGCGGCGCTGCACCTCATGCGCACGGGCGCCGCAGGCGTGCTCGTCGGATTCGGCGGGGGAGCAGCATCCACCACCCGCGCCACACTCGGCCTCCATGCCCCGATGGCGACCGCGGTCGCCGATGTGGCGGGCGCGCGCCGCGACTACCTCGACGAGTCGGGCGGTCGCTACGTGCACGTCATCGCCGACGGCGGGGTCGGCACGTCGGGCGACATCGTGAAGGCTCTGGCGATGGGAGCGGATGCTGTCATGCTCGGCGTCGCGCTCGCCCGCGCCACCGACGCTCCGGGTCTCGGCTACCACTGGGGCCCCGAGTCGCATCACCCCCAGCTTCCGCGCGGCAAGCGTGTCAAGGTCGATCAGGTCGCGCCGCTCGAGGGCATCCTGTACGGCCCTGCGCCCGTCGCAGACGGCACCGCGAACCTGATCGGCGCGCTCAGGAAGTCGATGGCGACGACCGGCTACTCCGACCTCAAGGAGTTCCAGCGGGTCGAGATCGTGGTCGCGCCCTACAGCGCGAAATGAGTTCGGTGACCGGGACGACGAGCTCGGGGACCACCGGTCCCGTCGTCTTCCCTCCGACACTGCGCGAAGTGCTGCTGCGCCCGCGCTGGCTCGGGATGCTGGCGCTCTGCCTCGTGGTCGCGGGAGTGTTCGCATGGCTCGGCCAATGGCAGCTGGGCCGTGCCCTGCAGACGGATCCGACGCCGCCCGGTGCCACCGAGCAGGTCGAGCCCATCGCCGACGTCGTGGCGCCAGGGGCGTACCTGCCCGAACCGCTCGTCGGACAGCGGGTGACCGTGTCGGGCACCTGGGTGCCGGATGACTTCCTCGTCGTCGCCTCGCGCTTCAACAACGGCACCGAGGGCTACTGGGTGACCGGGCAGCTGCGCGTCGTCCCGGATGCGGGAAGCACCGGCCCCACCTCGATCGCCGTCGCGATCGGCTGGGCGCCGAGCCTCGATGTCGCGCACGCCGCCATCGATCGACTGCAGCAGGATGCCTCGGCCGCAGGTGCGTCGTCGCAGCCGTTCGACGTGGTGGGTCGGATCATCTCCGATGAAGGCCCCGCGCTGCCTCGGCACGACATCGACCCGCAGACCATGACGAGCATGTCGCCCGCGGCGCTGCTCGGCCAGTGGCACGACGTCGACGGGCTCTCGGTCTATCGGCCGTACCTCGCATCCCAGACCGCGCCGCAGCCCCTCGCCGATATCGCCTCGCCGCCCCCGCCGACGGGGTCGACCGTCAACTGGCTCAATATCTTCTACGCCGTCGAATGGGCGGTCTTCGCGGGCTTCGCGTTCTACCTCTGGTACCGGCTCGGCAAGGACGCCTGGGAGCGCGAGGTGGAGGACATCGAGGATGCTGCGGCCGCCGCATCCCCGCCGCGACCTGCCTGAACCGGGCGAGGGCGCCGAGAGCGCCGGGTAGAGTGGAGCGCATGGCCCGCGCCCCGAAACTCGCCTCGTTCCCGGCCATCCGCGGTGCGCTGAAGTTCTACCAGATCTGCTCGGTCATCACCGGCGTCGGCCTGCTTCTGCTGTGCACCGAGATGGTCCTGAAGTACACGCCGCTGCACGTCGAGCTGTTCCTGGGCGGATCGGGCGGGTTCCTCTGGTTCGCCCCCGTGGTCGAAGGCCCGACCGGTCTGGTCTCGACCGGCGACGGCATCAACCTGTCGCTGGGCATCCTGATCGTGCACGGCTGGTTCTACGTCGTGTACCTGTTCTCGTGCTTCCGCATCTGGAGCCTGATGCGCTGGCACTTCGCGCGATTCCTCTTGCTCGCGGCGGGCGGCGTCGTGCCCCTGCTGTCGTTCTTCATGGAGGCGCGCGTCGGCCGTGACGTCACGCGCTACCTCGCCGAGCGCGAAGCCGCCGAGCTCGGCAGCCAGACCGAGCACTCCATCCAGACCGAGCACTCCAACGTGACCGATTCCACCCCGACGCCGACAAGCGCGGAGAACCAGCGTTGAGCCAGCGCACGTCAGAAACAGCGACCGAGACCGACCAGCGCCCCGTTCTCGTCGTCGACTTCGGCGCGCAGTACGCGCAGCTGATCGCGCGACGGGTGCGTGAGGCAGGCGTCTACAGCGAGATCGTGCCGCACACGGCTACGGCCGCCGAGATCGCAGCCCGCAACCCGGTCGGCATCATCCTCTCCGGCGGACCGTCGTCGGTGTACGAGCCCGGCGCCCCGACGCTCGACCCCGGCGTGCTCGAGCTGGGGTTGCCGACGCTCGGCATCTGCTACGGCTTCCAGGTCATGGCGCAGCAGCTCGGCGGCGAGGTTGCGAACACAGGACTGCGCGAGTACGGGGCGACGGATGCCGAGCTCACCGGCGACGGCGGCACACTCCTCGGCGGCCAGCCGGCCGCGCAGAACGTGTGGATGAGCCACGGCGACCAGGTCTCCCAGGCGCCCGCGGGCTTCACCGTGCTCGCCTCGACCGCCGCCACCCCCGTGGCCGCGTTCGGCAACGACGAGCGTCGCTTGTACGGCGTGCAGTGGCATCCCGAGGTCAAGCACACCGACTTCGGTCAGCGCGTCATCGAGAACTTCCTGCACGACGGAGCGGGGCTCGCCGCAGACTGGAACTCGGGCAACGTCATCGCCGAGCAGGTCGCGCGCATCCGTGAGCAGGTCGGCACCTCCCGGGTTATCTGCGGCCTGTCGGGCGGAGTCGACTCGGCCGTCGCCGCGGCGATCGTGCACGAGGCCGTCGGCGACCAGCTCGTCTGCATCTTCGTCGATCACGGTCTCCTGCGTAAGAACGAGCGCGAGCAGGTGGAGAACGACTACGTCGCCTCCACCGGCGTGCGCCTGGTCACGATCGATGCCCGCGAGCAGTTCCTCACCGCCCTCGCCGGAGTCAGCGACCCCGAGCAGAAGCGGAAGATCATCGGGCGCGAGTTCATCCGCACGTTCGAGGCGGCCGAGAAAGCGCTCGTTGCCGAGGCCGCAGCCGACGGCGAGCCGATCCGCTTCCTCGTGCAGGGCACGCTCTACCCCGACGTCGTAGAGTCCGGCGGCGGCACCGGCACCGCGAACATCAAGTCGCACCACAACGTCGGCGGCCTCCCCGAAGATCTGCAGTTCGAGCTCGTCGAGCCCCTCCGCACCCTCTTCAAGGACGAGGTCCGCGCCATCGGCCGCGAACTGGGGGTGCCCGAGGTGATCGTCGGCCGACAGCCGTTCCCGGGGCCCGGCCTCGGCATCCGGATCGTCGGTGAGGTCACCGCTGACAACCTCGAGATTCTGCGTGAGGCCGACGCCATCGCGCGTGAAGAGCTGACCCGTGCAGGATTGGATGCTGAGATCTGGCAGTGCCCTGTGGTGCTGCTGGCCGGGGTCCGGTCCGTGGGCGTGCAGGGCGACGGTCGCACGTACGGTCACCCGATCGTGCTGCGTCCGGTCTCGAGCGAAGACGCGATGACCGCCGACTGGACGCGCCTGCCGTACGACGTGCTCGCCCGGATCTCGAACCGCATCACGAACGAGGTGCGCGAGGTCAACCGTGTGGTGCTCGACGTGACGAGCAAGCCGCCGGGCACCATCGAGTGGGAGTAGTCGCCGCGCGGCGGGGTGTCCCGGCCGCGCGCCAGTCCCCCGCGGCGGCCTTCGGTCGGCGCTCCCGCCAGACCCGATGCCTGTCGCGCCGACGGGACACCCCGCTGCGCGCGTGACCTGCCGCGGGATTCTGCGCAACTTCGGTGACCCGCGCAGGCTCGGCGGGTTCGGGCGCTGGCGGCCCGAAGAACGGCAGACTTCCGAAGTTGTGCAAGGCCATGTTGCGGTGATCGAGTAGCGAGCGCCAGCGAGCGCGCCCTCCTGCGGTGATCGAGTAGCGAACGCCAGCGAGCGTATCGAGATCCCTCGGACCGACGCGTTACGCGGGTGGTGATCTCGATACGGCCTGGCGCGCCTACTCGATCTCCGCGGCGGCGGGCCTGGCGCGCCTACTCGATCTCCGCGAAGAGGCGGCGGCGCGCCGCTCCGCCTGACGGGGTCAGACGGTGATCGTCTGGAACGCCCCCGCCGCGAGGTCGACCTGCCGTGGCGCATCCCCGGTGAAATCGGTGCTCGCCAGCTCGACCGCGACGGGCGTCGGATTCGTGGGTGCGCACGATGTAGCGCCGGGCGGTGAGGCTCGCGATGCTCGACCACTTCGTCTGGTCGTCCTGCTCCAGACCCGTCCCGCCGACTCCGCTCATCATGCCGACCGGGATGTCGAAGTTGTTGATCGCGTGCAGGCTCAGCTGCTCGAGGCTGTCGGCGTCCTGCGCCGGCTTCAGCGTCATGACGTAGGCCGTCGCGCGCAGGTAGCGACCGGGGCTGCCCGAATCTCCCGGCAGGCCGACGAAGCCCTGCCCCTGTGCAAGCGGCGCGAATTCCACGCCGTTGATCGTGACGGGTGCGGGGTTGGCGGCGCTGAGCCGCGGCATCCAATTCCGAACATTCTCGTGATGCCATGCGAGGTACGGCGCGTTCGTGGCCACCCCGAGCGGGTTGTCGCGGTGCTGCTGGGCGCCGTGCTCGAACTCGATGACTCCCGAGGCGCCGGTCGCGTCGTGGAGCACGATGTGCAGCGGCGGCACGCCGTTCACCAGCGGGTTGCTCGCGCCCCACACGACGACCTGGGTGAACGCGGCGAACACCTCGGCCACCGTGGCGCACGTGCTGAGGGCGTAGACGACCGCGTCGAGCACCTCCAGGTCGCGGGTCGGGTCATCGCCCGGTTCCTCATAAGATGCGAAGTCCGGCATATAAAGGGCGCCGGCATACAGGCCGGCCTCGTTCATGCCGTCGGTGAGCAGTTGCGGCGTGCCGATGGCATCCATCCCGACCACTCCGTATCGGGTGGTCCACGTCGCACCCGGTCCGCTTGGCGCCGACGATGTGAGCGTCAGCCCCCGCGGGATCACGGTGAGCTTGGCGCCGAGCATGTCGGGGAACTCCATCGTGCGCGCTACCGCCACGCTGCCATCGACGGCCCTCAGCTGAAAACTCGTGCACATGGCCCCGGCCTCTCCGCCTGCGCTTTTGGACGCGCTTCGCGTCAGGGTACACGCGACGCGTGACGACGTGCTCGCTCGGCGCGCAGCAGGGTGCCAGGATGGACAGCGTGAGCCCACGCTATGTGAAACCGACCGGGATGGATGCCGTCTTCAACGGCGCCGTCGGATGGTTGACGCGGATCGGACTGCCCACGGCCGGAAGCCGCGTGCTGTCTGTGCAGGGGCGCAAGAGCGGCGAGTGGCGCTCGACACCGGTCAATCCCCTCCGTGTCGCGGGGGAGCGCTACCTCGTCTCACCGCGCGGGCACACCCAGTGGGTCCGGAACATCCGCATCTCGGGCGAGGGCCGACTCTCGAGCGGGCGCCACGTCGAGGAGTTTCGCGCCGAAGAGGTGCCCGACGAACAGAAGCCGCCGATTCTGCGGGCATATCTGAAGGCCTGGGCGTGGGAGGTCGGCCGCTTCTTCGAGAACGTCGACAAAGACTCGCCCGACGCGCGACTGCTCGAGATTGCGCCGGGGTTCCCGGTCTTCCGGGTGCTGCCTCGCAGCGCATGACCGTGACGCGGCCGGCGGACTTTCCGGACGCCGAGTACCTGATCCTCTCCAGCCGCCTCATCCCCGACATGGACGGCGGCTACACCTTCGCCACCCTCGCTCGCGCCCGGCAGATGGCGGCCGCAGGGGTCGACGAGGGTCGGGGGCCGCTCCTCCTCACGGTCGATCCCGGATCGATCGCCGATCATGCCCGGCATCGCGCGGTGTTCGCCGCTCGCGACCTCGTGCGCGACGCCGACCGCATGCGCAACCTGTTCGACGAGGCGGCCGATCCGCGCGGTGGCGCCACAGGGTGGCTGCGCGACGCGGTCCACCCGGGTGACCCCGACCCCGCGCTGGAGTATCGAGAGATCCCGGATGCTGTGGGCCGCCCCGTCGTGTCGCTCCCGGTCATCGCGAACGACCCCGATTGGCACATCAGCACCGCCCCCGTCGCCGTGCACGACGCCGACGGCTCGATCATCGGCATCCTCGATGGGTTCGGCGCCCTCTACCGGGCCTGGCTCGACCACGTCGTGCACGACGTCCGCGGCGGCGAACCCGCCCGCCCGGTCGTGGTGCTGTGCGAATCCCGCCAGCTCGGCGAGCTTCTCGCCGGCTGGGACGACCCGCACGCCCGCCTGCTGCACACGATCCACACCAGCCACCTCGAGGCGCCGCACACGCCGGACGCGCCGGTAAACGACCTGTGGCGGCGGTGGTTCTCTGTGGCCGACCGCTACGACGCCGTGCTATGGCCGACCACGGCGCAGCGCGACGACGTGCTCGAGCGGTTCGGCTATCGGTCAGGCGGAGCCGAGGTGCACGTCGTGGTGCCGCAGGCCGTCGCCGTGCAGGAACGCATCACCCCGGCGCAGGAGCGCACGCGGGGGCGCGTCGTGATGCTCAACCGGCTCGCCCCGGGCAAGCGCATCGACCAGGCGATCCGCGCGTTCGCCGCCGTGATCGACGCCGTGCCAGACGCCACTCTCGACGTCTTCGGCGAGGGTGCATTGCGGGGGTCGCTGCAGCAGCTCATCGACGACCTCGGGCTCGGCGCGCACGTCACCCTGCGCGGAAACACGACCGAGCCCGGTGCGGTGCTCGACTCGGCATCCGTCTTCCTGTCGACCTCGGCCTACGAGGGGCAGGGGCTGTCGATCGCCGAGGCGCTCGCCCACGGGTGCCCGGTGGTGGCGTACGACGTCCGGTACGGGCCGCGCGAGGCCCTTGCCGGCGGCGGCGGCGTGCTCGTGCCCGACGGCGATGAGGCGGCGCTCGTTGCCGCGCTCGTCCGTGTGCTCAGCGACGCTGGTGAGCACGCGCGGCTCGTGGCCGAGGCATCCGATTCCGCCCGTCGAGTAGACCCGGTGCGCGTGATGGATGCTCTCGCCACCGCTGTGCGCGACGCCCTGTCGCGTCCGATCCGGCGCTGACAGCGTCCCTGCTCGCGGGCTGCGTGTCGGTGGGTGGCTGTGTCGGTGGGTGGCTGTGTCGGTGGGTGGCTGTGTCATAACTCCGCCTGAGCCGCTCACCGTCTGAAGGCCAGCGCGACCAATCCAGGGGAACCCCGTGAGGGAATCCCCGCTCAGGCGGAGTTGCGACACACCGGGCCGAGAGGCCGTGGGCTCCGATCGGTCAGAGGGCTCCGGTGGCCGCGGTCTCGCGCACGTTCGGCGTGCCGTCGAAGATCAGAAGGCGGTCGGCCAGCTTGTCGACGAAGAACCGGTCGTGGCTGACGACGACCACCGCACCGGGGAAATGCGCGAGGGCGCGCTCCATCACCTGAGTGCTCGTGATGTCGAGGTGGTTGGTCGGCTCATCGAGGATGATGACGGCGGCGCCCGACAGGAGGCACTGGGCGATCGCGACGCGCGCGCGCTGCCCGCCCGAGAGGGTGCCGATGCGCGCGTGCAGGTCGGCCTCGGAGAACTGCAGCATCGCGAGGAATCGCGCGACGCTCTTCTTGGTCGCCAAGAACGCGAGCGAATCGGGGTAGGCGCCCACGGCGTGCCCGACCGTGTCTTGGAGGTTCAGTTCGGCGAACACCCGGTTGTATGACACGAACCGGGCGCCCTTGGCCCACCGCACGGTACCGGAATCCGGGGTCGTCTCGCCGGTCAGCACCTCCAGCAACGTCGATTTGCCCGACCCGTTCGACCCGAGAACTGCCACCCGGTCGCCGCGGTGGAGGCTGAAGGTGAGCCCTTCGAAGAGCGGCTCGCCGCCGAATCCCTTGCCGAGGCCTTCGACGGTGAGCAGGTCGTTGCTCACGCGCAGGCCCTCGTAGATGCCGGTGATGATCTGGTCGATCGGGCGCGGTGCCTGCTTCTTCTTGATGTCGGCCAGGCGCCGGGCGATCGCGTTCGACGGATTCCGGGCCGCCTCGCGGCGTGCGGCGCTCGCCGCCTGCTCGTAGGCGAGCAGCTCCTCCTCGTGCGCGAACTGCTTCTCGAGCATCTTGAGCCGCGACTGCTTGGCCTGCACGTAGTCGGAGTAATCGCCCTCGTACTCCTGCAGGCGGTTGTTCTCGATCTCGATGATCCGAGTGACGACACCGTCGAGGAACTGCCGGTCGTGCGAGATGACGAGCACGGCTCCGGCGAAATTCTGCAGCCACCCCTCGATCCACTTCACGCCCTCGAGGTCGAGGAAGTTGGTCGGCTCGTCCAGCAGCAGCACATCGGGGTTCTGGATGAGCAGCAGCGCCAGCGCGGCGCGATTGCCCCATCCGCCCGACAGGCGACCGACGGGCAGCGATCGTCGCTCGTCGTCGAAGCCGAGCCGGGTGAGCACCGTGTCGATCGTGTTCTCGTAGGTCCACGCGCCGAGGCGGTCCATCGCCTCGAGCAGCTCACCTTGTTCGGCGAGCAGCCGGTTCATCTCGACATCGGCCATCGGCTCGGCGAACAGCAGGCCGATCTCGTCGAGGCGCGCCTGCGTGCGGTGCACGTCGGCGAAGTGCGCGCTCAGGATTTCGAGGATGCTCTGCTCGCCGTCGAGCTCGGAGAACTGCGAGAAGTAGCCGATCGTCGTGCCGAGCGAGACGTCGACCGTGCCGGCCGTCGGCTCCTGACGCCCGAGGATCAGCTCGAGGAGCGTGGACTTGCCCGTGCCGTTCTTGCCGATCAGCCCGATCCGGTCGCCGGCTCGCAGCTTCAGGAAGGCGTCGCGGACCACCAGCCGGCCGTCGTAGTCCTTGCTCACGTCGTTCAGGCGGATGAGGCTCACAGGGGTCCAGACTACGTGCGCGCGCCGCCTACTCGCGGCCCGGCCAGGTCTTCCCGGCCCACGGGTCGTAGTCGGCGAGCAGTTCGCCCTGCTCCGGGCGCTCCGCCTCGGGCACATGCTGCAGATTCACCCGCACGCGGTACCAGAGCGAGCTCGACCCGCGCATGCCGTCGACGAGCACGTCGGCGGGTTGCAGCATCCCGGACACGGACGGATGCTGCGACTGCCACTCCGCGAGGGCTGCGAGCGCTTCGGGTTTGGTCTTGGTGCGGGCCACCTCGATGAGCGGCATGGTCGAGGCGCGCCGGCCCGAGCCGTCGCCGGCGCGCGGAGGCTTCTCGGCCGGGCCGAGCTGTGTCGCGAGCGCGAGCAGCCCGCCGAGCGAGCCGACGGCGTCGTCGATGCCGGCGTGCGGGTCACCGATCTCGGCGTAGCGCTCCGGCACCGTCAGCACCGTGAACTCCTCGGGGCGGCGCAGCCGCACCTCGTCCCACCCGAGCGGCGTCGAGACGCGGGCGTCCGGCAGCGGACGCACTGAGTAGGCGGATGCCACGGTCCGGTCTTTCGCGTTCTGATTGAAGTCGACGAACACGCTCTCGCCGCGCTCCTCCTTCCACCACCGCGCGGTCGCGAGCCCGGGCGCTCGATTCTCCACCTCGCGCGCGAGCGTCTCCGCGGCCAGGCGCACCTGCCGGAAGTCCCACTCGGGCCGGATGCGCACGACGATGTGAAGGCCCCGGGATCCGCTGGTCTTCGGCCAGCCGACGAGGCCATGATCGTCGAGCACCTCGCGGGCGACCATCGCGACGTCGACGATCTGGCTCCAATCCACGCCGGGCATGGGGTCGAGGTCGACCCGGAGCTCGTCGGGGTGATCGAGGTCTTCTGCGCGGACAGGGTGAGGGTTCAGGTCGAGGCAGCCGAGGTTGATCACCCAGGCCAGGCCCGCGGCATCCCGGATCACGGTCTCTTCGGCCGAAGTTCCGCGCGCGTAGTGCAGCGTGGCGGTGTCGATGAAGTCGGGGTGGTTCTCGGGCACGCGCTTCTGGAAGAACGCCTCCTGCGCGATGCCCTTCACGAAGCGCTTGAGCACCATCGGGCGCCCGCCCGCTCCCCGCAATGCACCCTCGGCCACCGAGAGGTAGTACTCGACGAGCGCGAGCTTCGTGATGCCCGGCTCGGGGAAGACGATCTTGTCGGGGCTCGAGATGCGCACCTCGCGGCCCGCGACGTCGATCGTGGTGTCTTTGCGCGCAGCAGGACTCACGCCTGCCACGCTAGCCGCAGGGGATGCTGCGGGCCAGCGTGGCAGGCGTGATAAGAGGCAGACCAGGCGCTAGAAGACCAGCACGGCCGCGGTGGCCTTCGATCCTGCCACTGTGTCGGAGCCCGCATAGCTGACCGTCAGGATCTTGAGCCCCCAGCTCGGGAAGCCGGCGACCTGCACGTTCGCGGTTCCGTTGGAGATCGTTCCGGTGCCGACGGTCTGGCCGTTGTAGCTGACCGTGACCTGCCCATCCACCGCAACGCCGTTCGCGACGCTCACGACGAGCACGTTCGAGAGCTGTCCTTTGCGGACGATGAAGCTCGTGTTCAGCGCGTACGTGCTGGATTTCGCCTTGGCCACCACGACATCGACCGTCGTAGACGACGGGGCGATGGTCGTGGATCCGGAGTAGGTCACCGTCAGGGTCTGGGTGCCCGGCGCAAGCGCCGTGCGGCCGAGCGTCACCGTGGCCTTGCCCGCCGCCAGCGTGGCGCTGCCGAGGGCTGCGCCCCCGGCATCCGTCACCGTCACCGTGCCCGTGGGCGTCTGGCCGGGGGAGGCGACGGTCACGGCGATCTTCGCGCCCGTCCCGTACTGCGCGGGTGCGGCGGTCGCGGTGACCGTGCTGGCGGGCAGGCTGACCTGGAGCGGGATGATCGAGCGGGTGCCCGAGGGTGCCGCGTCGAGGATCAGGTAGCCCGCACCCGACGCGGTGGTCGGCAGCGTGATCGACAGGGTCGCTGCACCGCCGGTCACGGTCGCCGTGCCCACCGGCACCGCGCCCACTCCGTCGGCGGACGGGCCGAAGGATGCGGTGAGCGTGGTGTTCGCCGGAGCGCCCGAGCTGGTCAGGTCGAGGTTCGAGACCGAGAACGACTGCGTCGATCCGGCCGCCGGCGACGTATTCAGCCCCGACACCGACACCCCGTGCTTCGCGAAGCTCGGGCTGACCGGCTGGTGCGCGCCGAGGTAGGCGATCCACGCGTCACGGTCGATCAGGCCCGAATCGCGCAGGTTCGTCGCCTGCGTGAACACGCGGAAGTTGTCGCCACCGCCGGACGCCGTCGTGCCCAGGCCCGTGAGGAACGTGAACGTGCCGATGCGGTAGGTGGTCGCCGGGTCGATCGGTGCGCCGTTGAGCATCATCGACGTGATCCGGCTGCCCTCGGGCAGGGCGGCGTCGAACGTGTAGGTGAAGCCCGTGTTCGTGCCGAGCTGCAGGTACGGCCGCGAGGGGATGTTTCCGGCCGCGTCGCGCTGCCACTGCTGCTCGAGCATGGTCTTGACCTGAGCGCCGGTCATGTCGACCGTGGCGAGGTTGTTGATGAAGGGAAGGATGCCGTTCGCTTCGGCGTAGAGGATCGTGCCGTCTGCGTCGGCGGCGTTCGCCGCGGACTTCGCGTAGAGCAGCTCGGCCCGGAGGCCGCCGGGGTTGACGACGGTGATCTGCGCGCCGCCGCGATCGGGTGGCGAGAGCGTGGCGAGCAGGGCGTCGGCGACGAGGTTGCCGAGCGTCGATTCCTTCGCCCGGTCGTCGCGGTTCGACGTCGATGGCGGGGCGGCCGGATTCGGGATGGCCGTGGTGATGTCGGCCGTGAGCGTGCCGACCGGCCGATTGCCGATCACGGCAGCGGCCGCGATCGCGTTGTCGACGGTCGTCTTCACCGCCTGCAGCGACGGGTACTGGCCGATGAGCGTGGCGGCGTCGGTCGTGACCCGCGGGACGTTCTTGACGGTATAGCCGCTCACCGTCTTGCTGTCGCGCTCGACCGTGAGCTGGATCTGGCCCACGTTCGTGGCGTAGTTGCCGGTCTGGAGAACGGGACGCGTCTGACCGGTCGTCGAGCCCGGGACCGGTGCCTGGTAGGCGTAGGTCTGGTGGGTGTGGCCGTTGATGATCGCGGCCACCTTGGGTGAGGTGGTGTTCACGATGTTCGCGAAGACGGGGCTGAGTACTTCATTGGCCGCCAGCGACTGCGCGCCGTCGGTCGCACCCTCGTGGACGCTGGCGATGAGCACGTCGGCCTCGCCGTTGGCCGGGTCACCGTCGGTGAGCCGGTCGGCGACGCGGTTGATCGCCGCAACGGGATCGCCGAACGTCAGCCCGCTCACGCCGCTGGGTGAGACGAGGGTCGGGGTCTCCTGGGTGACTACGCCGATGACCGCGACATTGAGGCCGCCGGCCTGGTAGATGCCGTACTCGGGCAGAGCGGGGGTCTCGGTGCCCGTGAGATACACGTTGGCGCCGAGGTAATCCCACTTGGCGTTCGTCTTGTTGGCCACGACGCGATCTCTCAGGTCGGCCCAGCCCTGGTCGAATTCGTGATTGCCGACCGCAGAGGCCACCATCCCGAGTTCGTTGAAGACGTCGATCGTCGGCTGGTCCTGGGCGCTGGCCGAGGTGAACTCGGAGGCCCCGATGAAGTCGCCCGCGCCGACCAGCAGCGTGTTGGCGCCGTTCGCGCCGTCCGCCGCGCGCAGACCCTCGATCGTGCCGGCGAACTGCACGGTGCTGCTGTTGATGCGACCGTGGAAATCGTTGACGGTGAGGATGTTGAGGGTGATCGGGTCGGCGGCCTGGGCGGGGACTGCGATGCCCACCAACGCGACCCCGGCGGCGAGCGCTACTGCGCTCGCGCCGACGCGCATCCCGGTTCTGCCACTGTGATTTCGAACACTGCGAATTGCCATCGTTCTGCTTTCGGTCCGGTGCTGCTGGGGGAGGGAGGCCGGAGCATCCAGACGAGGGAGCGACGTGAGCGTCGCGCGATGTCCGGCGCGATCGACGCTAGCCAGAACCTCGGCGACCTACAAGGAAACGGCAGGTTACGCGACGGGGTAGGCGGGGCGCGGTCAGCGGAAACGACGATGGGGCCGCCCTTTCGGACGGCCCCATCGGGAGGTACTGCGCGGTGATCCGGCTCGTGTCTAGTTGCTGCCGCGCGCGATGGCGAGGATCCGCAGGATCTCGACGTACAGCCACACGACGGTGACCATGATGCCGAAGGCGCCGAGCCACGCGTACTCACGGGGAGCGCCGTTGCGCACGCCCTGCTGCACGTTGTCGAAGTCGAGCACCAGCGAGTACGCCGCCATGATCACGACGACCACACCGATGATCAGTCCCAGCGGGATGCCGAAGATCTTGTTGCTCAGCAGGCCGAACGCACCGCCGGCGATCGGAACGTTGAAGATCATCAGGCCGACGTTGATGAGCGAGAACACGAGGTAGCCGATCATCGCGATCATGAAGACCTTGGTGGCCTTCTTGGATGCGCGGACCTTGCCGCTCGCGAAGAGCGCCAGCGTCACGCCGACGACCGAGATCGTCGCGAGCGTGGCCTGCAGGACGATGCCCTGGAACTGCACCTCGAAGAACGCGGAGATGCCACCGATGAACAGGCCCTCGAACGCGGCGTACGCGAAGATCAGCGCGGGGCGGATCTTCTTGCGCGACGTGAAGATGACGACCATCGCGAGCACGAAGCCACCGAGCGCGCCGACGATCCACGGGAGGATGTTCAGGGCGGCGGGCTGGGTCGTCGAGGTCCCGCCCAGAGTCCAGAACCATCCGACGGCCGCGGTGACCAGCAGGATCGCGAACAGGCCGACCGTCTTCCAGACGGTGTCTTCGATCGTCATCCGACCGGTTTCGATCGCTCCGGCGGGCGGGGCGGCGAAGGCGCCCTCGAGCCGGGCGTTGGCGGCGGCATCGACCGTCGCGTGCTGGGCCGACGCGGTCTGCGTGCTGTATGCCGCCGGCGGGGTGTTGGTCGGGTACTGCTGACCCGCCTTCTTGTCCTGGAAGGCCGGGTTGTTGAACGCGGGGTTGTTGAGGGCCACTGCTCTCACACTCCAAAGTAGGGTTTCACAGCCCTGTGCTGCATATCCACGATAGCCGACGGCCGCTCGCGGATCGCAGGCGGTGCCTGACAGTGCGCCCAGAGGCCGTGCGCCGTTAGCCTGAAGCCGTGGCCCGCACCCGACCGCTCGTGATCGGGCATCGCGGTGCCCCGGGCTATCGGCCCGAGCACACGCGCGCCTCGTACGAGCTTGCGATCGCGAGGGGGGTGGATGCTGTCGAGCCGGACGTCGTCGTCTCGAAAGACGGTGTGCTGGTCGTGCGGCACGAGAACGAGATCGGATCGACGACGGATGTGGCGCAGCATCCGGAGTTCGCCGATCGCCGCACGATCAGATCCGTCGACGGCGAGGCGCTCACGGGCTGGTTCGTCGAGGATTTCACGTGGGACGAGCTGGCCACGCTCCGCTGCCGGGAGCGCCTGCCGGTGCTCCGGCCCGGGAGCGCATCGTTCGACGATGAGCAGCCGATGCTGCGGCTGCGCGACCTGCTCGACCTCGTGCGGGAGGCCGGACAGGAGCGCGGGCGCCCGATCGGCGTGGTGCTCGAGATCAAGCACGCGACGTATCTCGCCGCGCTCGGGTGGGATGTCGCCGGACTCGTGGATGCCGAGCTGCGCGCCGCGGGCTGGGGGAGCGGTGAACTGTCGCTCGTGATCGAGTCGTTCGAATCGACCGTGCTCGAGCAGGTGAGCGAGCGCGGCATCGTCGCCTCGTACATCTATCTGCTCGCCGCGGAGGGACGCCCCTTCGACCTCGTCGAGCGTGACGGAGACGCGGCACCGACCTATCTGCAGACCGCCGCGCCCGCGGGGCTCGACCTGTTGGCCGGCCGGTTCGACGGGATCAGCATCGACAAGGCGATGATCGTCGGGTCGGCCGCCGGCTCACGGGTGGTCGCCGACGCGCATGACCGGGGCCTGCAGGTCTACACCTGGACGTGCCGGCCAGAGAACGCCTTCCTGACTGCTCGGTTCCGTCGCGGCGCGGCCGAGGCGGCCTTCGGCGACTACGAGGGAGAGTGGGCGATCATCCGGGATGCCGGCATCGATGGCGTCTTCGTCGACCACGCCGACCTCGGGGTGGCGTTCTTCGGCGGCTGACAGCATCCATTCGTCATGCTGATCGACGAGGGTCAGCGCAGGCCGAGCGCTCCCGAGATCTGCGTCAGCGCAGGCAGCACGTCGGAGTTCGCGGGCAGCACCTGCACGCACACATGATTCGCCCCGGCATCCAGGTGAGCGCGTACCGCGGTGGCGAGATCGTCCGCGGTTCCGTGTGCGACGATCTCGTCGACCAGTCGATCGCTGCCGGGCGCGGCGATGTCGTCGTCTGCGAACCCGCCGCGCTGCATGTTGGAGGTGTAGTTGCTCATCGTGAGGTAGGTGGCGAGGAATCTCCGCGCCGTCGCCCTGGCCTGCGCGACATCCGAGTCGAGCACGACCGTCTGCTCGGGCGCCACGATCGCGTCGGGGCCGAGCGCGGTACGGGCCTCGGTGGTCTGGGCGGGAACGGTGAGATACGGATGTGTTCCCGCGCTCCGGTTCGCGGCGACCTCGATCATCCGGGGCCCGAGCGCCGACAGCACCCGCGCGTCGGTGGGCACGCCGCGCTCATCGAGCACATCCAGAAACGCGTTCATGCCCGCTATCGGTCGCACCCGTTCCGGCGTCGCCTCACGGTGCCCCGTGCCGATACCCAGCAGCATCCGCCCGGGGTGACGCGCCTCAATGCGGTGGAATGATGCGGCGAGCTCGACCGGATCGGATTTCCAGATGTTCACGATGCCCGTCGCCACCACGAGGCGCTCCGTGCCGTCGAGAAGCTGCTCGGCCGCGCGGAGGTCTGCGGGGGGCGAGCTGCCTTGCCAGATCGCACCGTAGCCCAGTGCCTCGATGGATGCGGCCATCGAGGCGTCGATCGCGCTGTAGCCGCGCCAGACTCCGACGGTGCCCAGCGACCGGCTCACCGGTAGTTGGTGAACTGGAGATCGACGTCGAGGTCGGCGGCCTTGAGGAGCCGCTGCACTTCCTGAAGGTCGTCGCGGCTCTTGGACTGCACGCGCAGCTCATCGCCCTGGATCTGCGACTTCACGCCCTTGGGGCCTTCGTCGCGGATGATCTTGCCGATCTTCTTGGCATTCTCCTGCGAGATGCCGTCCTTGATCGTGGACGAGATGCGGTACTCCTTGCCGCTCGCGAAGGGTTCGCCCGACTCGAGGCTCTTCAGCGAAATGCCTCGCTTGATGAGCTTGGACTGGAACACGTCGAGCACGGCAAGTGCGCGCTCCTCGGTGCTCGCCTTGATGAGCACCGTCTCGCCGCTCCACTCGACCGAGGCGCCGGTGCCCTTGAAGTCGTAGCGCTGTTCGATCTCTTTGCGGGCCTGGTTCAGGGCGTTCTCCGCCTCCTGGTGATCCACCTTGGAGACGATGTCGAATGAGGAATCAGCCATGGCCGCAAGTCTAACGGCGGGGTCGGATGCCGCATCCTGCGACTCTTGCTGCGATCGCACATCTTCGACCGCCGCGGTGCCGGTAGCGTGAAGCGGATATGTTCCGCACGACATCTGCCCTGGCGGCGCTCGCGGTCGCAGCGCTCGCGCTGACGGCATGCACGGCGCCGCCCCCGGCGCCCGTCGTCGCTGCGGACGCGGCACCCGACGTCGGAGTCGAGCTGTTCGAACTGCCGTGGACCTCGGTCGCGCAGGAGTGCGAGACGACCGTGGGGCCCAACGGGTTCGCCTGGGTGCTCACCTCGCCCGCGCAGCAGCACGCGGCGGGCGATCAGTGGTGGACCTCCTATCAACCCGACGGGTACACGATCGACTCGAAGCTCGGCACGCGAGACGAGTTCGCCGACATGGTCACGCGCTGCAACGCGGCAGGGATCGAGGTGATCGCCAGTGCGGTGATCGTGAGCCCGCCGGGGGAGGGTGCCGCCGCAGATAAGGCGACCGCTGCGCCGTCGCCCTCGCCCTCGCCCTCGCCCTCGCCGACCGTGTCGCCGACGTCGGCGGTCGCGCCCGCGGAGTTCGTCGCCTACCTCGAAGACCTGCTCGCCCTGGGGGTCTCCGGCTTCCGGATCGACGGGGCGATCGGCATCGACGGCACGTTCGGCATCGCCGGCACCACGCCCGTCGCCGCCGACGAGGTGCAGGCGATCGCCGACGCACTGCCGTCGGGCACCATCCTCATGAGCGATCTCACCGACAGCGGCTCCGAGGTTCCCGTCCGGGAGACCTACGCCGGCACGAGTCGCATCTTCGAGTACCAGTACGGGCGCGATCTCAGTGCGCAGCTGTCCACCGGCGCCCTGCACGACCCCGCGCTGGTCGATCCTCGCTCCGCGCATGTGCCCTCGGCATCCGCTGTCGTCTTCGTCGACGATCACGTCTCCGAGCGCGGCGACGCGGGAATCACCTACCGTGACGGGCCGCTGTACCTGCTCGCGAACGTGCTCACCCTCGCCGACGACTACGGCACGCCCATGATCTCGTCGGGGTACGCGTTCCGGTCGCGGGATGCCGGTCCGTCGGCGTCCGCCGACGGCGACGTGCTGCCCGCGTCGTGCGCAGGGCTGACCGAGCCGCGCAACGGCCTCGTCGATGGCGACCGCACGTGTGCGCAGGCATGGACGGCCATCAGCGGCATGCTCGCCTGGCGTTCGGCCGTCGGCGATGCGCCACGACTGGCTGCTTCCAAGGGCGGCGATCTGTACGGGTTCGAGCGGGCGGGGCGCGGCGTCGTCGCCGTCAACCCGGGCGGCACCGAGGGGTGGGTGATCGTGCCCACCTCGATGCCCGACGGCGAGTACTGCGACGTCATCACCGGCGGGGCGGATGCTGCTGCCGACGGCGCGTGCGCGGGTGAGATCTACGAGGTCGACAACGGTTCGGTCACCTTCCACCTGCCCGCGCTGAGCGCGGCGGCGATCCATCTCGGCAGCCGCGCGCCCTGACGACGCCGCCCGACCACCAGATCGGCCCGAGTCGGTCGCCGAATGCCGCTCGGTGACAGCGCATGCCTGCCAACTGGCGGACATGCGCTCGCGCATCGACCATCTCGCAGACACGGTCGCGTTCCCCAGAACGACATGTCGGTGAGACGGCGATTTTGTCTGGCGATGTCCGCCAGCTGGCGGACATGCGTCGTCGATGCTCACGCCTGAGCGGCGGCGAAGGGTGGCGGCAGCATCCCTCGTTCGTAGACTTGCTGCAGACGCGAGGAGGTTGCATGCGCCCCATGACGGAGGAAGGCGTTCGCGAGTCGTTCGTCAACGCGACCCAGGACGACCTTCGCCTGGTCGCGGTAGCGCCCGATTTCGTGCTGACGGATTGGGACCATCTCGACTTCCTGGCGTGGCGCGATCCCCACACGCGGGGCCGCGGATACCTCCTCATCGAGGTCGACGGCCACACCGTCGGGATCGTCCTGCGCGCGGCTGAGACCACATCGAGGGCACGCTCGGGCCTGTGCAACCTGTGTCACACGATGCAGCCCGCCGACCAGGTGTCGCTGTTCACCGCGCGCAAGGCCGGTGACGCGGGCAGAGACGGAGACACCGTGGGCACCTACATGTGCGCCGACCTCTCGTGTCATGAGAATGTGCGGCTCGCCGCCCCGCTCGCGCCGAACGAGATCCGCACGAGCGTCGACCGGCGCATCGACGGCACTCGCCGCCGCACGGAGGCGTTCGTCGAGCGCGTGCTTGATTCGGTGCGGAGCGAGGCATGAGCGACCGCGTGGTGGTCATCGGCGATGCCCTCATCGACGAGCTGCGCGACGACCACGGCGTGCGCGAGTTCGTCGGCGGTGCCGCGCTCAACGTCGCGGTCGGCATCTCTCGACTGGGCGTGCCGGCGACCCTCATCGCGATGGTCGGCGACGACGAGGCGGGCGCGCACATCCGCAGCTATCTCGCCGACTTCGACGTAGAGCTGCTCGCCTCGCCCTCGCTCTACGGGTCGTCGCGCGCGGTCAGCGTGCGCTCCGGCGGAGCCGAGCCCCACTACGAGTTCAACGAGGCGGCACAGAACCGGCGTGTGCGATTCGGAGAAGCCGAGCTCGCCGCGATCGCGGATGCCCCCGTCGTCGTGGTCAGCTGCTTCCCGTTCGACGACGTCGCCCAGACGCTCGAGCTCGCCGCCGCCGTCGGCGGGGCGCGGCTCGCGATCGATCCCAATCCGCGGTCGGGGATGCTGACCGACCGCATCGAGTTCGTCCGCGGCTTCGAGGCGCTCGCCGCCCGCGCCACGCTCGTGAAGGTCGGCGACGACGATGCCGCGCTCCTGTACGACGCACCGCTCGACCAGCTGCGCGCCCGCCTCGTCGACCTCGGAGTCGATGCGGTGGTGGCGACGCAGGGCGCGAGCGGAGCATCCATCGAGGCAGGCGAGATCGTGGTCACGCGACCGATCACACACCTTGCCGGCGACGTCGTCGACACGATGGGCGGCGGGGATGCTGTCCTCGCCGTCGTTGCGGCAGCCCTGGTGGGCGGCGCCCCGGCCGGCGATGACGACTGGGGGGCGGTGCTGCAGTACGCGATGGATGTGGCGGCGGCGACCTGCCGGTTCGAAGGGGCGCTGCTGCGGCTCCCGTCTTCGCTGGAGGGCACCGACCTCGACCGCATCGGCACCTGACCGCGTCGTGGAACGCGAAAGCCCCGGCGCTGCGATTCGCAGCTGACCGGGGCTTTTCTCGAGTGGTGTACGTGGCGAGTGAGGGATTCGAACCCCCGGAGGCTACGCCGGCTGATTTACAGTCAGATCCCTTTGGCCGCTTGGGTAACTCGCCAGAACGCATCCGCCCGGCTTTCTCAGTCGATCGGAGGCGCGATCACCCATATTACAACGACTCGCGGAGTCGTCGAAATCGACTCCTCCCCAGGTCGGCCGGGTCGCGGCATCCCTCCTCGCTCGTGCGCATTCCTCCCGCTCGCGTTGTCCGCCGTGCCAGGATGATCGGGCGGGTGAAGACCCGCGCCGAGAGAGGATCGCCATGAGTGCGCCCGCCCCACAGCCCCCCACGCCGCCCGCAGACGGCGCGCCCACCTCGCTCATGCGCATCGCGATCTGGGTCGCGATAGGGGCGCTCATCGCGGCCGCTCTCGTCTGCGTCGTCTGGGTGCTGGTCGGCTCGGCCGATGGCATCATCGGGCGCGCCTTCCTGACGATCCTGCTGCTGGCGGCCTTCGCCGGCGTCGCGATCCTCGACGCGCACCTCGCACCGCGCCGCCCGGCGTGGTTCGCGCTGACGAGCATGATCGTGTGGGTCGTGACCCTGCTCATCGGGGCATTCATGATCTGGATGCCTGAGCCACCCTTCAGCTTCGGTGTGGGTCGGTTCTTCGCGTTCCTCGTCATCATCCTGATCCTGCAGCTCGCCGTGCTGCACGTGCGCCTCTTTGCGAGGTCGTTCCAGCGTCACGTCACGACGTTCACGAGCACGATCGCGTACATCACGATCGGATTCGTCGCGGTGCTCGCGCTCCTGCTGGTGCTGCCACTCATGCTCAGCGACTACGTCGACTTCGTGGACGGATACTGGCGGGTCGTCGTCGCCGTCACGATCCTCGCGGCGGTCGGTACGGCGTTGATCCCGCTCATGAACGTGCTGTTCGCGCCGAAGACTCCGCGCGTGCCCGTCTCCGGCCCGCCGCAGTACGCCCCGGTCGCCTGGCCGACGTACGTCGACGGCGCGACCCCGCTGCCTGTGCTGCCCGACGGCACGCCCGACTGGAACGCGTACTACACCGGGTACCCGTCCACCCCGCCCCAGGCGATCGCCCCCGTCCAGCCGGTGCCCCCGCAGTGGGCGGCTCCCGAGCCTCAGACGCCCACCCCCGTGGCGGCGCAGCCGGCCGCGGTGGCCACCGGGTGGGTCGCACCGACTACACCGCCCCCGGCCGTTCAGGCTGCCCCGCCCGCCCCGCTCGCCTACCAGGGCTACCCGCCGCCTCCGCCGCTCCCGCCGCAGCAGTAGCCCGTCGAGCCGGCCAGACCGACCCGAGAAACCACATTCCCGTCGAGACCACCCGCAACGCGGGGTGTCTCGACGGGAAGGTGGTTTCTCGGGCGCAGCGGCTCGGGCCGCGACGCCGCGGGCCGCGAGCGCGCGGTCAGCCCCCGAGCACCTCGAGGGCCGCCATCGCCGCGCTGTGCCCACCGAGTCCGCTGACGGCGCCGCCGCGACGCGACGCTGAGCCGCACACGAGGATGCGCGGGTGCGCGGTCGCGACGCCCCACCGGTGCCCGGGGGTCTCGAGCGGCTCGTCATCCTCGGCCCACGGCCACGACAGCGCACCGTGGAAGATGTCGCCGCCGGTCATGCCGAGCGAGTCCTCGAGGTCGGCGGTGGTGCGCGCCTCGATGCACGGCGCGCCGTCCGGCGCCTCGTACACACAGTCCGCGATGGGCTCGGCAAGGACCGAGTCCAGCGATCGCTGGGCGGCGCCCAGCAGCGCGACGCGCATGGCGACAGCATCCGCGCCCTTCACCAGCCGGTGCGGCACCTGGAGTCCGAACAGCGTGAGCGTCTGCGCGCCCTCGGCCCGCAGCTCCGGCCCGAGGATCGACGGGTCGGTGAGGGAGTGGTAGTAGATCTCGGCCGGAAGAGGATCGGGGATGCTGCCGCTCGACGCCGTCGCGAAGGCTGCGTCCAGCTGCGACATGGTCTCGTTGATGTGAAAGGTGCCCCCGAAAGCCGCCTCGGGTGCGACCGTCGTGTCGTGCAGGCGAGGAAGCCGCCGTAGGAGCATGTTGACCTTCACCTGGGCGCCCTCGGGCTCGTCGGCGTCGAGCGCCGCGGCGCCTCGTGCGTCGTCGTCGCCGGCCGCCAGCAGGGCCGAGAGGATTGCGGGCCCGACCCCGCTGAGCACCAGCCGCCCGTGGAACGTCGCGGGGTGCGCGCCACTCACCCGCACCTCGCCGTCGGGAGTGATGGATGCGACGGGCGAGCCCGTGCGCAGCTCGGCACCCGCCTCGCGGGCGGCTCTTTCGAGTTCGCCCGTGACCCGGCCCATGCCGCCGACGGGTACATCCCAGTCGCCGGTCCCTCCGCCGATGACGTGGTACACGAAGCAGCGGTTCTGGCGGAGGCTCTCATCATCCGACGAGGTGAACGTGCCGATCAGGCCGTCGGTGAGGGCGATTCCGCGGGCGATGTCGGTGGCGAGGCCGACGCGCAGCATGCCCCCGAGCGGCTGCTCGAACACCTGATCCCAGAGCGCGTCGTCGCCCAGTCGCGCCCGCACGTCCGACCGGCGGGCGAGCGGCTCGGTCATGAGGGGGAACAGAACGGGGCCCAGACCGCCGATGCGGCGCTGGAAGTCGGCGAACCGCTGCGCCTCTCGCGCGTCGCCGGTGGTGCGGGTGAAGGATGCGGCGGTCGCGTCGGCGTCAGCGTTGTCGACGAGGATGCCCCGCGACGGATCGGCAGGGTCGGGCGTGTACGACGAATATCGGCGACGGCGCAGCTCGATGCGCAGGCCCAGGTCGTCGATGATGCGTCGCGGGAGCAGGCTCACCAGGTACGAGTAGCGCGAGAGCGCAGCATCCACTCCCTCCCACGCGCGCTCCGAGACCGCCGCGCCGCCGACGTGGTCGAGTCGTTCGAGCACCAGCACGCTCTTGCCCGCTCGGGCGAGGTAGGCGGCGGCGACGAGCGCATTGTGGCCGCCGCCGACGATCACGACATCGTGCCTGGAGGCGGCGGACGAGAGGCGTGTGCTCATGCGCCCACGCTAATCGGATGCTGCCATCCCGCGCCCGCGCGACCGATAGCGTGAGGGCATGCCCGCCGTGGAAGACCTGGAGTCGCTCGCCGTCGAACTCGCCCGGGAAGCGGGCGAACTCGCCCGACGTCGCCGTTCGGAAGGGGTCGCGATCGCGGCGACCAAGTCGGCGCTCGCCGACATCGTGACCGAGGCAGACCGAGAGGTCGAGGCGCTGATCCGCGAGCGGCTCGCGGCAGCGCGCCCCGGCGACGGCTTCCTCGGCGAGGAATCCGAGGCGGAGCGCGGGACGACCCAGTTCACCTGGGTCGTCGATCCGATCGACGGGACAGTCAACTACGCGTACGGCATTCCCGCCTATGCCGTGAGCATCGCGGTCGTCTCGGGCGAGCCCGACCCCGAACTCTGGACCGCCGAGGCGGGCGTGGTGTTCGGGCCTGCGAGCGGCGAACTGTTCCGGGCGGCGCGTGGCCGTGGCGCGTGGCTCGACGGGGAACCGCTTGCCGTGAACGCGGAGCCGTCCGCCGCAGGTGCGCTGCTGGCGACGGGATTCGGATACGACCCGGCGACGCACGCCGGCGACCTCGCCCGTGTGGCACGGGTCATGCCGCTCGCGCGCGATCTGCGCCGCATCGGGAGCGCGGCGCTCGACCTTGCCTACGTGGCCGCGGGACGCCTGGACGGCTACTTCGAGCGCGGACTCCACCCGTGGGACCACGCGGCCGGTGCGCTCCTGGTCGTCGAGGCCGGGGGAGTCGTGGGCGGGGCGCCGGGCGGTCGCCCTGGGCGCGCGATGACGGTCGCAACAGTCCCCGCCCTCTTCGACGAACTTCTGGCAGCCGCGCTCGCCACGTGATTTCGCGGTTCGCCGAACTAATCGACGCGTCGAGGCCCGCTCGCACATGACATTCTCAGTGTCAACGGGGTAGTGTTTATCCGATCGTTACCTTTCGTCGCCCGAACGACGACCGGTGATCAGAGCCTGAAGTCCGAATTCGTTGCCCCCCGAGCGACCACGACCTGAGAGCCCCTCCGCTTGTCTTTCGATCCTTCCTTGGCTGATGCTGCGCCTACGCGCCGCTCCAGCCGCTCCCTTCCCGCGGCCCAGACGGCGCCGGCAGAGACCGCAGGGTCGTCGCGTGCAGAGCTCCGGCGCCGCGCGAGCGAAACCACTTCGGCCCGCCCCACCGTCGTCTGGGGTCGTGTAGCCGACGGCGCTCCGGCGGCCTCGGACACCGCCGCACCGCTCAGCCGCCGTACCCGCCGTGCGTCGGTCGAATCCACCACGGTGCCGGACTCGGTCGCCGACGCGCGGGCCGAGACGGCGACGAGCGTCGATGCCAGCATCCCGACACCCGATGCCCCGATCGAAGCCGACGCACTCGCGGTCTCGGCCGCCTCGAGCACCGAGCCGGCCGCACCGGCGAAGGCGATGAGCGACACGCTCGACGCCGAGGCGTTGCAGACTTCGGCGATGCCGTTCGAGCTGCTCGAGCCGGAATTCGAGCCGGCCGCCGAACCGCTGCGGGATGCTGCGACCACGACTTTTTCGAGCGCGACGGCGACCGCCACCGACGCGGGAACTGCCGACGAGGCCACTGCCGAGCACTCTGCGCTCGACGACTTCGAGCGGGCGGCAAGACTCTTCTCCTTCACGGGGGAGAACCCGATCCAGTCGCTGATCGATTCGCCTTCGGTCCGGGCCACAGCGAGCCAGACCACCGCGATCCACACCGCGCCGCACCGCAAGGCACGAGGCCACGGCTTGCGCCGGATGGCGACCGCGTCGTTCTCGGTCGGAGTGATGGGGCTGGTCGGGCTCCTCGCCGTCGGCATGACCACGCCGGCAGCCGCCGTCGCCGCCGCGACGGGCAACATCGCCCCGGCATCGGTCGTCGCCCCCGCCGGCGACGTGGCGGGCGCCGGCAGCGAGATCCAGGCCTACGTCGCGCCGGCAGAGGTGCAGAACACAGCCATCTCGCGTGACGACACGTTCGAGACCGGCACGCTCGTCGAGATGGCCGGTGTCGCGGGCATCACGCAGCCGTCGAACTCGGTCTTCACCAACAACCCCAACTGCCCGATCCAGTGGCCGTTCGCGGTCGGCGTCGGCATGAGCTACGGGTTCGGCATGCGCGACGGCGTCATGCACGAGGGCATCGACTTCACGCCCGGCGACGGCGCGCACATCCAGGCCATCGACCACGGCGTCGTGCGCATCTCGACCGACAGCGGCGGCAACTACGGCGTCATGATCGTCATCGATCACATCGTCGATGGCGTGCTGGTCTCCAGCCGCTACGGCCACATGCAATACGGATCGCGCCAGGTGCAGGTCGGCGACACCGTCGAGGTCGGCGAGTACATCGGTCGCACGGGCGACACCGGCTACTCGTTCGGATCGCACACGCACTTCGAGATCCTGGCCGGCGGCACCACCGCGATCGACCCGCTGCCGTGGTTGCAGCAGCACACCGTGTGCTGACCTGAATTCTTGACGACGGCGCGCCTCTGGTATTCTCTTCTAGTTGCCCGGGCTCGCCCGGGAATGCCCCGATAGCTCAGTGGTAGAGCACTTCCATGGTAAGGAAGGGGTCGACAGTTCAATCCTGTCTCGGGGCTCGGAGCTTCCGTTTCGACCGCGGATGCTGTGCGGCGGGGTAGCTCAGTTGGTGAGAGCGCACGACTCATAATCGTGAGGTCGCGGGTTCAAGCCCCGCTCCCGCTACCAGACTAATCCCACTCGAACGAATGACCTTGAGATAAAGGTTTGTAGGTTCGATAGAAGAAGCGCCGGAGATCTCTCCGGCGTTTTTTTCTTTGGTCGCGCTGTGAAGGACGGCGTCGCGGATTTCAGCGGGGAGCGGCTGGAATTCGCGCTGGACAGTGACGTGGTGGCCATCGTCGTCGACCCAGATGCGGGTAAAGAAGGCGGCGAGGAGCTTGCGCTTGATGGCCCCGTCGGCGCTGGTGAAGAGTGCGTCCGGTCGTTCCATGAGGTCGAGGTAGCTGAGCACCATGTTGGTGCGCTGGTAGAGCTGCTCGTCTGTGGTGGCGAGAGCATTCTTGAGCTGGTGCTTCTTGACCTGCACTTCGCGCAGGCGACGACGAAGCGTGTCGGTGGCAAGTGAACCATCGGGAACGAGGTCGACGAGACGCTCTTCCTTGACGTCGAGCTTCTTGAGCTCTTTGGCCAGCCGGAGTTGCTGTTCCTTCTGCGACGCCAGCAACGTGTCGAGCGCCTGAGAAACGTAGTCTCTCGCTTCAGTGAGCTGCTCTGATGAGAACGCAGGGTCGTGAACTCGCGGGCAACGTAACGTCCGGTCGGCCTCCATCCAGCTGCGAGACATCGAACACGGCCTCGACACGGTTCGGGACAAACGCGTTGAACGTCGGCATTAGGGCCGCCGTCATCGTATTCTCATTGCCCCCGCTGAGCAGCACATGCGCGAGGCGGATCTGGGTTCCGTGCTCGGTGGGAGGCACGCTTTGACCCTATCGACGCGAAGACCCGGTCACCGGATTGCGAGCCGACGGATTATCGGAAGCCCACGCAAGCAGCACTCGCCCATCGCGTGACGATGTTCCGGATGGCCGAATCTGTCGCAACAATGGTGGACGGGCGTACGCGCACTGGTGGGCGATCGAGGAACAGCTCGCGAAGCAACCGCCGCGCTTGCATGTCCGCGCCGCGAATCATCTCAAAGAAGTACTTAAGCGCACCCAGGCGCGCGCACAGCTGAAAAATCTTGAGGATTTCATTACCAGTTTGTGATTTGCCTGTGTGTAGCTTATGTCCTACCTGGGAGTCAGGTCCGAAGAATTCGCGCGCCGAGGCCGCCGCGGAGTAGGAGATTGCGTGAACCGCTGGACCTGGGTGCGGGCTACCGCACTGTCTGCTGCCGGGATTCTGATCGTGAGTTTGCTCCAGGTTGTGCCTGCCACTGCGGACACACCCGATGATCAGGACACCTCCAGCGTTCTAGACCTTCCTGCTCTTCCCTCGGGGTCACCTGTCGACCAGACACCCGACATGCCGGTCGGTGAATTCACGGGTCCAGAGGAAATTCCTCAGCCGGTACAGACGATGGATCCGAATCCGAAGGTGATTGAGGCTCCGGATCTCGCCACTAGCACGGTCGATAAGGCCGGTTTGTCTGTTGAGTCGATGACCGAGAACACCACGACGTACAAGCGCGCGGATGGTGCGAACGTCCAGCGCATTTCACAGGAGCCGCTGAACGTTCGTCTCGACGACGGGAAGTGGTCCGAGATCTCGACGGACGTCCAGAAGGTCGACGGGGGTTGGCAGGTTCCTGTGCACCCGCTACGTCCTCGCTTCGCGGATCGCGCGGACCGTGACGACGCGGTCACAGTAACGAGCCAAGGTCATTTGGTCTCTTTTGCGCTCACTGGTATTGGCGCGGGCCGGACGGAGTCGCCCTTCTGGCCGTGGGACGAGAAGGACACGCTGGCGTACCGAGGCGTCGCCGCTGGGACGGACCTCGAGTACGACATTCAGGCTGGCGCGGTCAAAGAGACTGTCGTGCTGAACGAGGTCCCGTCGCGTGCAAAGCCGTCATGGACGTGGCGGATGTCTCTCGGCGACTTGACGCCAAAGCTCGTCGATGGCGACGCGGTACAGCTCCTTGACCGTAGCGGCGCAGTCGTGATGATGATCCCGACCCCGTTCGCGGAGGATTCGTCGGGCATCGATGGGGAACGCTCGCCTGCAACCAGCGCCCTCAAGGTGACGCTTTCACGGGGCGTCGGGGTGAACGTGTGGCGGTACACGATCTCCGCAGACGCGGAGTGGCTCAAGAGCAAGGACCGCGTGTACCCTGTCCGCATCGACCCGACGTTCAATGTCGGACCGTATATCCGGGAAGCGTACAAGTCGGACGGCACGCACTTCAGCGGTGTGCTGCACGTCGGCAATACACGTGAGAACTACACGAACCGCTATTGGCGTTCTATCGTTGGCTTCGACTACGGCGGCATCCCGGGGAACTTCATCGCCGGCGCGCAGATCGGAATCGGCTATGCCGGATACGGCACCACGTCGCCGATGTACGGCAACGTCCGCCATGCGAGCGCATTCGACTACAACGGCACCGGTTCGTACGTCACCGACTACACGCTAGGTACAGGCTGGATCGATACCGGAGGCTGGGCGGTCGCGCAGCGGCTCGCCGATAGGTTCGCGGTCGGTGACCGCCCAGCGTGGATGATCAGTGGCGACGAGGGCAGCACATATTCGCACAAGCAGATCGACGCCGACATCTGGATCGAGTACTGGGGATATCCCACCCCATACACGGGTGCGCCTGCGAACGGCGCCGTCGTTGGCCTCACGCCGACGCTGAACGCGTCCGCGTCGAACCCGGGTGGACGCGGCCAGGCGTTCGGCTTCGACATTTCGACGGACTCGACGTTCACGAATACCTCGGTGAGCATGGGCTCGGGATGGGTGTCGGATCTACCTGGCAGGTACCGGACGGGTTCTTGCGCCCCGGTACGCAGTATTTCTGGCGCGCATGGGTGTACGACGATGCGAATGGACATCTCGGACAGTCGACAATGCGCATCAGCGGGGCGTCTTCCTTCACGACGAACCAGGTACCTACCGTGTCGGAGTCGACGGCGTCGCCGGGAACATCGACCGGTGTGCCCCAGACGCTCACCACTTTGACTCCCGAGTTGCAGGTCGGGGCGGTCACCGACACCGACTCGGTCAACGATGGTCAGCCGATCAGATACCGCTTCAAGATCGCGTCGGGCCCGGATGGCAAGTCTGGTGCCGTCGTGACTTCGGGGTGGGTCAACGCGGTCAGCAATGTCGCGAAGTGGACCGTTCCTGAGGGGACGCTGCAGGACGGCGGCGTCTACACGTGGCTAGTCCAGACTTGGGATGGCCGCGATGAGAACAAGTTCAACACGTGGACCAAGAAGGTGAAGGTTGATCTACGTCTCGGGGCCACCGGCCCGTCGCCGTTCGATAGTTCCGGGCCCGTGACGGTGAACTTGGCGAATGGCAACGCGAATCTTTCGTTCGCGTCGCCGACGGTGCAGACGCTGGGTGGCCCGATGGGGATGTCGTTCAGCTACAACTCTCAGAGCGTGTCAAATGGTGTGTGTAAGGGGTGGGTCTCCTTATGAAAGGAAACACAC
>NZ_CAXTJR010000007.1:0-141573 GCF_964244775.1 uncultured Microbacterium sp.
TCGATAAAAGTCAGAACCAACACCGAAGATCCACAACACCATCCTCACTGTCTCGGTACGCTCGCAAGCTCGCTACTCGACCACCGCAGGGGGTCGGGCGCTCGCTACTCGACCACCGCAGGGGCCGTCTGCTCGCCAACCGAGAACCGCGGGAGAGATGGTGAGTGTGTCGATCCGGATGTTTCACGTGAAACGTGGGTGGTCTCGGTACGCTCGCAAGCTCGCTACTCGACCACCGCAGGGGAGCCGCGAGCTCGCTACTCGACCACCGCAGGGGAGCCGCGAGCTCGCTACTCGACCACCGCAGGGGAGCCGCAAAGCTCGCTACTCGACCACCGCAGGGGGCACGAGCTCGCTACTCGAGCACCGCAGGCGGCCGGAGCGCGAGGCTGTTAGTAGGCGTCTGCATCACGACGACGACCGACGTGGTGAAGGCCTCGCCTAGAGTAGGGAGGTCCCCCGAGCGAGTGAGCGGAGCGTTTCACGTGGAACATCCCGAGACCACGGGTGCAGCAGCATCCTTCTCTCTCGACGACGACACTCCCCTCGCCCGTGAACTGGCCGATCTGTCCGCCCGGCGCCGCGCGCTGGAGACAGCCGACGTCGAATTCACGGGCCGTACGCGCGTACTCACAGTGTCGAATCAGAAGGGCGGCGTCGGAAAGACGACCAGCGCCGTGAACATCGCCGCGGCTCTCGTCTCAGTCGGCGCGCGGGTGCTGGTCATCGACCTTGACCCGCAGGGAAACGCATCAACCGCTCTCGGAGTTCCTCATACCGCCGATGTTCCGAGCATCTACGACGTTCTGATCGACGAGTTCCCTCTCGCTGACATCGTTCAGGCGAGTCCCGAGTCACCGAATCTCCTCTGCGCGCCGAGCACAATCCATCTGGCCGGCGCTGAAATAGAGCTCGTGACCCAGGTCGCGCGCGAGTATCGTCTGCGCACAGCGCTCGAGGACTACTTGAGCAGTCTTGATGAGCGCCTCGACTTCGTGCTGATCGACTGCCCGCCTTCGCTGGGTCTCCTCACGATCAATGCATTCGCTGCTGCTCAGGAGCTATTCATCCCCATCCAGTGCGAGTACTACGCGCTTGAAGGGCTCAGTCAGCTGCTCGGCACGGTGCGGATGATCCAGAAGCATCTGAACCCGAAGCTCCACCTCTCGACGATCCTTCTCACGATGTACGACGGGCGCACGCGCCTCGCACAGCAGGTCGCCGACGAAGTACGGGAGCACTTCCCAGCCGAGGTCCTCTCGACTGTCATCCCGCGGTCGGTGCGGGTCTCGGAGGCGCCGAGCTTCGGTCAGACGGTCATCGCCTACGATGGGCAGTCGGCCGGAGCCGTGGCCTATCGCGAGGCGGCCGTCGAGATCATCCGCCGTGACAATACCGGCACCGGGAGCACATCCGCGGTGCCCGACTCCGCCCAGCGCGGTGAGGGAGAATCCTGATGGCGAAGCGAACAGGCCTCGGACGAGGCATCGGCGCCCTGATCCCGACGCAGGAACCGAATGAGGCCCGCCCGGTCGACGTGTTCTTCCCCGGCGCTCAGATAGGCCCCGCGCCATCCGCGTCGGCGTCCGAACCCGACGAGGCCGCTCCCGCCGCAACCGACGATCTCGTCGCGGTCCCCGGCGCTCGACTCGTGCAGCTCGACCCCCACGACATCGTCCCGAACCCCCGGCAGCCTCGCACGAACTTCGACGCCGACGACCTGGCCGAGCTCGTGCACAGCGTTCGCGAGTTCGGCGTGCTGCAACCGGTCGTCGTCCGCGCGGCCGAGAACGGCACCTACGAACTCATCATGGGGGAGCGCCGCACGCGGGCTGCGCGAGAGGCTGGCCTGACATCGATCCCCGCCGTTGTCCGCGACACCGCCGACGAAAACCTCCTTCGTGACGCACTTCTCGAGAACCTGCACCGATCCGAGCTGAATCCGCTTGAAGAGGCGTCCGCCTATGAGCAGTTGCTCGCAGACTTCGGGATCACCCAGGAGCAGCTCGCGACGCGCATCGGACGCTCGCGTCCGCAGATCAGCAACACCATCCGTCTCCTCAAGCTGCCCATTCCCGTACAGCAGCGGGTCGCCGCGGGCGTGCTCAGCGCGGGGCACGCTCGGGCCATCCTGTCGCTCGACAACCCGGATGCGATGCAGCGCCTGTCGGACAAGATCGTGAACGAAGACCTCTCGGTGCGCGCTGCCGAGGCAGCCGCAAAAGGAGCGGATGCTGCCGATCGGCGCTCACCGGCGCCCAAGGGCGGCGCCCGTCGCGCACATCTCGATGAGGTCGCGGAGCGGCTCGGCGACCGCCTCGACACGAAGGTCAGGATCAGTCTGGGCGCTCGAAAAGGCCAGATCAGCATAGATTTCGCGACAATTCAGGATCTAAACCGCATCCTCGCCGCCATCGGTGAGACCGAGTACGGCGCGGTCTGACCCGAGGGTTTGGCGGGTCTCGATACGCTCGCAGAGCTCGCTACTCGACCTCCGCCGGGATGGTAATTAGGACACCGCGACGGAATGGAAGTCGACGGGTCCTGGGCAGGAGCCGTTGGATGTGCTGGTGTAGGGGATTTCGATCCATTCGTCGCGCACGACTTCTCCCGAACCGTCGACGATCACGATTCGGATGCCGGCACCGGGGTATAGACCGATGGTGTCGGCGGCTGCGTAGGGCGGTTCTGGGGGAACCTCCCAGCCCCCATCCCTGCTGGGAGCGATCGCAGCTGGCTCGCATTCGGCGCCAAAGCATGCCGCCACAGTTCCGTTGCCCACGAGATCGGCGCTGATCTCGACTTTCACGGGGGACATGTAGACATACCCGATTGCTGGGCAGGCAACCCCTGGTGGGACGCACGCGGCGAGTGCCGCGATGGCCAGCAGCAACGCTGTCGCCGCAAACACGCGAAATCGCATGGTCTGCAATCTATATCAGCGATCTGGCGTCCTCCCCGCGGGGAGAGGCCAGGGGCTCGCCTGTCTTGGGTATGTGGTGAGCTCGTGAGCCTGGGCGCGGTCTGACCCGAGGGCTTGGCGGGTCTCGATACGCTCGCAGAGCTCGCTACTCGACCTCCGCCGGGGGTGTGGCAGAGCTCGCTACTCGACCTCCGCGGGCAGGGGCAGAGCGCGCTACTCGACGGCCGCCGGCCGGGGGGCTGGGCGAAGCGCGGCCGCGCGACGGCGCAGTACGACCGTCTCCGCCTCGTTACCGGGAAGCGCGGCGGCGCGTTCGAAGGCGGCGGCCGCAGCATCCGAGTCTCCGCGTCGCTCGCTCAGCTCGGCGCGCACCGCGTGGAACGGGCGGAAGCCGCTGAGCTCGTCGTCCAGCTCGTCGACGAGCGCCAGGGCTGCATCGGGGCCATCCGCCATGGCGACCGCCACCGCACGGTTGAGCCGAATGACTGGAGAAGGCGCGAGGGCGACCAGACCGTCGTAGAGCGCGACGATGCGCGGCCAGTCGGTGTCATCGGCGGTGGGAGCGATCGCATGACATTGCGCGATCGACGCCTGCAGTCCGTAGTACGCCAACCCGCGGTCGGAGGCGGTCGCGCGAGCCAGCGCGGCCCGACCTCGGGCGATCGCCGAGCGGTCCCACCGGCGTCTGTCCTGTTCGGCGATCGTCAGCGGGAGCCCTTCGGCGTCGACGCGCGCTGCAAAGCGCGACGACTGGAACTCCATGAGGGCGATGAGTGCGTGCACCTCGCGCTCGTGGGGCATGAGGGCCGCGAGCTGCCGCGCGAGACGCACCGCCTCGCGCGCGACATCGGGGCGGATGGGATGCTGGCCCCCGGCGGCCGCGTATCCCTCGGTGAACAGCAGGTAGATGACCTGAAGAACGGTGGCCAGCCGCGCGGGGCGCTCGCTGCGGTCCGGGACCTCGAACGGAATGCGGGCGTCGCTGAGCGTGCGTTTGGCCCGCACGATCCGCTGCTGCACCGTCGGAACGGTCATGAGCAGCACACGCGCGATCTGCTCGGTGGTGAGTCCGGCGACCGTTCGCAGGGTGACGGCCAGGCGCGCTTGCGCGGGCAGGATGGGGTGACAGGCGGTGAAGACGAGCCTCAGCACGTCATCCTCGATGCGGTCTGGGTCGCCCAGGGCCTCCACGGGGTCTTCCCGCTCCGCGAGAGCAACATCGTGGGCGAGGAGCGGCTCGCGCTCGTTCATGCGCTCACGCCGCCGCCAGCCGTCGATCGCGCGGCGCTTGGCGACGGTCAGCAGCCACGCACCGGAATTATCGGGGATGCCGGAACCCGGCCACTTCGCGAGGGCTTCCAGCAGCGCCTCCTGGGCGAGGTCTTCCGCCCACGCGAAATCGCCCGTATGGCGGGTCAGCGCGGCGACGATGCGCGCGGACTCGGCTCGCCACACCGCCTCGACCGCGCGGTGCCCGGAGGCGGGGTCGGCTCCGACCGCGCGGTGCCCAGAGGCGGTGCCCTCGCTCATTCACCCAGCGTATTCGCGACCGACGGCCGCGGTTCCGGACCTCGTCGTAGGCTGGATTCATGGAGAGGCGTGACGACACCACGAGACGGCGAGCGAGTCTCGAGGTGCTCCGCGCAGAAGCATCCGATGAGCGTCAGACCCTCATCCACGAGCGACTCCGTGACGGCGAAGACCCGTGGGACTTCATGGAAGACCTGCCCAGCGTGGATGAACTGGTCGTCTTCATGCTCCGTGCCGACAACATCATCGAGAACGGCGGAGCCAAGCCGAGTGCGGCGCGGCACTACCGAGTGCTACGACAGATCGCCCTCGACTACCCGCCGCTGACGCCCGCAGTCTGGCGGCTGCTCGGCGAGGCCAACACGCACCGCCGCTGGGATGCGGTGGTGCGTGCTGACGCGTCGTAGGTGCGCCCGGACGGCGGTCACGACTGGGCGGCGCGCCACTCCTGCTCCTTGACGAGCCATTCGTTGTCGGACGGCAGATCGAAGTCTGAGATCTCGTTCACGCGCCGCACTTCCAGGAAGACGCCGGGGCCCAGCGGGCACTTACGGGCCCAATGCTCGGCCTCTTCGCGAGTGGCGACCTCGAGCATCCAGAAGCCGGTGAAGACCTCGCGGGCCTCGGCGAACGGCCCGTCTGTGACGACCGGCGGAGTCGACGAGAAGTCGACGCGGAAGCCCTCCGAGGCGTCGGAGAGACCCTCGGCGGACAGCAGGATGCCGGCATTCTGCAGTTCCTCGTTGTACGCGCCCATCGCAGCGACGATCGTCGCCATGTCGAGGTCTTGCGAGGCCGCGGCGGCCTCGGGCAGCACATTCATGTTCAGCATGTAACGCATCAGGGTGTTCCTCTCGGTCGGCGGGGCTCGGTGCGGCCCCTTCATCTTGTACGTCGAACGACAGGGGCTGAGATCGACAGTTGCGCGAAAAAACCCCCGAGGGATGTCGTCCTCGGGGGTTCTTCGTAAGTCAGGCGGATCTCGATACGCTCGCAAGCTCGCTACTCGATCGCCGCGTGGTGGTCGCGAGCTCGCTACTCGATCGCCGCGCAGGGCGATTAGCCGATGAAGTCGGCGAGGTCCTTCTCGAGCGCGAACTTCGGCTTGGCGCCGATGATCGTGGTCTTGACCTCTCCGCCCGAGAACACCTTCATCGCGGGGATCGAGGTGATCTGGTACTTCATCGCGAGGTCGGGGTTCTCGTCGACGTTGAGCTTGAGGATCGTGATCTTGTCGGGGTTCTCCGACTGGATCTGGTCGAGCACCGGGGCGACCATGCGACACGGTCCGCACCACTCGGCCCAGAAGTCGACCAGCACAGGCCCCTCCGCCTGCAGGACGTCCTGGTCCCACGTGCTGGAATTCGTTGCCTTGGCGGTCATGTCATTCTCCTTAGATCTGAAGCTGGGGTCATCGGGTAGAACAGGGGATGGTGGCGGATTGTTCCGCGCTCACAGGCGGCGCTCAGGCGGCGTCTGCGCCGGCCAGGTTCTCGATCTGGTCGTCGCTCATCGCGGGAAATCCGGCCTCGCCCAGAGCGGCCAGGAAGTGCTCGGCGTCGAGGGCAGCGACGGTGCCGCTGCCGGCGGCCGTGGCCGCCTGGCGGTAGGTCGGGTCGATGACGTCGCCCGCCGCGAAGACACCGGGCAGCGACGTGCGCGACGAGCGACCGTCGACCCAGATCGTGCCCTCGGCCGTGAGGTCGAGCTTGCCGTGCACGAGGTGCGTACGCGGGTCGTTGCCGATCGCGACGAACAGTCCGTCGAGCGGCAGCTCGCGGGTGGATCCGTCGACGGTGTCCTGCAGGACGACGCCGTTCACCGCATCCTCACCGAGGATGTCGGCGACTTCGCTGTTCCAGATGAACTCGATCTTGTCGTTCGCGAACGCGCGCTCCTGCATGATCTTCGAGGCGCGCAACGAATCCTTGCGGTGGATGACGTACACCTTCGACGCGAAGCGCGTGAGGAACGTCGCCTCCTCCATCGCCGAGTCGCCGCCGCCGACGACGGCGATCGTCTTCTCGCGGAAGAAGAATCCGTCGCACGTCGCACACCACGAGACGCCGCGACCGGACAGGCGCTCTTCGCCGGCCAAGCCGAGCTTGCGGTAGGCGGAACCCGTCGCATAGATGACAGTGGATGCCTCGTGCACGGCGCCGCTGCCGAGCTTCACGGTCTTCACGGCGCCATCGAGGTCGAGCTCGACCACGTCGTCGTAGAGGATCTCGGCACCGAACTTCTCGGCCTGCGCCTGCATCTTCTCCATGAGCTCAGGGCCCTGGATGCCGTCCGGGAAGCCGGGGAAGTTCTCGACCTCGGTGGTGTTCATGAGCTCACCGCCCGCCTCGACGGAACTCGCCACGACGAGGGGCTGGAGGTTGGCACGCGCCGCGTAGACGGCGGCCGTATAGCCTGCCGGACCGGATCCGATGATGATGACCTGACGCACTGCGGTTCCCCTCGGTGAGTGACAGACGCTTCAACACATGGTAACCGCGCGGCATTCCCGCGAGGTCGAGGGTGCATTGCGACGGTCGAGGGTGCATTGCGGGACAGGTCAGCGGCGACCGGGGAGGCGGCGGCGCACCAAGTCGAGCGCGGGCTCGAGCTCGGGGGTGCGCAGCAGTGCGAGGAACCCCAGGTACACCAGCATGCTCACGGCGCCGATGATGATCGTCCCGACGACCGCAAGGACCGTGCTCTGGAGCATCCAGCCGTCCACCCCGCCCAAGAGCACGAACGTCAGCCAGCCGGCACCGGCTGCGGGCAGCGCGGCGATGACGAAGCGGCCGAGTGCTCGCATCCACGCGCCCACGGCGATGCCGCCCAGTCGCCGGTTCAACAGCCAGGTCGCGACGATCACCTGCACGATGCTGGCGAACGACTGCCCGAGCGCGATGCCCGCCGCGAGGTTCTCGGGCGGCAGGATCGCTGCGGCCACCCACGCGGTGACGACGACGAGCGCGCACTGCATCACTGTGAAGTAGAACGGCGTGCGGGTGTCGTTGTAGGCGTAGAAGGTCCGCTGCACGACGAACAGCACGGCCAGCGGCACCAGTGCCACGAGGAAGCAGAGCAGCACCGCGGCGGCGGCAACGGCATCCGCTGGGTCGTTTGTGAAGATGCGCGACGCGGGGATCGCCGCGACGGCGAGCGCGGCGGTTCCGCCCACGAGGAAGACACCGAGGGTGCGGATGCTCCGCCCGATGTCACCGCGCACCTCATCGTGCCGCCCGGCGACGGCGTGCTCGCTCAGCTGCGTGAAGTAGGTGGTGCCGATCGAGAGCACGATGATCGAGTAGGGGAGCATGAAGATCAGCCAGGCGTAGCCCATGACCGACTGCGCAGCGTTGCCACCCGATGCCGAAGAGACGACGCGCGACTGGACGAGCCCGGCGATCTGGCCGGCGATGACCATGAGGAACGTCCAGCCGGCGAGCCGGCCGATCTGATTGAGACCGACGCCCCGCCAGTGGAAGTCGGGACGCACGTGGATGCGGGTCCGGCGCCAGAAGAGCATGAGCACGCCGGCCTGGATCACGATGCCGAGAGTGGCGGTACCTGCGAGGACGGCGACCATCTCGGGAGTCCAGCCGTCGACACTGGACCGGTCACCACCGAAGAGCACGATGAACAGGACGAACCCGGCGATCGAGACGAGGTTGTTCACGATCGGCGCCCAGGTGAAGGGCGTGAAGATGCGGCGGGCGTTGAGCGTCTCGCCGAGGAGGGCGTACAGGCCGTAGAACAGGATCTGAGGCATGCACCAGTACGCGAATGCGGTGCCCAGCGCGAGCTGAGCCTCCGTGAAGTTCGGCGCATACAGCTGCACCAGCCACGGCGACGCGACGGTCGCGATCGCCGCGGTGACGATGAGCACCACGGTGCCCAGGGTGAACAGTTTCGAGATGAAGGCTCTGCCGCCGTCGGGGTCGGCGCTGACGCGGACGATCTGCGGCACGATCACCGCCGTGAGGATGCCCGTGGAGATGATCGCGAAGATCGAGTTGGGCAGGGTAGTCGCGACGGTGAACGCGTCGGACGCCTTCCCGAATGAGCCGATTGCCGCGACCAGCACGATAGAGCGCAGCACTCCCGTGACGCGCGACAGGAGGGTGCCCGCGCCGATGAGGACGCTCGCGCGGCCGATGCTGCTCATGAGGCTCTCGGGGGGTCGGTCCGAGCATCCGTCGCAGCATCCCGTCGCGCGCGCCGGCGGCGGTGGATGGTCCTGACCAAGCCGAAGACGACGAGTGCGCCGATGATGACCAGGAGTGAGGTCAGCGCGATGCCCTCCCAGTCGGCACGGACGGTGATGTCGGCGCGCTCGGGCGTGCCGATCGGCTCGCCCGTGGGGCTGCGCAACTGCAGGTCGACGCTCATCTGGGCGTTTCTCACGTGCGCGGTGAGGGGCACCTCGACCCGGGTGTTGCTGCGCGGACTCGCGCCGGTCACGGTCGTCTGCGGTTGGACGTCGACGCGAAGATCGTCGCCGGTCGCGTGCAGGACGACGTTCGCCGGGTAGGGGAGGTCGTTGCGCACCCAGAACTGGAGCGGCGTCTGCGGGCTGAGCAACTGGATGGTCGTGGGTGCGAGGATTCCGACCGCGCCCAGCGTCGCGGCCGTCGCGGTCTGGTTCGCGCTCAGCGCGGTCTGCCAGTCATCCGGCGAGTCGCGCCACGCGTTGCCGAGCAGCTGCAGCGCCTCGGCGCGCTGCCGACCGGTGAGCACCGACGGATCGTCGAGGATCGTCGCGAACGGAGCGATACGCGCCTCACCGGCGAAGAGGGTGGATGCGGCATCCGGCCTCACCGGCTCGCCGGCGGAGACGACCGACCCCGTGGACTGGGCGGGGGCGTTCGTGAGCGCCTCGAACCCCACCGCCGAGAGCCCCGGGGCCTGGGCGGCCGAGATCGCGGCGCTCAGGGCGAGGGTCGAGCGGCCAGACCCGCGGTCGACGGTGACCAGAAGTGGCCGGCCCCCGGCATCCTTCGCGGCGAACGCGAGGTAGGCCGTCGCCGCCGTGAGGGGTGCGCCACGCAGGGCGGCGGTGTCGATCAGGGATGCTGCGTGCAGCGCCGACGACACGTCGCTGTCGTACGCCAGCACGTCGGCGCCGTCGGCGGTCGCGTGGGCAGGCACGGTCGACCCCGTCGCACCCGCGGCGAGCGTGCCTGAGGGGAGGAGGGTGACCGATTGCGGGGTGTTCGCGGCGAGCGCGCCGAGCACTCCGGCGGTCGTGGTGCCTCCCGCGGGCCAGAAGATGTCGGCGCGCCCGCCGCCGATGTCGAGGAGCTCGTCGAGGGACGGGTAGTCGGGGCCCGTTGTCGAGGTCGGGGACGGGGTCGAGCCCGTCCCCGTCCCTGACGCCGTGCCTGATGCCGTCGCGAAGTCGGGAGCCGACATGTACGCCTGCAGCGAGGTGGGGCTCTCCGGCGCAGGCAGCCCGGCTTCGAGCTGGGCGGCGACATCGGCATCGCCGAACTGCAGCGCGAAGCGCGAGTTGGGCAGTGACTCGAGCCGCGCCAGCCACGCCAGCGCGCGCGCCGGTGCAGCCGTTCCCAGCACTCTGATCGCGGCGGGCACGGCGGGGTCGACCGCGAGGATCGCCGTCGTGCCGGCGGCCGCGTCGAGCTGGCTTGAGAGCGAACCGTCCGGTGCGGTCAGATCGGTGAGTTCGGCGGCCGAGAGCAGCCCGGCCCCGATCGCCGGCGCCGTGATCGGGACGACGACGCCGATGCCCGTCGCCGTCGCGGCGGCGTCGGGAACGATCATCGCGCTCGCGGACGAGACGGTTCCGGACGCGTCCGTGTACGAGGCGATCAGCGGATAGACCCCCGGTGCGCGGTTCGCGAGGGCGGCGTCGGTCGACGCGACCGAGAGCGTGCGGGTCTCGGACGAGTCGGAGTCGACGGCGGGAAGGTCGACCTGGCCGATAGCGGTCAGTGTGCCAGGGGCGCCGCCGGCGGAATCGAGCCATGAGGTCAGCGCCGCGCGATCGGGCAGGGCGGTGTCGCCGAGAATCAGGGTCACGCGCGGGGCGGCCAGGGTGGCGGGTGTGCCGTTCTCTATCGTCATCGAGGCTGTCAGCCCGTCGCCAGCGCGCACGATGCCGTTGGCTGCCGGCGACAGAGTGAGGTCGACCCGCCCAGTGGCCGAGGGGGTGGGCGACGGTGAGGCCTCGGCGATCGAGGGGCCTCCGGCGGCCGATGCGGCCCACGCGCCGGATCCGAGCAGCAGGATGACGGCCGCGACGGCGCCGACGCCCCGGGCCCACGCGAGCGCGCGCGGGCGGGCGGGGGTGCGGGCAGGGGTGACGGTCATGTAGGCGCTCCTGTGCGATTCATGACCGCACGGTCGGGTGCGATTCTACGGTCCGACCCTCCGAGCACCCCGAGCGCGCGCCGCGTGAGGTGAGGGTGCATGACGGGGCGTGAGGGTGCACGGCGCTGACGGCGGTCGCGCAATGCACCCTCGGTTCTCGCAATGCACCCTCGGTTCTCGCAATGCACCCTCGCCGAGGGTGCATTGCGGAGGCGGTTGAATGGAGTCGTGCTGCCTGAACCCGACCCCGCGCTGTGCCGACTCCTCGCCGACGACCTGCGCGCCGCCGGCTTCGCTTCACAGGCGCTGCGAGCCGCGTGGGGTGCGCAGGCCGACGATGCCATCCCGCGCGGCCTGCGCGGGCCCGCCCTCCGGTCGATCGACGGCCGCGCGGACGCGCTCGCGGTCCTCGGCCGCCTCCTCGTGCTGGGCATCGCACAGCCGGTGACTGACGTCGCGGCGGCGCTGCCCCGTGCCGGCACGGCGGGTATCGAGGGCCTGGGCGTCGCGGTGCGCGAAGGCGACAGCATCCGTCCTCTCGTTCTCGTGCGCCCGCAGTCGTTCGCCGATGAGCACGGCGACGGCGAATGGTGGATCGCGAGCGACCTCGACGAGGGGGCGCTGGGCACGGCGTTGCCCGAAGACCACGTGCTCGGGGTCGGTGGCGCCTCGCTCACGCTCGCAGGGCTCCAGCTGCCCACACCCGCCGCGTTCGGGCTGGACGTGGGCTCGGGATGCGGCATCCAGGCGCTGCGCGCGCGTCGGATGGTCGATCGGGTCGTGGCGACCGACATCTCGGAGCGCGCGCTGCGCTTCACCCGCCTGAACGCCCTGCTCAACGGCGTGGACGGGATCGAGACCCGACTCGGGAGCCTGTTCGAGCCGGTGAGTGCGCAGGCCGGCGGCGTGGAGACCTTCGACCGGATCGTGTCGAACCCGCCGTTCGTGATCACGCCGCGCGCATCCGGCGTGCCCGCGTACGAGTACCGCGATGCGGGCATGGTGGGTGACGACCTGGTCGCGGCGGTCATCCACGACGTCGGGGCTCACCTCGCGGCCGGCGGCGTCGCGCAACTGCTCGGCAACTGGGAGACGCGTGCCGGCGTGGAGGGGCTCGATCGGGTGCGCCACTGGGTGGAGGCATCGCCGGTGCCGCTGGATGCCTGGGTCATCGAGCGCGAGTCGATCGACCCGCTCGCCTACGCCGAGCTGTGGGTACGCGACGGGGGTACTCAGCCGGGCACCCCCGCGTTCGCGGCGCTGGTGGATGCCTGGCTCGACGACTTCGCGGCGCGCGAGGTCACCCGCATCGGCTTCGGCTACGTGCTGCTGCGCCGGCCGCCGTCGGGCGACGGCCCGACCCTCGCGCGCTACGAGGGGCTGGTCGGCGGGCTCGGGGATGCGCCGCTCGGCGCGCACCTGGCCGCCTCGCTCGCCGCGCACGACCGGGTCGTGGTGCTCGACGATGCCGGGCTCGCCGGCGCCGTGCTGATCACCGCGACCGACGTGACCGAGGCGCGCCACCACCTGCCCGGGGCCGAGCATCCTCGCGTGATCGAGCTTCGTCAGGGCGGCGGCTTCGCCCGGACCGTGACGGCCGACCCCGGGCTGGCCGGCCTGGTGGGCGCGTGCGACGGGGATCTGCCCGTCGGGGCGCTGATCGACGCGATCGCGCAGCTGCTCGAAGTCGACGCGGTGGAGTTGCGCGCGGAGCTGCTGCCCCAGGTGCGGGAACTCGTCTTCACCGGGTTTCTCGCCTTCGCCTGACCGAGGTGCGGTTGCCGAGCGTGTCACAACTCCTCCTCGGTAGCCCCCGGGCAGGGCGAGAGCCCCGCAATTGCGGTGTGGCGGATCATGGCGGCCGAGGTCGAGGCGGAGTTGAAGCACACCCGGACGGGGAGCGGTGGGGTCGGCCTCGGTAGGCTCGGGGAGTGATCAACATGGCCGACGGGATCGCGCGCCTGGACGCGCTGACCCGCTCGCCGGTCGTGTCGGCCCTCGGCCGGGCGTTCGCCGCAGCCGGCCACGACCTCGCGGTCGTCGGCGGGCCGGTGCGCGACCTGCTGCTCGGGCGGGCGACGCACGACCTCGACTTCACGACTGACGCGCGCCCCGACGAGATCCTGCGGATCGTCGTGCCGATCAGCACCGCCCACTGGGACATCGGTCGCGAGTTCGGCACGATCGGCGCGCGCATCCGCGACAGTGAGACCGGCGTCGCCGAGCAGGTCGAGATCACGACCTACCGCGCCGACAGCTACGACGGCACGACGCGCAAGCCGACCGTCGAGTTCGGCGACACGCTCGAGGCCGACCTCGTCCGCCGCGACTTCACGATCAACGCCATGGCGCTGCGCGTGCCCGGCCGCACGCTGGTCGACCCGACCGGCGGCGTCGAAGACCTGCTGGCACGGCGCCTGCGCGCCCCCGTCGACCCCGCCGTCAGCTTCGGCGACGACCCGCTGCGCATGCTGCGCGCCGCGCGCTTCGCGGCACAGCTCGGGTTCGACGTCGACCCCGCGACGGTCGACGCGATGGCCGAGCTGCGCGAGACGCTCGAGATCGTGAGCCCCGAGCGCATCCAGGGCGAGCTCATCCGCCTGCTGCAGACCGATGACCCCGTGCGCGGCATCCGACTGCTCGTCGAGACGGGGCTGATGGCGCAGTTCCTGCCCGAGATCCCCGCTCTGCGCCTCGAGGTCGACGAGCACCACCACCACAAGGACGTGTACGAGCACTCGCTCACCGTGCTGCGCCAGGCAATCGAGCTGGAGCGGGCACGCACCCCGGATGCAGCGCCCGACGTGACGCTGCGGCTCGCGGCGCTGCTGCACGACATCGGCAAGCCGTCCACCCGCAAGCTCGAGCACGGCGGCATCGTCACGTTCCACCACCACGACGTGCGGGGCGCACGGATGGCGCGCAAGCGGCTGCGCGACCTGCGCTTCGATTCCGCGACGACGGATGCTGTCAGCCTGCTGATCGAGCTGCACCTCCGGTTCTTCGGCTATGCCGAGGGCGCCTGGACAGACTCGGCGGTGCGCCGGTACGTCAGGGATGCCGGTACCGAGCTCGATCGCCTGCACATCCTCACCCGGGCCGACGTGACCACCCGCAACCGGCGCAAGGCCGCGACCCTGTCCAGCGCGTACGACGACATCGAGCGGCGCATCGCCGAGCTGCGCGAGCAGGAGGAGCTCGACGCCATGCGGCCCGAGCTCGACGGCAACCGCATCCAGGAGGTGCTGGGCATTCCGCCGGGCCGCGAGGTGGGTGACGCGTACCGGTTCCTCCTCGAACTGCGCCTGGACGAGGGACTGCTCGGAACGGATGCCGCGGAGCAGCGCCTGCGCGACTGGTGGGCCGCGCGGGGATGACCGTTGTCCCGCCCGCGCGGCGCCGCGCCGACCTACACTGGAGCACACATCCCCGACGTCGATCGGAGCCCGGATGTCATCGCCATGGTCGCAGCGACGCGACGTGTCTCCCGAGACATCGCGTCTACTCATCGAGCGCGCGCATGAAGAGCTCGTATCGGGCAATCCCGCCGATCAGCGTCTGCTCGACGTCCGCCCGCTCGTGCGCGAATCGTGGCGCCGATCTCTGGCCAGTCTCGTCGGCGCCGAGAGTCCGCCGCGGCTGGAGCTGAGCATCCGCGAGCTCGAGGATTACCGCCGCGCCCATCCCCTCGCCGGCGTCATGGACATGGTGCGTGCCCTCCTTCTTCCGGGCGAAGCCGAGGAGTCGGGCGTGATCGTCGCGATCGGCGACGCGGCCGGGCGGCTGCTCTGGGTCGAGGGCGACCGGCACCTGCGGTCACTGACCGACGACATGGGGTTCGTGGCGGGGTCGAACTGGTCGGAGCAGGCGGTGGGCACCTCTGCCCCCGGCACTGCCCTCACCCTCGATCGATCGGTGCAGATCCGCGGCGCCGAGCACTTCAACCGGCTCGTCGCGCCGTGGTCGTGCACCGCCGCGCCGGTGCACGACCCCGAGACGCGGCGCATCGTCGGTGTGATCGACGTGACCGGCGGTGTCGAGGCGGTCACCCCGCAGGCGCAGATGCTCGTGGATGCCACGGCCCGGGCGATCGAGGGTGAGCTCCTGGTGGCTCGGCTGAGGTCGCGCTCCCAGACGCTTCCCGCACGACGCCGCGGACCGAGTCGCCCGGTCGCGGCGCGGGCGACCCTGCGCGTGCTCGGACGAGACCGGGCGCAGCTCGAAGCGGCCGGCGAGGGCAGCGAGACGGTGATCGAGCTCACCGCCCGCCATGCCGAGATCCTCCTCATGCTCGCGACGCACCCGCACGGGCTCTCGGCCGAGCATCTCGGCGAGCTGGTCTACGGCGAACCCGGCGCGGCCGACACCCTGCGACCCGAGCTCGTGCGCCTCCGGAAGGTGCTGGAGCGGGTGGCGCCACAACTTGTGCCGACATCCCGTCCCTACCGGCTCACCGTTGCGCTCGAGACCGACGCGCAGAACGTGATCTCGCTCCTGGATCGCGGCGCCCACCGCGTCGCGCTCGCTGCGTACCGGGGCCCGGTGCTGCCTGACTCGGTCGCCCCGGGCGTCGAGCAGCTGCGCGAGACGGTGCGCACGGCGCTGCGCGAAGCGCTCATGGCCGAGGCGGGCGTCGACGTGCTCGTCGCTTTCGCCGACACGGCCGAAGGTGCCGACGATGTCGAGCTGCTGCGCCTGTGCCTCGAGATGCTGCCCGCGCGTTCCCCGCGTCGCGCGGGCCTCGTCGCGCGGATCGAGCGCCTCGAGGCGTGAGCCGCGTTTCGCCCCCGCAGCTACGAGTGCAACGCGATGCAACGTCCTGCGGCGTAGCGTCCGAGCATCCGCGCGACACCGCCAGTCGCGCTTCATGACCCGTCGAAGGAGACAGCATGACCATCGTCGAAGAGGGCGTCTCGAGCGTCTACGCAGCACCCAACACCCGGGGCGCGGTCGCCGACTACCGCCCGCGCTACGGCCACTACATCGCCGGCGAGTTCGTCGACCCGGTGAAGGGCCAGTGGTTGGAGAATCCGTCGCCGGTCACCGGCAAGACCTTCACCGAGGTCGGTCGCGGGACAGTCGAAGACATCGACCGCGCAGTGGATGCCGCGTGGGAGGCGTTCGCGACGTGGGGAAAGACGAGTCCCACCGAGCGCAGCAACGTACTGCTGAAGATCGCCGACCGCATGGAGGCGAACCTCGAGAAGATCGCCGTCGCCGAGACGTGGGAGAACGGCAAGCCGGTCCGCGAGACCCTGGCCGCCGACATCCCGCTCGCGATCGACCACTTCCGCTACTTCGCCGGCGTGCTCCGTGCACAGGAGGGCGGCATATCGCAGCTCGACGAAGACACGGTCGCCTACCACTTCCAGGAACCGCTCGGTGTGGTGGGCCAGATCATCCCCTGGAACTTTCCCATCCTCATGGCGGTCTGGAAGCTCGCACCCGCGCTCGCCGCAGGCAACTGCATCGTGCTCAAGCCCGCCGAGCAGACGCCGGCGTCGATCCTGTTCCTGATCGACATCATCGGCGACCTGATCCCGCCGCGAGTCCTGAACATCGTCACCGGCTTCGGCATCGAGGCCGGGGCACCGCTGGCCTCGCACAACAAGATCCGCAAGATCGCGTTCACCGGAGAGACCACCACCGGGCGCCTGATCATGCAGTACGCGTCGCAGAACCTGATCCCGGTCACCCTCGAGCTCGGTGGCAAGAGCCCGAACGTCTTCTTCGAAGACGTCGCCCGGGGCAACGACTCGTTCTACGACAAGGCACTGGAGGGCTTCTCGTTCTTCGCGTTGAACAACGGCGAGGTCTGCACGTGCCCGTCGCGCGCCCTCATCCAGCGGTCGATCTACGACCAGCTGCTGGGTGACGGCATCGAGCGCGTCAAGGCCATCACACAGGGCAACCCGCTCGACCCCGCGACGATGATCGGCGCGCAGGCGTCCAACGATCAGCTCGAGAAGATCCTGAGCTACATCGACATCGGCAAACAGGGTGGGGCCAAGCTCTTGATCGGCGGCGATCGCGTCGACCTCGGCGGAGACCTCAGCGAGGGTTACTACGTACAGCCGACGATCTTCGAGGGCACGAACGACATGCGGATCTTCCAGGAGGAGATCTTCGGACCGGTGCTGTCGGTCACGTCGTTCAACGACTTCGACGACGCAATCTCGATCGCCAACGACACGCTGTACGGCCTCGGCGCCGGCGTGTGGAGCCGCGATATGAACACCGCGTACCGCGCGGGCCGGGCGATCCAAGCCGGCCGCGTCTGGACGAACACGTACCACCAGTACCCCGCGCACGCGGCGTTCGGCGGCTACAAGCAGTCGGGCATCGGCCGCGAGAACCACCTGAAGATGCTCGACCACTACCAGCAGACGAAGAACCTGCTGGTGTCGTACGCCGAGGGCCCGATGGGCTTCTTCTAAACCGGCGCACCGGTCACCGTCTCCCCTCGCGGGGTGGAACTCGCGGGGGGAGTCACGGGAAATGCACAGAGGAGGGAAACAGATGGTCTCGATCGGCACCTACCAACGCGTCGACGTCACGGAGGCGGCGGGCGAGCTCCTGCGCGAACTCACCGTCACGTACGGGCCGCTCATGTTCCATCAGTCGGGCGGATGCTGCGACGGCAGCGCACCCATGTGCTACCCCGTCGGCATGTTCATCACCGGGCCGAGCGACGTGCACCTGGGCACCCTCGAGGTGCCCGGACTCGGCCCGATCGAGGTCTTCATCTCCGAGGCCCAGTTCGAATACTGGAAGTACACGCACATCACGATCGACGAGGTCCCGGGGCGCGGCGCCGGCTTCTCGGTGGAAGGGCCGACCGGTCACCGCTTCATCATCAGATCGAGGATGCTGAACTCCGCCGAGCTGGAATACTTCGGCCTCGGGCCGGAGGTCTGAGCGGCCCCTACAGCCAGCCGTTCTGCTCGGCTATGCGCGCGGCGTCGGCGCGGTTGCGCCCGGCGGTCTTGCCGATCGCGCTCGACAGGTGATTGCGCACCGTGCCCTCCGACAGGTGAAGGATGCGCGCGATGTCGGCGATCGAACCGCCGGTGCGCGCGGCCTCCAGCACGTCGGTCTCGCGCTCGGTGAGCGGCGAATCGCCCTGAGCGAGTGAGGTCGCCGCCAACGTGGGGTCGACCACGCGAAGCCCGCGATGCACGCGGCGGACAGCATCCGCGAGCTCCGTCGCCGGGGTGTCCTTGACGACGAAGCCCGCCGCGCCGGCCTGCATGGCTCGCTTGAGGTACCCGGGGCGGCCGAAGGTCGTCACGATGATCACCCGGCACGCGGGCATGGCGGCGCGCAGCTCGGCCGCCGCGGCGATCCCGTCGATGCCGGGCATCTCGATGTCGAGCATCGCGACGTCGGCGCGAGCGGCGAGTGCGGCGGCGCGCACCTCGTCGCCGCGCCCGACCTCGGCGACGACCTCGATGTCGGGCTCGAGCCCGAGGAGCGCTGACAGCGCGCCGCGGACGAGGGCCTGGTCATCGGCGATGAGAAGGCGGATGGATGCTGCGCTCCCGGAGGACGCGCCACCGGAGGACGCGCCACCGGTGGCCGCAGCATCCGATCCTGCACTCACAGCGACACCCGCAGGCTGAAGCCGCCGAGGTCGCTGCGACCGACGGTCATGCGGGCGCCCGCGGCCTCGACGCGCTCGCGCAGGCCGGCGAGTCCGGTGGATGACCCCGCACTGGTGCTCGGCCCGACGCCGTCGTCGGCGATCTCGATCTCGCGCGGGCCGAGCGTGACGCGGCAGAGGTGCGCGTGCGAATGCCGGACGACGTTGGTCACGCCCTCGCGGACCACCCAGCCGGCCAGTTCGCGATGCGAGGAGGGGATGCTGTCGGTCGATGACGGCAGGTCGGGCTCGATGCCCGCCGCATCCAGCGCCGAACGGGCCGCGGCCAGCTCGCCGCTGATGTTCACTCCGCGGAATCCGGCGACTGTCGCCCGCACGTCGGCGAGCGCGCCTCGCGCCAGGCCCTCGACCTCTGCGATCTCGGAGCGCGCCCGTGCCGGATCGGCGTCGACGAGCCGGCCCGCGAGCTCTGCCTTGACGGTGATCACGGTGAGCGAGTGCCCGAGGATGTCGTGCAGGTCGCGGCCGACGCGATTGCGCTCGCGCTCGACGGCCAGGCTCTCCAGCTGCGACTGCGTCGCGCGCAGCTGGTTCATCGCCGCCGTGGTGCGGGCGAACGCGGCCATCATGAGCGAGATCGAGACGATGATCGCGGGGAGCCAGAGGATGCCTTCGCTCCAGCCGTAGGAGAAACCCTCGGCCAGTAGCGCCGCGGCGCCGAGCGCCAGGATCGCCGGCCACGTGACCGCCCACCGCAGCACGCTCATGCCGACGAGCACTCCGACATAGGTCCAGGCGCCGACCACGCCCCACCCGATCCAGGGGAACAGCGTGAACGACAGGGCGAGCAGTCCGGCGCACACGAGTAGGCGGCCTCGCCGCGGCAGCGACCACGCCAGCGGTGCGCCGACGAGGAAGGCGAGTCCGAACACGACGACGAGCGCCACGCCGAGGACGGCGGAGGCGACCGAGCCGGAGGCTGCGACGACGTCCTGGGCGATGGTCACCAGCCAGATCGTGGCGATCGCCCCGCCGGTGTACCAGCTGACGGCGCCGCGCGAGAAGAGCAGCTCGCGCAGCGAGCCGCCGCTCGGCGTCGAGGCCACGGACGGCGGGCGGATAGGCCAGTCCGGGCCGGCGTCACGATCTCGGCGATCGCGCAGCTCGGCATCCATGTGCCTCACCCTAGAACCGCCGCCCGGCATCGGTCAGACGCGCTTCGTGTCGCGCCGGAACGCCCACGCCGTGCCGGCGACGAAGATCGCGAGCCAGACGATGGCGTTGACGATCCAGAGCAGGTCGACTGATTCGCCGGTGAGGGGTGCGCGGGCGATCTGGCTGATGCCGTACACGGGCGTGAATGCGGCGATCGTCTGCATGAAGTCGGGCATTCCGCTGACCGGGTAGAACAGCCCGCCGATGAAGGCGAACAGCACGATCGCGAGGCTCGTGATCTGGGCCGCGTTCTCACCCGGAACCAGGTAACCGACCAGCAGGCCGAGCGCGGTGAACACGGCACCGGCGAGGATCCAGCCCACGAGGCCCGTCGAGAGCCACTGCAGGACCGACAGCTGGATGCCGCAGATCGCGCCGGCCGCGAAGGTCGCCACCACCGCGAACAGCCCCATGAGCATGCCCGCGATCATCTTGATGACCACGTTGACGAACGGATTGAGCGGGGTGAGGCGCAGCTGCCGGCTCCAGCCCTGCGCGCGTTCGACGGCGACGGCCGCACCGGTCTGGGTGGCCGACATCATGGCGCCGTACATCGCCATCGACACCATGATGTAGGCGCCGACCGACGGACCGCCCTGGGCGATCGGGGTCGCCGTGAGCGGTTCGTCCTTGAGGGGCAGGCCGATGATGAGGAACATGACGATCGGGAAGAGGATCGTGAAGATGAGCGTCCGGCGGTTGCGGAGCTTCCGTTTCAGCTCGATGCCGAGGTAGGTGAGGTTGAACCCGCCGAAGGGCAGCACCCGACGGTCGAGCGCGACGCGGTCGGTCGCGGTGGTGGCTGGAGCGGTCATGACCGGTACCCTTCGGGAGTGGTGGATTCAGCGGAAACGGATGGCGGAGCATCCGATGTCAGCGCGAGGAACACGCTCTCGAGATTCTGCGCGGTGACCTCGACGTCGTGCGCAGGGGTCTGCGTGAGGAGGTGGCGGACGAGGGTGTCGGAGTCTTTCGTGTGGATCACGACCCGGTCGCCCTTGAGCTCGACCTGGTCGACGCCCGGCATCGCTCCGAGCCCGAGCTGATCTGCGCCGGGGAGGGTGGCCCGCACGACGCGTCCGGAGACCAGATTCTTGATGGATGCTGTGGTGCCGTCCGCGACGATGCGTCCGCGGCTCATCAGCACGATGCGGTCGGCGTACTCGTCGGCCTCTTCGAGATAGTGCGTGGCGAACAGCACCGTGCGACCGCGCGCCGCGTCGGCGCGGATGGCGTTCCAGAACGAGCGACGGCCTTCGACGTCCATGCCGGTCGTGGGCTCGTCGAGGATCAAGAGACCGGGGTCGGACAGGAGCGCCATCGCGAACCGGAGGCGCTGCTGCTGACCGCCCGAGCAGAGGCCCACCCGCCGGTCGGCGACTTCGGTGATTCCTGCCCGCTCCATGACCTCCGCGACCGGCCGGGTGTCGGCGAACAGGCTCGCGGTCAGATCCAGCGTCTCGCGCACCGAGATGTCTTTGAGCAGCCCGCCGGTCTGCAGCACGGCCGAAACCAGGCCGTGGGCGATCGCGGAGCGCGGCGACTCGCCGAACACCTCGACCGTGCCGCCGTCCGGGGCCGAGAGGCCCAGGAGCATGTCGATCGTCGTGGTCTTGCCTGCACCGTTCGGGCCGAGGAAGGCGACGATCTCGCCCTGGGCGACGTGCAGGTCGACGCCGGTGACGGCCTTGACCGACCCGAAGCTCTTGACGAGGCCCGAGGCGGCGACAGCGGAGGGGCCGTGACCGGCGGAGGGGGGCGTCTTCAGTGGTGCGGGCGTGGTGTCCATGGCTTCATGCTCCCGCCCATCGGGACGCGATGCCCGGCCCGTGCGTCACGACCTGGGGGTGACATTCGTCATGGACATACTTCTCGCCCGCGCGTGCCCGAGGTGAGCGATGTGCTCGTGGCCCGAGCATCCGACGCAGCAATCCGAGAGTTTCGGTCTCGTTACGAAACCCGTAAGCGTTTGGCCGGAATGCACGTCGCAGGAATGATAGCCGGAGGGCTGCGCCTTCCCGACGCCGCCGACTCCTTCACAGCAGAGGTTGCACTATGTCACTGCACCACACTGGGCGCGGCCGTCTCGGCCTCGCCATCGGGGCGCTCGGCGCCTCGGCCGTCCTCCTCGCCGGCTGCGCCGGTGGCGGCGGCGGTACCTCGTCCGACGGCGGCGCGTCCGGCGATCCGATCATCGTCGGCACCACCGACAAGATCACCTCGATCGACCCGGCCGGCTCGTACGACAACGGCTCGTTCGCCGTCATGAACCAGGTCTACCCGTTCCTGCTCAACAGCAAGTACGGCACGGCCGATGTCACCCCCGACATCGCCGAGTCGGCCGAGTTCACCTCGCCCACCGAGTACACGGTGAAGCTCAAGTCCGGCCTGAAGTTCGCAAACGGCCACGACCTGACCTCGTCAGACGTCAAGTTCTCGTTCGACCGCCAGGTCGCGATCGCCGACCCGAACGGCCCCTCGTCGCTTCTGGGCAACCTCGACAGCGTGGCCGCGCCCGACGACACGACCGTCGTCTTCACGCTGAAGAAGGCCAACGACCAGGTCTGGCCCCAGATCCTGTCGAGCCCCGCCGCTCCGATCGTCGATGAAGAGGTCTTCGCCGCCGACGCGGTGACCCCCGACGACGACATCGTGAAGGGCAACGCGTTCGCCGGCCAGTACGTCATCGACTCGTACAAGGTGAACGAACTCATCTCGTACAAGCCGTACGCCGACTACCAGGGCAACCTCGGTGCCGCCGAGAACGCAGGAGTCACCGCCAAGTACTACGCCGACTCGTCGAACCTCAAGCTCGACGTCTCGACAGGGGCGATCGACACTGCGTTCCGCAGCTTCAGCGCGACCGACATCGCAGACCTGGCCACCAACAAGGACGTCAAGGTCGTCGACGGTCCTGGCGGCGAGATCCGCTACATCGTGTTCAACTTCAACACGATGCCGTTCGGCGCATCGACGCCCGAGGCCGACCCGGCCAAGTCGCTGGCCGTCCGTCAGGCAGCCGCCGACCTCGTCGACCGCGCCGCGATCGCGAAGGACGTCTATAAAGACACCTTCTCCCCGCTCTACTCGTACGTGCCCCAGGGCCTCACCGGAGCCAACACCGCCCTCGAGGGCCTTTACGGCGACGGCAACGGCGGCCCTGACCTCGACAAGGCGAAGGCAGTCCTCGCGGCCGCCGGCGTCACGACCCCCGTCGTGCTCAACCTGCAGTACAACGGTGACCACTACGGCCCGTCGTCCGCCGATGAGTACGCGGCGATCAAGACGCAGCTCGAGACCGGCGGGCTGTTCACCGTCAACCTCGCCCAGACGGAGTACGTCACGTATTCCAAGGAACGTGTGGCAGACGCGTACCCCGAGTACCAGCTCGGCTGGTTCCCCGACTACTCGGATGCCGACAACTACTTGGCCCCGTTCTTCGCCGAGAAGAACTTCCTCGCGAATCACTACGCGAACCCAGAGGTCCAGCAGCTGATCACCGAGCAGGCGAGCGAGACCGACGCGACAGCGCGGGCGGCCACGATCGGTAAGATCCAAGACCTCGTGGCCGCGGATCTGTCGACGCTTCCGCTCCTCCAGGGCAAGCAGGTCGCCGTGGTGGGTGCCGATGTGCAGGGCGCAGTGCTCGACGGCTCGTTCAAGTTCCGCTACGCGCCGATCCACAAGTAGTCGATCCACTAGAAGCAGTGCATCGCGCGGCCGGGGGCCGGTTCCCGTTTCGGAACCGGCCCCCGTACGCGCACGCGGCTGAGTAAGGTCTCCCCATGGTCACTGCGATCGACGATCCCGTCTCCGCGAAACCCGTCACCGCAACCCGCGGCGGTCTCTGGCGATACATCGCGGTGCGGCTGCTGCTGATCATCCCGACGGTCTTCATCCTGGTGACGCTCGTCTTCCTGCTGATGCGCCTGACGGGCGATCCGATCACCGCGGCCCAGGGCGGCCGCCTTCCCCCCGACCAGCTGGCCGAGCGCATCCATGCGGCCGGTTACGACCGGCCCATCATCGTCCAGTACCTCGAGTACCTCGGCGGCATCCTCCGCGGCGACTTCGGCACCACGATCACCGACAACCGTCCGGTGACCCAGATCCTGCTCACCTACGGCAGTGCGACCCTCGAGCTGGCGTTCTACGCGCTCATCGTCGCCTTCATCGTCGGCATCCCGTTCGGGCTCATCGCGGCCTACCGTCGCGACCGCTGGCAGGATGCGGTGCTCCGCATCACGGCGATCCTCGCGTACGCCACCCCCATCTTCTTCGTCGCCCTCCTGCTCAAGCTCGTCTTCTCGGTGTGGCTGCAGGTGCTGCCTGTCGCCGGCAGGGCATCCACCCGCACCGAGCTGAAGCTGCAGGGGCTCGACGCGCCATCCGGCATCTATCTCATCGACGCGATCCGCCTCGGCGACCCCGCCGCCATCGGCGACGTGCTCTGGCACGCCGTACTCCCCGGCCTCGCCCTCGGCCTGCTCACGGCGGGCATCTTCCTGCGCCTCGTGCGCACGAACGTGATCAGCACGCTCGACGCGCAGTACGTCACCTCCGCCCGGTCGCGCGGCGTCCGCAACTTCCGTCTCGTCACCACCCACGCCTACCGCCCCGCCCTCATCCCGATCATCACGGTGATCGGCCTGCAGGTGGGGCTCCTGCTGGCGGGTGCCGTGCTCACCGAGAGCGCCTTCGAATGGAAGGGGATCGGCTTCATGCTGTCGGACTACCTGAAAGCCCGAGACTTCGTCGCGGTGCAGGGCATCGTCGTGATGATCGCCGTGATCGTCGCCCTCACCAACTTCATCGTCGACGTGATCGCGGCGCTCATCGACCCGAGGGTGAGGTACTGACATGTCGGATGCCGCGACCTCCGCCGCCCCGTCTCCGAACCCGCCCGCGAACGCGCTGACCACCCGCAAAGTGCCCCTGCGTGAGCGCATCCCCGTGATCTCGCAGCTGCTCCTCAGCGTCGGACTCCAGCGCGGGATGCTGGTGGTCGGCCTCGTCATCACCGCGATCTTCATCATCACCGCGATCTTCGCGCCGTTGATCGCGCCGTACGGCTACGCCCAGCGCGGGGTCGACGGGGTCGATTTCGGAACGACGCAGCCACCGAACCCGATCAACCTGCTGGGAACCACGGTGAGCGGGTTCGACGTGCTGTCGCGCACCATCTGGGGCGCCCAGACCGCGATCCTCGTCATCATCGCCGCCGTCGCGTTCTCGATCTTCCTCGGCATCTTCCTCGGTCTCGTCAGCGGCTACTTCGGCGGCTGGCTCGATCGCGTGCTCGTCGTGATCTGCGATGCGATCTACGCCTTCCCGTCGCTGCTGCTGGCGATCGTCATGTCGATCGTGATCAGCAAGGGTCAGTCCACGCTGGTCGGCGGCATCCTCTCGGCGGCGATCGCGATCACCGTCGTGTTCGTCCCGCAGTACTTCCGCGTCATCCGCGCCGAGGTCGTGCGCGTGAAGGCCGAGCCGTTCGTCGAGTCGGCACGGGTGATCGGCGTGCCCACCGCACGCATCCTCGTCCGGCATGTGCTGCGCAACTCCACCCGCTCGCTGCCGGTCGTGGTCACCCTGAACGCCTCGGAGGCGCTGCTGACCCTCGCCGGCCTCGGCTTCCTCGGGTTCGGCATCGAGCCCACCGCCGCCGCCGAGTGGGGATACGACCTCAACCGCTCGGTCGCCGACGTCTCCAGCGGCGTGTGGTGGACCGCCGTTCCCCCGGGCCTCGCGATCGTGCTCGTGGTGCTCGGAATCACGCTCGTCGGCGAGAGCCTCAACGACCTGAGCGACCCGCGTCTGCGCCGTCGCCGTTCGGCCGCGAAGTCGGCGAAGGCTGCGAAGAAGGATGCCGCGCACGGCGCGAGCGGCACCCCGATCGCATCCGGGCCATCGCCGGTGCCTACTGCAGGAGGTGCCTCATGACCCCGATCGCCACCGGCGCCGCGGCGACCGGCGAGAACGTCGCCCGCATCGACGACCTGCGGGTGCAGTTCGCGACCGACGGCGAACCGCTCGTCGCGGTCGCCGGCATCTCACTCGAGGCGCGCGCAGGCGAAGTGCTGGCGATCGTCGGCGAGTCGGGTTCGGGCAAGACCGTCACCGCGAACACGCTGCTGGGTCTCCTTCCCGAGACGGCGACCCTTTCGGGGGCGGTCATCGTGCGGGGCCGCGACGGTGGTGAGACCGACATCGTGCATGCGACAGCATCCGAGCTCCGTGCGATGCGGGGTCGCGATGCGGCGATGGTGTTCCAGGAGCCCTCGACCGCACTGAACCCCGTGTTCACCGTCGGCTTCCAGATCGCCGAGGGCCTGCACGCGCATGAGAAGCTCTCGAAGTCCCAGGCCAGGGCCAAGGCGGTCGACATCCTGCGGCGGGTCGGCATCCCCGATCCCGAGAAGCGGGTCGACGACTACCCGCACCAGTTCTCGGGGGGCCAGAAGCAGCGCGTCGTGATCGCGATGGCGCTCGTGCTCGATGCCGGACTCATCATCGCTGACGAGCCCACCACCGCGCTCGATGTGACCGTGCAGGCCGAGATCCTCGAGCTGCTGCGCACCTGTCGCGACGAGTTCGGCGCCACGATCGTGCTCATCACGCACAACATGGGGGTCGTCGCCGACCTCGCCGACCGCGTGGTCGTCATGAACCACGGCGAGATCGTCGAGCAGGCGCCGGTGCGCGAGCTGTTCGCGAACCCGCGCGAGGAGTACACCCGCGAGTTGCTCGCCGCCGTCCCGCACGTCGGGCGAGGCAAGAGCGCCCACCAGGATCCCGCGGCGCCGGCCCCCGTCGCCCCGCCGGCCGGAAGCCTCGTGGTCGCCACCGACGTCCAGATCGGCTATCCGGGTCGGTTCGGCTCGGCCGGCGTGGTGGCGGTCAAGGGCGTGAGCTTCTGGATCGCGCCCGGCGAGGTCCTCGGCCTCGTCGGCGAGTCGGGCTCGGGCAAGACCACGATCGGCCGCGCCATCGTGGGGCTGACCGAGGTGCTCGACGGGTCGCTCACCGTGCTCGGCACCGAGATGCGCAACGCGAAATCGCGCCACCTCACGAAACTGCGCCCCGACATCGGCTTCGTCTTTCAAGACCCGGCCACCAGCTTCAATCCGCTGCTGACCATCGCGGAGTGCATCGCCGAGCCGCTCGTCGTGCACCGTCGCGCGGGCAGCCCCCGCGCCGCGCGCCAGCGCGTGAACGAACTGCTGGATGCTGTCCGTCTGCCCGTCGCGTTCGGCGACCGGTACCCGCACGAGCTGTCCGGCGGGCAGCGCCAGCGCGCGTCGCTCGCGCGCGCGCTCGCGCTGGGCCCCAAGCTCCTGATCGCGGATGAGCCGACCAGCGCCCTCGACGTGTCGGTGCAGGCGCGGGTGCTGCAGCTGTTCGCCGACCTGCAGCGCGACCTCGGGTTCGCCTGCCTGTTCATCAGCCACGATCTCGCCGTCATCGACGAGGTCGCCGACCGGGTCGTGGTGCTGCGGGGCGGCACGGTGCGTGAGCAGGGCACCACGGTGCAGGTGCTCACGCACCCGCAAGACGACTACACCCGGCGGCTGCTGGCCTCGCTCCCCGTGCCCGATCCGGTCGAGCAGGAGAAGCGCCGGGAGCTGTGGCGGACGACGCGGGGGGTGTGACGCGTGTCAGGCGATGACGGCGGCGCCATTGACGAGACCGGCACCGCGTTGCGCTTCGCCTCGTCGGAGCGGGTGAAGGCTTTCACCGACGCGGTGGTCGCGATCGCGATGACGCTCCTGATCCTCCCGCTCCTCGACACGATCGGCGAAGCGGCCACCGAGAACCAGACCACCCTCGAGTGGCTGCAGCAGAACTCCGGGTCGCTGTTCGTGTTCGTGCTGAGCTTCGTGATCATCGCCAACTTCTGGACGAGCCATCACCGGCTGTTCGCCCGCGTCGAGCACGTTTCGGAGGGACTGCTGTGGATCACGATCGCGTGGATGCTCACGATCGTCTGGCTGCCGGTGGCCACCTCGATGACCGGTCAGATGGAGTCGGACGCCCTGCAGCGCACCCTGTACATCGGGTCGATGGCCATCACCAGCATCCTGCTCTTCAGCGCCCGTCTCTATCTGAGGCGGCATCCGCAGCTGCACGACATCCGGGCCTCCGACCTGCGTCGCGGGCTCGTCGCCGACGTCGCAACGGCGATCATGTTCGTGGTGTCGCTTGCGGTCGCGGTGATCTTCCCGACGGTCGGCTACGCGGCGCTCTTCCTGATGTTCCTGGTCGGGCCGCTGCACACGCTCGGCATGCGGATCATCGGCGATCCGCGCCCGGAATGATCGCGGCGGATGCTCAGCGGTTGATCCCGTCGGCGTCCCAGCTCAGATCCGCACCCTCTTCCAGGCGGAAAGCCTCCACGAGAGGGTCGGCGACCAGTGCGCGGATGAGATCGGAGCCGCCGGCGACGATCGTCGAGTCGTAGTCGACCTCGGTCACCATGATCCAGGCGCGGTCGGCCGGCCACACGAGGCTGGGCGACTCTGCGGCCGGATCGAGTCCGAGGCGCTCGCGCTCGGGGTCGCGCCAGGGGACGACCGCCGCCCATTCCGGATCGGCGAGTTCATCGACGCCGCCGCGGAAGAGGATGTGGTCGCGGCCGGGCAGGCGAAGCCGCGGGCCGCGCGAGATCCCGTCGGAGAGAGTGCCGGGCTGCCACGTCGGCTGCCCGAGGACCGTATTGAAGGAATCGTGGATGCTCCGCCCCAGCATCGCGTTGTGCTGGGCGTAGACCGCGGCGTCCGCTGCGCGGCGCTGCGCATCGTCGGGTGTGAAGGCAGGACCGGGCTCGTCCTGCGCGGCGAGCTGCATGAACGTGCGGCCGGGGCTCTGGCCGAAGAAGCCGGTCAGTCCACCCCAGCCCTCCCAGATCGCGACGAACACGTCGGCCGGGGTCGACGTGTTGGCGGCGAGGTGGGTCGCAACGTCCGCCACCAGATCGGCGTCGAGCTGTCCGGGTGTCGGCGCCTCGAACTCACGACCGTCCGGCGCGAGGGCGTGCTGCCAGTCGCCGCTGCCGGCCGGTGTCCGCACGAGGCGGTTCCACTGCGCCTCGGCGTGCACGGCGGTGCCGAAGGCCCGTGCGGTCTCGGCCCACGACGTCGGGCTGTAGACCATCGCATCGCTCAGCCGGCGCTGCTCGGCCTCCGGCATCCGCACCCATTCCTCTTGCGTCGGAACCGGGCGCCCGGGTAGCACGACGACGTGCGGGCGGTGCAGCACGCGGGCGTAGGCGGGGAACCCGCGCGGCACGACGGCGTGCATCGACGATGACGGCCCGGCGTCGAGGCGTTCGCGGATCCAGTCGCCGTGGCCGACCTGGTCGGTCCATTCCATGCGTTCCACCCCCTGCGGTGATCGAGTAGCGAGCTCTGCGAGCTCCCTGCGGTGATCGAGTAGCGAGCTCTGCGAGCGTATCGAGATCCGCCGAACTGACGTAGTACGCGGGTCCGAGGGATCTCGATACGGCGCTGGCGCGCCTACTCGATCTCCGCCGGGGGACGGCGCTGGCGCGCCCACTCGCTCACCGCGAAGGGGCCCCGACGTGCGCGACCTCGCGCTGCAGCCACGCACGGTAGCGATCCACGCTCCACCCCGACTGCTCCACGAGCTGCTGGTAGCTCTCCGGGGACAGCAGGAACGACAGCACGTCGGCCATGGCCTCCACATCGACCTCGTCGCCGACGATGTCGCGCCCGAAGAGCCCGCGTCTGGTGAGCTCCGACGCGAACGCCCGGTAGTCGGCGGCCCGCCGCTGCAGGATGACTTTGAGCGCGTCGGCCACCACGGCGTCGGACAGCGCAGCGCCCAGCAGCACCGTCCACAGCGCATGGCTGCGGGAGTTCGCTGTCGTGATGCGCTGTATCACCGCCTCGACGAAGACGTCGTCGGCGATGTCGTAGATCCCCTGTCCGAGTTCCGTGTCGGCGAGAGCATCCACTCCCTCCGATCCCGAGAAGTTCACCTCGAACGCCGCGAGCAGCAGCTCCGCCTTCGAGGCTGCGGCCTTCACCGTCTCGGTGGAGACCTCCGCCTCTCGCGCGATCGCGGCCATCGTGGTCGCCTGGTACCCGCTGGATGCGAACAGTCGCGCGGCCGCCGTGACGACCCGCCGACGCGTCTGTGCGGCCTGGCGCTCACGGTGGACCGACCGGTAGGCGCGCGTCGGCTCTTCGACGGGTGTCACTATTGACTAACCTCCCGGTGTGGTGAATACTCTGTCAGGTAAATCAAATCTACGACAGAGAGCCCATCATGTCCACGTACCTCCTCACCTGCACTCCCGCCCATGGGCACGTCATGCCCCTGCTCGCCGTGACGCGTCACCTCGTCGCCGACGGCCACAGCGTGCGCTTCCTCACCGGGTCGCGCTACGCGGAGCGGGTACGTGCCGCCGGCGCAGTGTTCCTTCCCCTGCCCGCGGAAGCAGATATCGATCTCGACGATGCGGATGCCGCCTTCCCCGACCGTCGCGGGCTCACCGGCCCCGCGGCCCTGCGCTACGACATCGTGAACCTGTTCCTGCGACCCGGTCGCGCACAGTACGACGCCCTGACGCGGGCGCTCGCCGAGGTGCCGACCGCCGCAGTGCTGACCGAACAGCTCTTCATCGGCGCAGGTCTCCTGGCCGAGCTCCCACGTGACACCCGCCCGCCCGTCGTCGTGCTCGGCATCTTCCCGCTCGGAGTCGCCAGCGCAGACACCGCGCCCTTCGGGCTCGGCGTCGCGCCGCTCGGCGGCATCGCGGGGCGCGTCCGCAACGCGGTGCTCACCTTCGTCGCCGAGAAGATCGTGTTCGGCCCGGTGGCGAAAGAGGCGGCTGCGGTGTACCGCGAGGTGGTCGGCGTGAGCCCGCGTCGATTCGTCCTGGATTGGGCGAGCGGAGCAGATGCCCTCGTGCAGTTCACCGTGCCCGAATTCGAGTACCCGCGCTCCGATCTGCCCGAGATGGTGTCGTTCGTCGGGCCCCTTCCTTCGCCCGCGGGTGGCGGCGACCTCCCCGAGTGGTGGGGCGAGCTGGACGGGCAGCGCCCCATCGTGCACGTCACGCAGGGCACGGTCGCCAACGCCGATGTCACACAGCTGTTCATTCCCGCGATGCGAGGGCTCGCAGCATCCGATGCCCTCGTCGTCGTGTCTACCGGCGGTCGCCCGATCGACGTGCTCGGCGAGCTGCCTGGCAACGTCCGCGCCGCGGAGTACCTGCCGTACGACCGGCTGCTGCCGCTCGTGGACGTGATGGTGACCAACGGCGGGTACGGCGGAGTGCAGCAGGCGCTCAGCCACGGCATCCCGCTCGTGGTCGCCGGTCAGACCGAAGACAAAATCGAGGTCTCTGCGCGCATCGGCTGGTCGGGTGCCGGCGTCAACCTGAAGACGAGCACACCGACGGCGGATGCTGTCGCTGCGGCCGTCGACCGGGTGCTCGGCGATCCCTCGTTCCGGGCGAACGCGCAGCGCATCGGCGGGGCGATCGCCGCGGCTCCGGGCCTAGCCGGCCTGGACTCGGTGCTCGCGAACCTCGGTGCGGCAGAGGTGCTTCGCTGATTCGGGGGATCTCGATACGCTCGCAAGCTCGCTACTCGATCACCGCCCAGCGGCGGATCTCGATACGCTCGCTGGCGCTCGGTCGATGCAGTAGACTACGAAGGTTGCCCGGGCACTGCCGCATTCGCGTCGGCGCTCGAGCACGTGCACACACCCTCCTGCTTCCGGGAAATGCCCGGAAGCCGTTCTAGTCCGAAGGAGGTGGGTTAGTGACGCACCAGTACGAACTCATGGTCATCCTCAGCCCCGAGCTGGATGAGCGCACCGTGGCCCCGAGCCTCGATAAGTTCCTCAAGGTCATCACCAATGATGGCGGTTCGATCGACAAGGTCGACGTCTGGGGAAAGCGCCGTTTCGCATACGAGATCGACAAGAAGACCGAGGGCATCTACGCCGTCGTCAACTTCACGGCGACCAGCGAGGCAACGCAGGAGCTCGATCGTCAGCTGAAGCTGAACGAGACGGTCATGCGCACCAAGGTGCTCCGCGCCGAGGAGGCCATCGCTATGGTCGCCGCAGAGGCTGAGCGCTCCGCCGAGAAGGCCGCCCGCAAGGCAGCCCGCCCGGCCAAGATCGCCGCATCGGCCGCTGCTGCATCCGGCGCTGCTGCTGTGTCGGGCTCTGCGAAGCAGGACGCGTAACGCGCATGGCCGGCGAGACGATCATCACCGTCGTGGGCAACCTCACGGCTGATCCCGAGCTGCGCTACACGCAGGGCGGACTCCCCGTCGCGAACTTCACGATCGCGTCGACGCCCCGCAACTTCGACCGTGCCTCCAACGAGTGGAAGGACGGCGAAGCGCTGTTCCTGCGCGCGTCGGTCTGGCGCGAGTTCGCGGAGCACGTCGCCGGTTCGCTGACGAAGGGCTCGCGCGTCATCGCGACCGGGCGCCTGAAGCAGCGGTCCTACGAGACGAAGGAAGGCGAGAAGCGCACTTCCATCGAGCTCGAGGTCGACGAGATCGGCCCCTCGCTCCGCTACGCGACCGCACAGGTCACGCGCGCGGCATCGACCGGCGGATCGGGTGGCGGGCAGTCCCGCGGCCAAGTCGCCGACCAGCCGTGGTCGACCCCCGGGTCATCCAGCGCTCCTGCAGCAGCCGGTGGAGCCGACGCCTGGAGCGCCCCCGGCGCTTACGGCGACGACACGCCGTTCTGATCTCGATACGGCGCTAGCGCGCCTACTCGATCACCGCATCCGGAAAGCCTCGACACGAGGCAGCCGGACAGCACCGACACGAAGCATCCGGAACGCCTCGACACGAGGCATCCGACTCTTTCAAGAAAGAAGAAACCATGGCTGGAAAGTCAAGCGGCGACCGCCGCAAGCCGCGGAAGGGTGGCAAGGTCACCGCTCCCGCGAAGCCGACCCGCGTCGGCGTCATCGACTACAAGGATGTCGCCACGCTTCGCAAGTTCATCTCGGAGCGCGGGAAGATCCGCGCCCGTCGTATCACCGGTGTCTCCGTGCAGGAGCAGCGTCTCATCGCCCGCGCCATCAAGAACGCGCGCGAGATGGCGCTTCTGCCCTACGCCGGCGCCGGCCGCTAAGGAGCACCATGTCGAAGCTGATTCTCACGAACGAGGTCGCCGGGCTCGGTAGCGCCGGTGATGTCATCGAGGTCAAGGACGGGTACGCCCGCAACTACCTCATTCCCCAGGGCTTCGCCGTGGCCTGGAGCCGCGGCGGCGAGAAGCAGGTCGCGTCGATCCGCGCGGCCCGCGAATCGCGTGCCATCCACGTCCACGAAGAGGCTGTCGCCCTCAAGGACGCTCTCGAGTCGAACAAGGTCAAGCTGAACGTCAAGGCGGGTGCCGAAGGGCGCCTGTTCGGCGCAGTCAAGACCGGCGACATCGCCGACGCCGTCAAGGCCGCAGGCCTCGGCGACCTCGACAAGCGCAAGATCCACATCACCGCGCCGATCAAGGCCGTGGGCGAGCACGAGGCGACCGTTCGCCTCCGTGACGACCTCACCGCCGTGATCACGCTGCAGGTGGTCGCAGCGAAGTAGCCCTCTCGGAGGGCATGACGGATGCCTCGGACTCGATCGAGTCCGAGGCATCCGCCTTTTCGCGCCCCGCGAAGCGGGAGGTGAGCCGTTCCAGGCACGGCCGGCTCACCCCGCGCTCACGCGGTGCGGCGCCGCGCCAGAAGCGCCCCGCATCCACCTGCGATGAGGACGAGCCCCATCAGCACGGCGGCCAGGCCGCTTGTCCCCCCTGTTGCGGCGAGCTGGGTGACCCGCGTGGCGGCCACAGCCGCCATGGGTGCCGAAGCCGCAAGCGCGGTCGGCGTGGTTCCCGGGGTTCCATTGGTTCCCGGGGTTCCCGGGGTTCCCGGGGTTCCGGGGGTTCCCGGGGTTCCCGGGGTTCCCGGGGTTCCCGGCGTGCCGGGGTTTCCCGGCGTGCCGGGGTCAGTGGGCGTTCCCGGGGTTCCACTCGTCGGGTCGCCGATGAGCGTGATCGCGTTGCCCCCGATCGTGATCGGCAGCGTGACGCCGGCGATCAGCTGGCTTCCCCCACCGACCGATCCGTTTCCGCCGGTGACCGCGTCGGTCGTGCCTCCAGCTGTCGGCGACGTCGAGGCGCCGTCTGTGGTAGCCGGGTCGCCGATCAAGGTGATCGCGTTGCCGGTGACCGCGACCGGGGCCACGACGTCGGCGAGCACCTGGGTGCCGCCCAGCACGCTGTCGGCGCCGGTCGTGGAGGCCGCCGACGGCGACTCCGCAACACGGGCGGCCGGCGCAGCCGCAGGTGCGTCCGCGACCGCGGAGTCGCCGATCAGGGTGATCGCGTTGCCGGTGACCGTGATCGGAACGGTGATGTCGGGCGCGACTTGGCTCCCGCCGCCGATGGACTGGTCGCCCGATGTCACGGCGACATCGGACGGGACCGGACCAGCGGGTGCTGCGGGGGCCGCCGCATCCGTCGCCCCCACTGTGCTGTCACCGATGATCGATACAGCGTTGCCGACGACGGCCAGCGGCGCCTGCACGGTGGCGACGATCTGACTGCTCGAGAGCGACCCGTCGTCTCCGGTGGTCTCGGCCGCGTTGGCGACCGTTGCGCTGAGGAGGGTGATCCCCCCGTCGATGAGCGTGCCCCAGAGGGCTCGCTTGAGCATGGTGCGCATGATTTCTCCCTTTGAATTGCAATGACTGAGGATGCGCGCAGACGCGCGCGATGGACGCATGCCGCAAGAAGGCGGCCGCGTCCGGATCAGTCGGGAGAGACGTCCGTAGAGGCAATGGGTGCCGGGGGCACTCGGTCGTTCGTCGGGCCATGTCGACGCACCCAGGCACGGTGTGCGGCGAGCGGCCCGCGCGCGACGAGCGCGGCGGCGCCTGGTCCGGATGCTGATCCGGACGAGAACACTCCTGCCGGGGCGCAGAGCCCCACCAGGAGTGCAGAGAGAGCCCCTGCTCCGCCGGCGGTTGCCAGGGCGGAGAAGGAGGCAGAGACGGAGGAGACGACGGATGCCGCGGCATCCCCCATCGACGTCAGAAGCGTGGCCGCGACCAGCCCGGGAACCGCCAGAGCGCGAAGAACGGGGGCGGATGCGGGGCTGGAGTGCGAGGTGAGCGCCGGCAGGAGAGCGTCGGCCCCGGATACCCACGGCAGTCCGGGGAGACCGCCGTGGGGCGGCACAGCACCGGAGATCGTGCCGGGAGTGGAGCCGACGATGGTGCCGAGGGCTCCGGTCGTCGTGCCCAGGGTGTGGTCCACGGTCCGGGCCACCGCGTGCGCGGCGTGTCCGACGCCCAATGCGGACGCGACATCGCCGACGACGGGAACGCTCTCGACGGTGGAGACAAGGGGGTCGGCGACCGTGCCGACGACGCCGGACGACGCGATGTCTGTCACCGGCTCAGCGACTGCGCCGACGGTGTCGGTCACTGCCTGAACGACCGGAACCGCGGCATCGACAACGGGTGCCGCCGGCGGCACAACCGTCGTGACGGTCGAGACGGCGGTGGAGACGACCTCCGAGACCGTGGCCGTCGCAGTGCCTGCGACGGTGTCGAGCGTGTTGTCCACAGCGCCCGTGAGCGTGTCGGTGACTCCGCCCAGTAGGCCACCCCGATCGTCATCGGCGGCGTGCGCCCCGCCCGATCCCCATCCGAGGGTCAGCGTGAGGAGCACCCAGGCGAACGCGACGCAGAAGCCTGCGAGTGCGAGCATCCAGACCCGAGTCAGGGGCTTCGCCTCGATCACCACGTTCACCTCCTACGTCGAAAAAAACGTCGTCGTCGTTTTGCGAGAACGCCGACTCGGGGTGCCTGGATTGCTGACGCTACCCCGGCCGCGCGCCGGCGTCCAGACCCTGCACGCATTTCTTTGGACGATCTTGAGCATCGGGTCGGGTCGGGTCGGTAAGCGCCGATGTACGAGCATCCCGCAGATCTGTGCACAAGGAGGCTGCGCAAGAGCGAACCTTCAAGCGTGACTTCAATCACATCTCTCTCCACAGGCGATGGAATGGAAAACCCCAGCTCAGGCGAGCTAAAGAAATCACCCCGCGGCGTGCCTTCCGGCAGTTTCCACAGGTGTTGTGCACAGGGCGCCCGGCGTTTCGCGCAGACTCTCCACATAGTTATCCACACCCTGGTTTGCATCTTCCGTGTCGCCTCTCTAGCGTGGGGTCCGGCCCATCGGGGAACATCGTCGGCTCGTCTCACGGGGAAACGAGTGCCGAAATGTCAGTGGGGCGTGCTCTGCTTGCGAGCGGACGAAGGGATGCTGCGGCATCCCTTCACCCGCTCTCTTTGGAGTGCCTCGAACCCTCGTGGCCGACCGCTGAGATGACAGAACAGGACGTGGCGCATGTCGATCGCCGACATCTCGGAGGAGCGACTCGGTGGCGCACGCCAGCCCGAGCGCACTCCGCCGCACGACCTGCTCGCGGAGCAGAGCGCGCTGGGCGGCATGCTCCTGTCGAAGGATGCTGTCGCCGACGTCATCGAGACGCTCCGCGGGGCCGACTTCTACGTGCCCAAGCACGAGCTGATCTTCGACGCCATCCTGTCGCTGTACTCCCATGGCGAGCCGACCGATGTGGTCGCGGTCACCGATGAGCTGATCAAGACCGGCGAGCTGCAGCGCGCCGGCGGCGCCGACTATCTGCACACGCTGACCTCGATCGTGCCGACGGCGGCGAACGCCGGCTACTACGGTTCGATCGTCGCCGAGCGAGCGCTCCTGCGCCGGCTCGTCGAGGCCGGCACGCGCATCGTGCAGATGGGCTACTCGGGTCAGGGCGAAGCGCTCGACCTCGTGAACAACGCCCAGGCCGAGATCTACGGAGTCACCGGGGCCGACGCCGCCGAAGACTACATTCCGCTCACGATCGCCGTCGACGCCGCCGTCAACGAGATCGAGGCCGCCCGCGGCCGCGACGGCCAGATGACCGGTGTGCCGACCGGGTTCGCACAGCTCGACCAGCTCACCAACGGCCTGCACCCGGGGCAGCTGATCATCCTCGCGGCACGCCCCGCGCTCGGCAAGTCGACGCTCGCGCTCGACTTCGCCCGCTCGGCGTCGATCAAGCACAACGAGCCCTGCATCTTCTTCTCTCTCGAAATGGGGCGGAGCGAAATCGCGATGCGCCTCATGAGCGCCGAGGCGTCCGTCCCTCTGCAGAACATGCGCAAGGGAACCTTGGACTCACGCGACTGGACGACGATCGCCTCGGTGCGCGGTCGCATCAACGACGCACCTCTCTACATCGACGACAGCCCGAACATGACGCTGGTCGAGATCCGCGCCAAGTGCCGGCGGCTCAAGCAGCGCGTCGGCCTCAAGATGATCGTGATCGACTACCTCCAGCTCATGACCAGCGGCAAGCGCGTCGAGTCGCGCCAACAGGAGGTCTCGGAGTTCTCGCGTGCGCTCAAGCTGCTCGCCAAGGAGCTGCAGGTGCCGGTGATCGCGCTCTCGCAGCTGAACCGCGGTCCCGAGCAGCGCGCCGACAAGAAGCCCGCGCTCTCAGACCTGCGTGAGTCGGGCTCGCTCGAGCAGGACGCCGACATGGTCATCCTCCTGCACCGCGAAGCCGCGTACGAGAAGGAGAATCCGCGCGCGGGCGAGGCCGACCTCATCGTCGCAAAGCACCGCAACGGCCCGACCGACACGGTCACGGTCGCGTTCCAGGGTCACTTCTCGCGGTTCACCGACATGGCGGTCGGCGGGTAGCGGTTCTGTTGTAGGTCTTTTTGAAGTTGTCCATTTCGCGGGAGACTTGTCCACGCGATGTCCAAATGGACATTTCGGCCGCCGACAGAGGTCAGGGGACGCTCGTCCGGGCAGGTCTCGTCGCCCGCGCATGCTGATGCGTTTGACGCACCCAACTGCAACTCCACAACCGGGCGGGTCTTACGCGAATTCAGACGGTCCGTGCGGGTCGCCGTGCCGTAGTTCGATGTGCACCGGGCCAGCGTTGCGGTGAGGGACCGACAATCGCGCAGAGTCACGCGATGATCAACGTAGAAAGCAAGCATCGATTCAGCAGCACGCAGAAGAAGACGTGCGCGAGATTCGCTACGTACTCGCGCATCGAGGGTGTCGCGAGTGGTGCGGTCCGCGGTGCTCGGCCAGAGTGTCATCATGCCGGTACGCTTCACGCTCGACAGCCTCACGTCCAACGCGGGCGACACAATCACCTTCCCGCAGGCCGCGGTGACCGCCATCGTCGGAGGCAACAACGCCGGCAAGTCGCAGCTTCTCCGAGACATCGCGATGGTGATTGCACACCAGGACGCGGTTCCGAAGACGATCACGGCTCTCCAAGTGACACGACCGACGGCAGATTCCGACGAAGCAGCGGCCGAGTGGCTGGACGCGAATGCATCGGTCGCTCAGCCACAGAATGGCCAGCCGCAATGGATACCTAACGTCGGCGGCGGGATTGTGAACGCCAATCACTTCCGAATGTTCTTTCAGTACAGCGCAGACCGGCCGTTTCCGTGGATGGGGTCGGCTGCGCCGTTCTTCGTACACTCCGCTTCGGCCGGTTCGCTCGCGCAGTACGCTTTTGGCAACGCGCCCATGGGACTGCTCCAGGGTGGGGCGATGAACCCCCTCGGCCAGTTGTACCGGGACGGCGACCTCGAGGCGGAGTTGAACACGCTCACGCAGGAAACCTTCGGCGAGAGCGTGGTGCTAGACCGCGCGAACGCCGAGTTCCGCCTGCGCGTTGGCGAAGTCGGCGTGCCCGTGCCTCCGTTGAACCGCCCCACTCGTGATTATGCAGACGCCGTCATGAGGCTCCCCATTCTCGATGAGCAGGGCGACGGCATGCGGAGCTTCATCGGCCTGGCGCTTCTCGTGATGGCTCGGCCGCCGCGGGTGCTTCTCATCGACGAGCCGGAGGCGTTCCTGCATCCGGGCCAGGCTCGCGCGCTCGGTCGGTGGCTCGGCAAGGCTGCGCACGATCGCGGCCTCCAAGTGATCATCGCAACGCACGACCGAGATCTCCTGCTCGGCCTGCTCGAGGCGAATGCCCCGGTCAACGTTTCGCGCATCGTCCGCGAGGGCAACCTCAACCGACTGTCCCAGCTGCCGCCCGAGGAGATTCAGCAAGTGTGGGCCGACCCAGTGCTGCGCTACTCTAACGTCCTGCAAGGTCTGTTCCATCGGCAGGTCGTCGTCTGCGAGTCGGACGGAGACTGCCGATTCTTCGGGGCGGCGCTCGACGATCTCGCCGTCACGACGAACCGCCGTGCCATCGCCGACGACGTCCTCTTCGTTCCGGGCGGCGGAAAGCAACGTGTGGCCGGGATCGCGCGGGCGCTCGGCCGCCTGAAGGTGCGATCGCGCGCTGTCGTCGACTTCGATGTGTTCAGGAGCAAGGACATGCTGCGCGAGATCATCGAGGGTGTCGACGGTGTCTGGACAGAAGAGATTGCGGCCGACTACGTCACGATGGTCCAACCGATTCAGTCGGGGGCGCTCTGGGATCAGGTGAAGCCGCAAGGGCTGGCCGCCGTGCCCGCGGGCGGACCGAACGCCGCGGCGCAGCGGCTTCTCGTCGCCCTGCGAGGGGTCGGCGTGCATGTCGTGCCGGTTGGCGAAATGGAAGGCTTCGACCGCAGCCAGTCACTCCACGGCGCGGCGTGGGTGAGCAACGCGATCGAGAGCGGGGTTCACAAGTCGCGCGGGCTCCGCGATTTCGCAGAGCCGTTCCTCTCGACCTGAGGCCTCAGAGGCGAACCGGTGCGCCCAGGCAGGGCCGCCGCTACGCCCGTCCAAGGACCGCCTATCGCACTGCTCGTCAAGCGCGGCCCGCAGCATGGCGAGAGGGGACAGTCGCGGGCATGCCTGTACCCACCTCGCTGGCGCGCAGCGCTGCGGCCGCGTGGGTTGCTTAGTTGAATTGACTGGTCGCTAGCTACTCGGGCGATCACGTGCGATCGAGAACTCAGCGGTCGACTGAATCGAAGAGGATCTGCGCCGGCTTGAACGCCTCGTATCCGTTATGTTCTCGCAGGATGTACCTGGCTTCGTTGACGGCCACGCTCCACATGTCCCGCGGCCGTGACGAGGAGCCTAGGAGGCGTTCAACAAGCTCGACCGTCTCGTTGCTGATCTCGGTGAACCTTGACCGCAGTTCGTCAAGCGAGACGACCGTGAAGCCACGATCGGCCAAGTCGGAATTGTTGTCCCAGAACTCTTCGAGTTCTGCGTCGGAGACTTCCAGGCGCGTTCGCAGTCCGATCTTGTACACGTCTTGGCTGAGCGTGGACAGGAGTCGCGTGAGTCGGAGTGTCCGGGCTCTCGAGGTGAGAGTCAGATTGAGAGCCTCATCGAGGGGAAGCCTATCCAGCTCGTGCGGGAGTCGAAGGTCACTTGGGTCGGGATCGACTGCCATGTTGCTCCAGTGCTTGCCCTTTCCGCGAGAAGCAGTCCATCGCCATGCCATGAGCCTGAGTCGCAGGAGCCGGATGTCACCCTCCAGCGCCTCCGCTGCCAGTTCAGCTTCGGTGATCTGTCGGGTCGGCTCAGGGGGCGTCTGGGGGGCTGCGCCAGCGACTTCGGCAAGATAGTTCATCGCGTAGACGTTGTTGGCTGCGGTGTATTCGAACAACGCCACTCCGACTTCATCGGCTAGCGCCACGGCCTGGCGACTGTATCCGGATGAAGAGTAGAAGAAGGCGTTTCGGTGCCCATGCGCGGCGCCACGAAGTCGCTGTATGTCGGGGCCACCGACTGGTTGGCTGAGGAACTTCACCTGCGCGGCCGCGTCGTTGGCTATCACGTCGATCCCTCGATCTGCACCCGCAGGGGTGCGCCGCGCGTCGGTGAACCCTAGCTCCCGCATGTGAGCGGCGGCCAGCTCCTCCGCCATCTGCCATGAGAAGATCACTGGCGAACAATATCCGCTCCCGGTGACACGACGGGTACGCGATACGCGCACGCAAAGCGACCGGCTTGCGGACACAAGTAGCGAGTCTTCGAATTGGCTTTACACGAGCACGGCGCGCCGTGCGCCTCCGACTCTCTATCACGCACTCCGTGTCGGCATGAGACGCTCTTCTCATGCAGCGCACCGCCGATCTTCCGCTGAGATCGACCATCGATGACGGGTGGAAGAGCACGGCCTACCTCGCGGTGTTCTGGCTACTCGCGGTCGTCGGGCTTCCCGTCATGACCGGCGCATGGTTGCTGCCGCCGGTGGCATCTCTCGAAGAGCTCACCGAGCAAGGTAAAGCGGTCGCGGCCGGCACGTCGACGGCTGGGACCACGTTCTTCTACGGAGTTCTTCCCCTCGTCCTTGCCCATGTGGTCGGTCTTGTCCTCCTGTGCACCATCGGTGGGGCCGGCCGATACAACCGCTGCTCTGGTCTTTTGCTCGGAGTCGGCGCTGTCGCCGCTGCGTCCATCGTCGGGCTCACCGTGACACTAATCATCTTCGGCGGCCAACTCGTTGCGACATCCAATTACGTGCCCTGACAGCGCGCCGGGAGTTGGGTCGCCGAACTCCGTGCGGTCCCCGCTGTTGAGGGACCCCCCAACGCACTGAATTCGCCTCGCCGGGATCTCGGGGAGCCATTCCGCCATCTCGGAGCCAGGTATCGCCGACTGCGGGAGGATGGAGGGCACCCAGACGATCCGAGGTAACCCGTGGACCTGCCCTCCCTTGAGAATCTCGCCTACCCTGCAGGCGATGAAGGCGATCACCCGGGCGGTGGGCATTGCGCGTCGCTCGGCGGAGGGACCCGTGAGGAGAGCCGCCTAGCGATGGTCGATCAGTATGCCACCGCACTGCGCGTGCTCGTGGATGCCGCGGAGGCCTCCGGGGACGGGTGGGGCCTCACCCGCCCGATCCTGTTCGCTGTGCACCAGCTGTGCGAGAACGCGCTCGACGTGGCGAACGATCGCGAAGGGGTGAGCGTGTCACACAGCGGAAAGGACCGTCACGCGCTCGCCGTCAATATGTCCGGCGCTGTCGCTGGCGGCGTCTACGACCATCTGACGCCCGACGAGCGCCAGTGGTGCGAACGCTTCGTCAAGAAGATCGTGCCGCTGACGGGAAACGGCTTCCCGGGGCGATTCGCTGACGGCACGGTGTCCGGAAAGAGCCAGCTCGACGACCTGTGGTGCTGCATCAACCCCGCAGCCCTCCGTGATGCGGCGCTGATGTTCGCCGGCCTCACCGTCCTCAACGCCGGGCTCGAGGAGACGGCGCCCGCGGGAGCCGGCGCCTGACCCCGTCGCGTGCAGATCCGGCGAGCGTTGACCGCCAGAATCCGCCGATCTGTTAACGTCCTGAATCTGTCCCGGTGACCGACGGCCATGAGGGTCAGAAGGGCTCGCCATTCACCTTCGGAATCCGTCAACGGTCGGCTGAGATTTGCCGGCGCTGCCGTCCTAAAAGCGATTGCTCCTGAGGTGGGCGGCGTCTTTGCACACCGTGGTGAGCGCAGCGACCGCACGTTCGCTGCTTCCGCCGAAGAGCCCGCTAAGCACCGGGGTCCAACCCGGTCCTGCAGCCTCAGCCTCGTTCAGCATCTGCTGCTCTGGTGGCTCATCGACATAGCGATGGCGCCAGGTGTAGCGGCCGTACCCAGGTCGACGCCCGTAGTAGGCCTTGATCTGCGACCGTGCATCTGCGCCGATCGCATCCATGAGAATCTCCGCCCTATCGAAGGCCTCGGCATAGTCTTCGTCGCCGCTGAAGTCCGCCTCGAAGAGGGGAGCCAGGAGAGTGTAGATGTGATCGGAGATGGGTGTGTATCTGCCTCCAACTCTCCCTGCGTGGAGAGCAATAACGAGATCCTCGTCGAGAGGGACACCTTCGTCGCGTTTGCAGAGCACCGACCCAAGCCAGTTCCAGTCGCCTACAACAGACGCCACGCCAGCGGTCGCGATGAAGGGGAGTCGAATGTTGTTCGGGAGTGACACCGCGGCCTCTTCGGTAGCAGCCCGCAGCATGCCGTAATTCGCCTTGGTGAGCGCTGCGATGGTGGTGACATAGGTGATCACAATGGCTGGATACTCGTGGACGTATCGGAACAGATTCAGGCCGGTCGGTTGGGATGACTCCTGCCCAAAGGCTTGGATTGTCTTGGTGAGTTCCGACTGCTGCTCGGCCTGTCCGTATCTGGCGATGAGCTTGAGCGGCTCGAGCATCGGTGCGACGACTGCCTCGTAGTCGAGAATCCGGTCGATCCACGCGAGGGTCATGGGCGGATCGATCGGTTGGCCGCCCTCGGCCTGAATGGGATATCGCGTGCGGTCTGAAAGGGTTTCCAGAACTGGCCGACGGAGTGAGGCGAGGTACTCGTCGTAGTCCATGACTAGAGTCGGGTTGCGAATCAGGTCGCGCAGGCGATCGATGCCGTTGTCCGCTCTCTTCGCCGATGCGACGGCGTCAAGGATCACGGGCGAAGGAATGCCGGGACTGCTTTCCATGACTCGGTGGATCGCCGTGATCAGCCTGGCCTGATTGGCGGACTTCTGCTCCCCGAATAGATCGAGTCGGTGGATCGTTCGGTTGAGGTAACGCCCACCGCCAAGGTCCACTGCCGGGATATCGCATTCGTCGAATCGAACGGTCATCAGCCAACTCGTGTCGAGGGGACGCAGGCGGTACTCATCCGCAGCGATCATCAGTTCCGCGTACTGATACGAGGTGTTTCTCGCGTCGAGCGCGGACGAGAAGCACGCAAGAAATACGATCGCGCCACCCTGAATGGCCTCCCGAATCTTCAGTTCCCAGTTATCGCCGGGCCAAAGATCGCTGGTGTCGCGCCACACCTTGAAGTCGGCGGCCTCCAGGATGCCTTGGAGCTCGTCAACGAGCGCTTTGTCCTCCCGAATGTAGGACAGGAAAACATGCTTCGCGGTCACGGTCACACCGTATCGGTCACTGATCCGTCTCGTGGCGCTGCAGGGCCGACCTGCGGTTACCCCGCCGCGACTCTTGCGAGCGCTACAGCCCGCGCGTTGCGAGCCGGTGCGCTGTTGTCTAGCGGGAGGCTCAGCGTCAATTCACCTGTGAGCTCGCGGTCGAGATCAAGGGTGAGGGAGACGACTGCCGGCCACGGTGCGTCGTCCGCTTGCTTCGCTTCAAGGGAATCAACTCGCACGCGCTTGACTGCCGAGCGCGGGATGCTTTCCGCGGCAACCGAATGTGCGACCTCGGGTCCGGTTCGAACCGGATTCTTGAACGACACGCGGACGATTGTCGAGTCAGTGACCACAACGATCGACCCCTCGGGCAAGAGTTGGTCACGGATATCTGCATCGGCGAACAACGCCTCGCGCCCACCGGCCAGCAGCACGGCTCGGGCGAGAAGGTTCCAAAGCCACTTTGCGTCGGTGTGGTAGTCCACCATGGCTCTCGCCAGGTCCGATAGCCCATCGCAGAGTGCATTAATCGCATCTCTTAGCTCGTCGTTTGTCATAGTCCCTCCGGATGGATCGCCCAATGCTCGCACGTCGCGCGGTATTCACGGAGCCCTATTCTGATGGACTCACCGGTCATCACGGGAGCAACCGGCGTGCCTTCAGCAGCAGCTCGGATGCCGCCGCCGCACGACAACGACATCACCGTCGTTCACAAATTCGTCAATTGCGGTCCGCTAACCGAGACGATTGTCAACAGAACTGTTGCCGCGGCCCGCTGAGGGATCTATCCGATCGGACTGTCGCACCGAGCCGATAGCGTCAGATCGAGATCGGGAGGGTGTTGATGAAGCCGGAAGTTGCCGTTGTCGAGCTGAAGAAGCTGAAGGAACAGGCGGTCGATGACCCACTCGTGCAATCCTCCACACCGCAGCACAAGGAGTGGAAGGCCAAAGTCGTGGCGGTACTCGAACGTAGCCTCGGTGCTGATTCGTCTACCGTGCAGCAGTTCAAGAAACTGAGCTATCACATCGGCTTCTACAGCGGCGCCCCTGGGGAGGCGGAAGAAGACGCTCGGTACTTTCGTGGTCGCGTTCAGGATGCCGCTGGTCTGATCGAGGCGGCCATCTATGAGCTCGAGTTGTCCGTTGGTGCCCCCGCAATCGAAGGTGGTAGCTACGACTCGGGCCTGTGGGACCACATCAAGCATTCCGTGGAAGAAGAGCGGTGGGAGCAGGTGGCCAGCGCAGCCGCAATCTACGTTGAGGACAAAGTGCGTCGGTGGGCGGGCAACCCGACCAACCAGGACGGCGGCAGGCTGATTGGTCAGACTCTATTCGCCAAACCGCTCGGACCGGACGGCGTGCTCGCGCTGGGGAGCCAGCGCAACGAGACGGAGGGCTGGCGCAGCCTCGGAACGGGAATGGTCGCGGCCATCAGCAACGTCGATCGTCACAATATTCAAGAGCGGGCTGACGCGAAACAGTATGCCCTCGGGGTGCTGGGCCTCGCGAGCTTACTACTCACCCAAATCCGCTACGAGCACGCCGACGCGATCACGCCGGCAGCCGGGTCGCGCTGACCTCGGAATTGGCGCGCACAGTTCCACTCGACAACGATCGCTAATCCGCATCGCCGCAAAGGGATCCATGACAATTCATCTTCAGGCTTGTGACCGGGTCTGGCTATCCTGAGCTGCGTGCGCCGAACCGACCATCCACTCCCCTCCGCTTGGGATCGATCCGGGCTTGAAGCACTCGGGTTCACGGGCTTCGTTCCACTAGTCGGACTGAACCCTCGCGGAGTGCCTCAGGGACACGGGGTCTACGTCGTGTTGCGTCCCGACATTGAACGCCCCCACACCGTCCTTGAGGAGAACCCGGTCAGACGAGCGCGCCTTCGCAAGTACACGCTGGACGACCTCAATCGTTGTTGGGTTGCCGGCACACCCGTTGTCTACATCGGCAAGGCCATGGGACAAGAGGGACTCCGGGATCGCCTCAAACCCTTCAGCATGAAGAGCGCTAGCCACTCGGGTGGTCGTGCGATCTGGCAATTGCAGGAAGCCGATTCGCTGCTTGTGTGCTGGAAAGAAACTCCCGGCTACCCTGCTGACCGAGTCGAGGACGACCTCATTGACCAATTCAAGGCTGTCTACGGGCTCACCCCGTTCGCGAATGTTCGCGAACGCGGACACCACTGAGTGCTGTTTGGCGTTCGGACGCATCGGCCCCGCTTCCGCGCATTGCCCGTATGCGGATCCGCTTGCGGCACTTGGACTGACGTGGAGGCCGACTGGCAACGCGACGATCTGATACAGCCGTAGGACTCTGCCAATTCGTATGGAATCGGGGTCCCGATTTCACTGCCAACTGTCGGGGAATCCCGGCCATAGTGCCAACCGCAGCGGGAACCTGCGGGTTCGTGTAGGTTCCGCGCGGAGATGTCCGTTGCGCGGATGACTTGGCCACGCGATGTCCATCAGGGACAACCCCGTCGGCCGGCTAGCTGTAGCTCTCTCCCAGCCTTTCCGTGAAGTGCGTCGAGCATAGGCTGAATCGGTGGATGATCACCGGCTCGGCTCCTCCGAAACCTCGATGGGTTACGCCGGGCGCGATCCTGTTGAGTTGGAAATCGGAGGCCTATCTCGAACCCAACTCTTCGAAGCGTTGCGTGTGAGTGGTGTGTCGCTGAACGCTCACGCCGAAGCGCTTATGGCGCATCCCATTTTCGATGACGGCGCGCGCGAGACGGTCCGCATCGTGGACCGCACGGTCGCGGAGCTCGGTTTGACCGATGGCGGAACGATGCCTCAGGTCTTTGCCGCTGCAGAGGAATACGGTCTCGGGCTCTGTCCAGTCGTCACCGGCCCCTATCTACGATTGGCCTGGGGAAAGCAGACCAACTCGTCTACCTCGGTGATGTCCGCCGGGCATTCCCCCGCTGGAGCGTTGAATGTTGCTTCACCCGTGCTGAACGACGACATCGAGTTCCCCAAAGGGTTCTACCTGCGCGTCGTCGACGGTCAGCCGTGGCTGCGCGGATTTCGATGTGACGATCTGTACGTCTTCTCGCCCGATGTCAGATTCGCTCTCCGCCAGATCATCTAGCAGGGGCGTCTTCGCCCATCTCGAGCCCGAGTTGACACGGCAACCACGTTGCGCAGCCCCATTGGGTCGGACACAGTGCGCCCTGCGCGGATCAAGTTCGATCTGTCACAGTCAGCGATGGAGCGGAGCGTTGCGAGATCTCATCGTCACTCGAGACCGGTAGGTTCGGCTCGGTGGCAGGGAACAGGACTCAAACAGCCCGCGTCGTGATGATGTGCGGCCCCGGTGGCGCAGGCAAGACGACCTGTGCCAAACGCCTTGAGCGCCAGGGCTGGACGCGCTTGTCGTTCGAGGTGGAGTTCTGGGATCGCGGAATCACGACGATGCCCTCCGCGGACGTTGTGGCGGAGATCGCAGCAGAGCTGAAGGCGCGGTTATTGCGTGAGGTGGCAACGGGGAAGGACGTCGTGCTCGACTTCGGGTTCTGGTTCCGGCGACAGCGCGACGAGTACCGCGCACTGCTCGCACCGCAGGGCATCGTGCCGAAGACGGTGTACGTCGCGACGGATCTCGAGACCATCCTGAGCCGGGTCGGTGGCCGACACGGTAAGCAGGCGGATGATTGGCCGCTGACCGAGCAGACGGCGACTGAGTACTTCGAGCGGTTTGAGCCGCCGACGCCCGAGGAAGGACCGCTCGATGTCATCAGCTAGGGCCGTACCTACTCACGCCAGCGAGATGTAGGGCGGTCACATCGTGGAGTTCACGATTGAACCGGGAGATCCGTCGCAGCACCGACGTCGTCGGCATCTTCCCCAGCCGCGACAGCATCATCCGCCTGGTCGGCGCCGTGCTCGCCGAGCAACACGACGAGTGGACCGAGCAACGCCGCTACCTCGGCCTCGAAGCCATAGCCAAAGCCCGCCGCGTCGGCGACCCTGAACCCGAGGAGGTGACCGAACCCGGCCTTCAAGCCCTCACCGCCTGACCCCCCAGAACGAAGGATCACACGATCACCGATACACCACGTCCAAGGACTTGACCGCGTGCTTCTTCTCCGCCGACGGCACCGGATCCTGCCACGCGGAGTTCGCCTAGTTCGAGTGTTGTCGACCTTCCGGTCGACTTCGTAGCTGACTACTTGCGCGATCGCTCTCGAATGAGATCATCGATCCGCTTCTCCAGGCGGTCGTTGGCGGCTTCGAGTTCGAGGACACGTCGGGCACCGAGGAGGTTGATGCCTTCGGCAAGCAGTTCGGCGATTCGCCTGAGCACAGCGAGGTCGTCGACGCTGTAACGCCGGGTGCCACCGGCTGTCCTGGCGGGTGTCAGGAGACCTTTGCGTTCATAAAGACGCAGCGTCTGTTCGCCCAGCCCGGTCAGTTCCGCTGCGACCGCGATCGCGTACACCCCGCGTGCGTCCTCAGACATTCAGCTCCTCAAGAATCTTCGCGAACGGACTTGCGAGATTGGGTGTGGTGGAGTTATAAAATCTATACCCAACGACATAGAAGTGTCGAGGGATCAACCGAACTAGTGAATTGGAGGAGATCAGAAATGCTGTTGCAACATGACCCGTTCCGTGAACTCGACCGGCTCACTCAGCAGGTGTTCGGAACCGTGACCCGACCCAGTGGGATGCCCCTGGACGCGTGGCGCGAGGGAGACGACTTCGTCGTCGAACTCGACCTCCCCGGCATCGACCCGGGAAGGCTCGACATCGACGTGGAACGCAATGTGCTCACCATCAAGGCAGAGCGGCTGAGCCGGATGCCGGACGCGTCGAATATGGTCGCCGCGGAACGGCCGTGGGGTGTCTTCAGCCGTCAGCTCGTCCTGGGCGACGCGCTGGATACCGAGAGGGTCGACGCCGACTACACGGCGGGCGTCCTGCGGCTACGGATCCCCGTCGCCGAGCAGGCCAAGCCCCGCAAGATCAGCATCACCAGCAGCGACCCCGTCAACACGGGAAAGGAGACCGCCAGCATCCTTTCCTGACGCGAAACACCACACACCACAGCGGAGGTGGGCAGATGATCTTGACGACGATCACCCTTACTGAGCTCGACGCGGGCGAACGAGACGATCTGCAGATGCTGCTGGCCGACCCGGAGTGGGTGGACAGAGAGTTTCTCGCCATCATGCAGGCCTCCGGACTGGCAGACTCCCTCGCAACCCGAGCGACTCCCCGTCCGGCCTTCCCGGCACACGACGGGCCGGGCGGACGAGAAGCTCCAGTGCGAATGGACAGGCATCAGGAGCGCCAGATCAACGTCGGAACTCGAGTCCGGTCACCCCCGGCGGACCACCGGTAGCTCACGCGAAACCCGCAGACCCAGGGTCTGCGGGTTTCGTCATGCCACGGCCGGAACCACTGCCAGCTGCCGCGGCATCCAGGCATCCTCCGCTATCTCGACCAGACGCGAACGGAGCTCCTGCTGGACAGTCGCCTGGCCCGCGCGAACTTTACCTAGGCGTAACACGGACGTGACATCAGCCGCGATCCCCGAAGTTACTGTGAAGCAATCAGATTGCATTACAGTGAACTTCAACTTCGGAGGTCCCGTGACCATCACAGCTCCGCCTCATCAATCCGAACGCGTCGAGCTCGGCGAGCGAGTGCGGTTGCGCGACCGCGCACTCGCTGATGGCGTCCGCTTCATCCTCGCCGTCTTCGTCGACCTCAACGGCAAGCCCTGCGCGAAACTGGTGCCCACCGCCGCCGCAGACCAACTGGAGGACGGCGAGCTCGGCTTCGCCGGCTTCGCCGCGGGCCTCATCGGCCAGAAGCCGCAGGACACCGACCTCATCGCCGTGCCCGACCTGGATTCGTACGCGCCGATCCCGTTCGTGCGAGAGGGCCTAGCAATCGTGCACTGCGACCCGCACGTGAACGGAGAACCATGGCCTTTCGCACCGCGCGTCATCCTCAAGCGCGCGATCGCCGCACTCGCCGAGCGGGGTCTCCGCGCCAAGGTCGGTGCTGAGGTCGAGTACTTCCTCGTTGACCGCGACGAGGCCGGTGCACTCGTGACCGCCGACCGCCGTGACGAGGGTGCGCGTTCCTGCTACGACGCCCGCGGCGTCACGCGCATGTACGACCATCTCTCCGCCGTGAGCGAGGCCATGAACGCGCTCGGGTGGGAAAACTACGCCAACGACCACGAGGACGCTCCCGGACAGTTCGAGCAGAACTTCGCCTATGACGACGCTCTGGTCACGGCGGACCGGGTCATCACCCTCCGCTACCTCATCAGCATGCTCGCCGAGCAGCGCGGGATGACGGCGACCTTCATGCCGAAGCCGTTCACCGACCGGGCGGGCAGCGGCCTGCACATGCACATCTCGCTGTGGAACGACGACGGTGCAGCGTTCCCTGCGCACGGCGACCCGCGCGGGCTCGGCCTCTCCGACACGGCATACGCGTTCGTCGGCGGCGTGTTGGAGCACGCGCCGGGCCTGCAGCTCTTCCTCGCCCCGAGCGTCAACTCTTATAAGCGCCGCGGCGCCACCACGAGCGCGTCGGGGGCGACCTGGTCGCCCAAGCACGCGACTTATGGCGGCAACGACCGCACCCACTTCATCCGCGTGCCGGACGGCAATCGCATCGAGCTTCGCGCTGGCGATGGCTCGGCGAACCCTTACCTCGCCCTCGCGGCGACTGTGTTCGCGGGCCTGCACGGTCTGGAGATGTCGACAGACCCCGGCGACCCGTGCGGTCCGGGAGAGTCACGCTCGACCTCCACTGTCCTCCCGCAGACCCTGCTGCACGCAGTGCACGCCCTCCGCGACAACTCCGTGCTGCTGGCAGCGCTGGATGCCGGGCACGGCGTCGGCGCATACTTCGCCGACGCCAAGGAGGACGAGTTCCTCCGCTGGCACAACACCGTCACCGACTGGGAACTCGACCACTACCTCACCGCCTACTGAGCCCTGCTCCGGCGACCACACGAACGACGAAGGGAACACCATGTGCGGCATCGCGGCACTCCAGATCCGCAACCCCGCCCTGCGCGGCCAGCTCGGCGCGCTGATGCACGGCATGCTGTGCGAGATCGTCGAGCGGGGCCCCGACTCCGCCGGTCTGGCGCTGTACGACTCGGCGACACTCACTCCCGAGGGCTCGGCGACGGTCACACTCATCGGCGGCCCCGGTGTGGACGTGCTCGCATCCCGGCTCACGGAACTGCTGCCCGCATCCGCGGTCTCCGTCACCGACTACGCCGAAACGACGCTCGTGAACGCCCGCACCACGCCAGCCGTGCTCGAGTCGGCGATCGCGGAAGCGGCCCCCCACGCGCAAGTCATCGGGCGCGGCTCGCACGTCGCCGTGCTCAAGGGCGTCGGTCACCCTGTCGAGCTCGCCGAGACGTACAAGCTGACCTCCACAAGCGGCACGCAGGGTCTCTCGCACACCCGCATGGCCACCGAGTCAGCCGTCACCGCTTCGGGCGCGCACCCATTCACGGTCGCGGAAGACCTCTGCCTCGTGCACAACGGCTCGTTCAGCAATCACGCCTCCATCCGGCGGATGCTGCGCCAAGAAGGTGTGCACTTCGACAGCGAGAACGACTCCGAGGTCGCAGCACGGTTCATCGCATGGCGGATGTCGACCCATCACGAGGATCTGACGACCGCGCTCGAGCGGCTCGGCGAGGTGTTCGACGGCTTCTACACCCTCGTGGTGACCACCGCCGACAGCATGGCCGTCGTCCGCGACCCCATCGCGTGCAAGCCGGCGATCATCGCCGAGACCGACGACTGGGTCGCGATGGCCTCTGAATACCGCGCGCTTGCGGGCCTTCCCGGCATCGAGAGTGCGCGAATCTTCGAGCCGTCTCCCGGCGTCATCTACACCTGGAACGTGTCCGTCCCCGTCATCGAAGGAGCAGTCCTGTGACCACCTCGACCCTCGCAGAAACCACCCGCGTCGACCTGGCCGACGCCTCCGTTCGCTCCCTGAACCAGGCGCTGCACGAGGCGGTGACCGGCTCCGCCTGGGTCGTCGACTCGCCGCTCGGCCAGCACAACATCGCGGTCGGGATAGACGCCGACATCGACGTGACGGTCAACGGACACGTCGGCTACTACTGCGCGGGCATGCACAAATCCGGTGCGGTCACCGTGCACGGTAGTGCCGGCGTCGGCCTCGCCGAGAACATCATGTCGGGCACGGTTCACGTCACTGGCGACGCATCGCAGTCCACCGCGGCGACCGGCCACGGCGGGCTGGTGATCGTCGACGGCAACACCGGCGCCCGCTGCGGCATCTCCATGAAGGGGGTGGACATCGTCGTGGGGGGCAGCATCGGCCACGCGTCTGCGTTCATGGCGCAGGCCGGTCGCCTCGTCGTCTGCGGCGACGCAGGGGAAGCCCTCGGCGACTCGATCTACGAGGCGCGCATCTACGTCCGCGGCACGGTCGCTTCCCTCGGTGCCGACTGCATCGAGAAGCCCATGCGCGAGGAGCACCTGGCCGAGCTCGCCGATCTGCTCCTGCGCGCCGGACGAACGGAAGAACCGTCGCAGTTCCGCCGGTACGGCTCGGCCCGCAACCTCTATCACTTCAAAGTCGACAACGCCGGCGCGTATTGAGCCGTTGAGGAGCAACCAAATGAACACCGATCTCGCCGCCCGCGGTCTCCGCGAATCCGCGACCTTCGACCGCGCCACCATCAACGACATCCAGCGCGCAGCATCCACCGGCATCTACGACATCCGCGGCTGGGGCGCCAAGCGTTCGCTGCCCCACTTCGACGACCTGCTGTTCCTGGGTGCGAGCATGTCGCGCTACCCGCTCGAGGGTTACCGCGAGCGGTGCGGCACCGACGTCACCCTCGGTGCCAGGAACGCGCTCGAGCCCATCACGCTGGACATTCCCGTCACGATCGCGGGCATGAGCTTCGGCGCGCTGTCCGCCAATGCGAAGGAGGCCCTCGGTCGCGGCGCCAGCGAAGCCGGAACCTCCACCACCACCGGCGACGGTGGCATGACACCCGAGGAGCGGGGCCAGTCCACGCGGCTGGTCTACCAGTACCTTCCTTCGCGATACGGGATGAACCCTGACGACCTCCGCAAGGCCGACGCGATCGAGATCGTGCTCGGCCAGGGCGCGAAGCCCGGCGGAGGCGGCATGCTCCTCGGCCAGAAGGTCAGCGAACGCGTCGCCGGCATGCGCACCCTGCCGGTCGGCATCGATCAGCGCTCGGCCAGCCGGCACCCCGACTGGACCGGCCCCGACGATCTCACCATCAAGATCGCGGAGATCCGGGAGATCACCGACTGGCGCAAGCCCATCTACGTGAAGATCGGTGCCTCCCGGCCCTACTACGACACCGCTCTTGCGGTGAAGGCGGGAGCCGATGTCGTCGTCCTCGACGGCATGCAGGGCGGGACCGCCGCCACGCAGCAGGTGTTCATCGAGCATGTGGGCATACCGACGCTCGCCGCGATCCGCCCCGCCGTTCGCGCGTTGCAGGAGCTCGGCGTTCATCGCACCGGGGTGCAGCTCATCGTCTCGGGCGGCATCCGCAACGGCGCAGACGTGGCGAAGGCGCTGGCTCTCGGAGCGGATGCGGTCGCGATCGGCACAGCGGCGCTCATCGCCCTCGGCGACAACGACCCTCGCTTCGACGACGAGTACCGCAAGCTCGGCTCGGCGGCCGGCTACTACGACGACTATCAGGACGGACGCGACCCTGCGGGCATCTCGACGCAGGATCCCGAACTCTCGGCTCGGCTCGACCCGGTCGAGGGCGGCCGCCGCCTGGCGAATTACCTTCGGGTACTGACCCTCGAGGCGCAGACCATCGCGCGGGCGTGCGGCAAGTCGCACGTGCGCAACCTCGAGCCGGAAGACCTCGTGGCCCTGACTGTCGAGTCGGCTGCGATGGCCGGCGTACCACTCGCCGGCACCAGTTGGATCCCCGGTTCGAGCTGACCCCGTTCACCGAAGAGAGACATCGCAGTGACCCAGCAGATCATCGCGGTCATAGGTGCCGGCCTCGCCGGTGCCGCAGCCGCCTACCGCCTCGCCCTCCGCGGGCACGCTGTGCTCGTTCTCGAGCGCGACGTGCCCGCGAGTGAGAAGGGCAGCTCGCACGGCTCCGCCCGCATCTTCCGCTACGCCTACCCCGACCCGTTCTACACGCGGCTCGCGCAGGACGCCCACACCGGATGGGAGCAGCTGCAGGATGCGGCGGGCCGCCGCCTCATCACACCCACCGGCGCCGTCGACTTCGGCATCCGCCGAGATCCTGCCAGGCTCGCTGCGGTTCTGGCCGATTCAGGTATCGATCACGAGCTGCTCGATGCGAAACAGGCGCTGAGCCGATGGCCCGGGATCGCGACCCGAGGCCCCGTGCTGTGGCATAAGGGCGCCGGCGTCATCGACGCGCACGAGAGCGTTCACGCCATGCTCGATCTTGCGACCGCTGCGGGCGCCGAGGTGCACACCGGCGTGGAAGTGATCCGAGTGGAGCGGGACGGCTCGGGGTACATCGTCCACGCACTGGACGGCGAGCGGTTCGAGACCGATCAGGTGGTCGTCGCCGCCGGTGGTTGGCTCCCCGAGTTGCTCGGCGCGCTCGATCTGCCGCACGAGCGGATCGCGCGCTTCCCGCGCCTCCAGGTCAAGAAGGAGTTCGCGCTGCACTTTCCCTACCGCGACGGCGGCGCGGCTTGGCCGACGCTCATCTACAAAGGCGACGACATCGACGTGTACGGGTTGCCGGGCGGTCGCGACGCCGACTTCGCCGGCCAGAAGGTCGCCCAGTACAACGGAGGCCCGGTGATCGACTCCTCCCGCGACAACGACGGTGGCATCGACGCTGCATCCCGGGACCGGCTGATCTCGTGGGTGCGTGAGCACCTGCCCGGTCTCGAGCCGGAGCCGTACGCCGCCACCACCTGCGTGTTCACGAACACACCGGAGGAAGACTTCGTGATCGACCGCGTCGGGGGGATCACGATCCTGTCGCCCTGCTCGGGTCACGGCGCGAAGTTCGCGCCGCTCGTCGGCGAGTTGGCCGCCCGCCTCGTCAGCAATGAGTCGGGCGTCCCCATCCGGTTCCGTCCGCTGACACTCAAGGTCGCCGCGTGACGGGCGTTGCGGGTCTTCTCGGTGAGATCGCCGGCATCGGTCGCGACAGCGCGCGGGGGGGTTACAGCAGACAGGGCTACTCCAGGACCGAGACCGAACTCCGCGAATGGTTCGTCGCGCATGCGGAGCGTCGCGGCCTCGACGTGCGACGCGACCGCAACGGAATCACCTGGGCCCGGTGGAACCCCGCCAGTGTTGACGGCAAGGCGATCGTCACCGGCAGCCACCTCGATTCCGTCCCGGGCGGCGGCGGGTACGACGGGCCGCTGGGGGTGGCATCCGCGCTCGTCGCAATCGACCTGCTCGCCGCGCGCGGCGTGCGTCTGAATCGCCCGATCGACGTAGCCGTCTTCCCCGAGGAAGAAGGCTCGCGCTTCGGACTCGCGTGCCTCGGCTCTCGTCTCGCCGCGGGCGCGGTGGATCCGTCGCGCGCGCTCGCGCTGCGCGACGACGCCGGCGACACGTTCGCCGACGTGCTCCGACGCGACGGTCTCGATCCGGCCCACATCGGCGCGGACCACGAGCTGCTCGAGAGCATCGAGGCGTTCGTCGAACTGCACGTCGAGCAAGGCCGCGGCCTCATCGACATCGGTCAGCCGGTCGCGATCGGCGCATCGATCCTCGCCCACGGCCGGTGGCGCATCACGATCGACGGCCAGGGCAACCACGCCGGTACGACGCTGATGAGCGACCGGCACGATCCCATGGTCGCGGCGTCCCGGATGATCGTCGAGATTCGCGACGCCGCGTGCGCCGTCTACGACGCGCGCGCGACCGTCGGCAGGCTCGTGCCGGTCCCGAGCGGCACCAACGTGATCGCCTCACGCGTCTCGTTCTGGCTCGACGTGCGCCACCCCGACACCGCGGTCACCGCGTCGCTGGTCTCCCGCATCCGCGATCTCGTCGCCCGTGTCGGTGCAGAGGAAGGATGCGTCGCCACCACGACGGAGGAATCGCTGAGCCCGACGGTTCACTTCGACGCGGGTCTGCGCTCGACGCTGCGCGCCACGCTGCCCTACGCGGTCGAGCTCGGCACCGGCGCCGGCCACGATGCGGGTATCCTCGCCGAACACATCCCGACGGCGATGCTGTTCGTCCGCAACCCCACCGGCATCTCGCACTCACCGGAGGAGCTGGTGGAAGACGCCGACGCCGAGATCGGCGCGGCGCAGCTCGCAGACGTGCTCGCCGCCCTAGCGTCCCCCGGCCCCAGGGCGCCGCATCCGCCCACGTAGACTGACGCCATGACAGCCGGGGCCGAGGAGCGCGACCCCGGCGTCGGCGGGCTGGAGCCGGTGATCGCTGAGCAGGTGCGCCGCTACCGTACGCAGCTCGGGCTCACCGCCGCGGATCTCGCGGCCCGCACCGGACTGTCGAAGGCCATGATCTCGCGCATCGAATCAGCGACGACCTCATGCTCGCTCACGACACTGCAGCGGCTCGCGGAGGGATTCAGCATCCCCGTGACGGCGCTCTTTCGCGGCGTGGACACTGACCGCGAGTCATCATTCACCAAGGCCGGAGCGGGCAGCCTGGGCATTCGAAGCGGCACTCAGCATGGCCACGAGTACCGGATGTTGGGAGTCTTGCGTGATGTACCAGACGCTCTCGAGCCCACCTTGGTCACACTCACGGATGCGTCGAACGTTTTCCCGCTGTTTGAACACCCTGGCACGGAGTTCCTCTACATCCTGGAGGGTCGAATGAGGTACGGGCACGGAGGCTATACGTACGAAATGGCGGCAGGCGACTCTTTGCTTTTCGATGGGGAGGGTCCGCACGGGCCGCTCGAACTGCTGGAGCTCCCCATCCGATTCCTTGCGGTGAGAACCCGCTGACCGTTCCACTACGACGGCTCGAAGCGCATCTGCCGTCAGTGCGGCGTGGGCATCTCGCGTAGTCGGTTGACGTGATGTCGCTGCGTGTCGGTGACCTCCGTCACGAACCGAGCCACAACATCGATGTCGTTCGCTGAGTACGCGGAGCTCACCGCGAAGCCGTCCTCGAGCGCCGGGCCGATCAGTCTCCACGATTGCTGCTGCGCTTCGGGTGTCGCACGGACGACCGTCTTCCGGCGGTCGACGTTGTGGGGCTCACGGGCCGCATAGCCCGCACGCTCTAGGCGATCGAGCATCGTGGTGACGCTCCCGCTCGTGAGGTTCAGGCGCTGGGCGATCATTTTGGGCGTGATCTCCACGTCCGGCTCGGTGACGAGAATCTCGAGGCAGCGCAGGTCGGTCGAGTTCACGCCGAGCAGGCGCGCACATTCGCGGTCGAAATCGTCAACGGCTGCCTGATAGGCCTGCATGCTCGCACCGAGCCGCTGCACCTTGACGGTCAAGTCACTTGACATTCAAGCTTCTTCCAGTGAAGATCGTTTGACAATCAAGATAACACCGGAGACAACGGAATGACAAAAGTACTCATCATCGGCGGCGGAGTCGCCGGGCCGACAGCTGCGGTCGCGCTGACCAAGATCGGGATGGAAGTCAAGCTCTTCGAGGCACAGGCGGAAGATGCGAACCCGCGGGGCTCATGGCTGAACTTCCAGGCGAACGGCCTCGACGCGCTTCGATCGATCGGAGCGGGGCACTGGGTCGAGCAACTGGGCTACCCGGTGGAGACGATGAGCTTCGTCAACGGCAAACTCAAGGACCTCGGCCAGATGCCCATGGCCTTCCGGCGCCCTGACGGCCTCAGTTCACGCATGGTTGCGCGCGCCGATCTCTTCCAGGCACTTGCCGAGATGGCACGGTCGCACGGCGTGAAGGTGCACCACAACAAGCGATTCACCACCGCCCGGATGGCACCCGGCGGTGTGACCGCTCTGTTCGAAGACGGCTCAGAGGCGACCGGCGACGTCCTCATCGGAGCCGACGGCATCCACTCCAAACTTCGCCGGTTGATCGACCCCACCGCCCCCGCGCCGCGGTATGTTCCGGTGCTCAACGTCGGTGAATACATCCCCGGGTTCTCGGTGCCCGCGCCCAGGCATGACTTCCGGATGCAGTTCGGTACCAAGTCATTCTTTGCGTGGATGAACACCGACGATGGAGGCGCCATCTGGTTCGCTAACCCACCGATGAAGCAAGAGCCCGCCCGCGGCGAGCTCGCGAAGATCACCGACCAGCAGTGGCGTCGGTCGCTCCACGAACTTATGGACGGCGACGCCGGCCCCGCGTCCGCGATCATCGACGCGACCCCCGGTCCGATTGAGGGCTGGGCAACCTACGACTTGCCGGTCGTGAAGAAGTGGCACGACGGGGCCCGCATGATCGTCATCGGCGACGCCGCGCATGCGACCTCACCCGCATCTGGACAGGGCGCATCCATGGCGCTCGAAGACGCCGTGATCCTCGCCCAGTGCCTGCGCGACTGCCCGACCACCGCTTCCGCGTTCACGACCTACGACGCGCTACGCCGTGAGCGCGTGGAGAAGATCGTTGAGAACGGCCACCGCTCATCGTCCGAGAAGGCGGCCGGCCCTGTCATGCGCGTCATCCGCGACGCGTTCCTACCAGGCAAGTTCCGCGCTGCAGCAAAAGATGGCGGCCAGTCAATGATGTGGCTCCAGGGGCACCATATCGAGTTCGACAAGCCCATAACTCCCATCCCCGTCTGACGCTTCGCCCACCCCTGGGGGCGCGGAAGGAGTGACAGCACACGACTGGAGAGAGACGAGGATGAGAGCCACGCGATCTTGGGTGGCGCACTTTCGGCATCCTGCAGGAAACCTCGTGTGAGTCGCGGGCCCGCTCGTGTGATCTACGGGCGCCGTTGCATGCATCCGTGATTCGCTACTGCGAGCCGATTGCGGGCGAGTTCGCGCGATATCGAGGCCAACCGATCGAACCCACGAGGAGCACCGACCATGCCTATCGCTTTCGAGGGCCTATGGCCCCCCTTTCACCTGCACATATCGTGTGGACCACTCGAGCTGACCGCCATCCGTGACGATGACATGCTCGAGCTCCTGGATGCAGCGGCCGACGTTCATCCCGATTCACTACGCCCTTTCCCGGAAAACTGGGCAGGACTGCCCGAACAAGAGCGCGGCGCGACGCTCGCGCGGAAGTTTTGGAGGCAGCGGAGCACCTTCACCCCCGAACAATGGGAGCTGTCACTGGTCGTGCGCCTCGGCGGGCGGGTCGTCGGGGTTCAAGGAGCCGAGGCGACGGCGTTCCCAGAGCTTCGGACGCCCGACACCTTCTCCTGGCTTGCGAGCGACGCGCAGAATCGCGGTGTGGGAACGCTGATGCGTCAGGCCATGTGTGCGTTCCTCTTCGACGAGCTCGGCGCTGTGGCCATCACGAGCGGCGCCTACGACGACAATCCCGCTTCAGCCGCGGTCAGCAAAAAGGTGGGTTATGAGCGCAATGGGCAACGACTCGAACTAAGAGACGGCCGGGCTGCTCCTCACACCAAATTCATCCTGCATCCCGCGAACTTCGTGAGACCGCCGCATCCGGTTCGCGTCCGCGGCGCGGAGAAGTTCCGCGCCTACGCAGGACTCGAGTAACGCGCCTACCAGTCGCCCACGTCGTTGATGGTCGCGGTGATGACGGTAGCGCCCGCGAGGTCAACGCGAGTGCGATGCCGGCGATGAGGGCGGTGATGGGTTCCTCGTGGTCTTTCCCCCTTGCCCCGGGCACGATTTGCAGCTTTTCAGCTCACGCGTCGAATGCGAGTGAGGCTGACAACTCGCGGCGAGCGTCGATCTGGGCCTGGATGGTGGCGAGGTTCTTCTCCTCACCGTCCATAACGTCGGCACCGGCGAGGAACCGCAGCGGCAGCTCGTCGGAGTCAGACAGGGTGACCAGAGCCTCGGCGAGCTTCTTCGGGTCGCCGGCCTGCAGGCCGTTCATGCCCTTCCATGCCTCGATGGTCTGCGCGGTGAGTTCGGCGTAGTCCTCAATGTCCAGCTCGGCCCAGATCGTTGATGCGCCTTCGACTAGCAGCTCGGTGCGGAAGAAGCCCGGCTCTACCGCCATCGTCTTGATTCCGAACCGTTCCACGTCGAAGCGCAGCGATTCCATCCATCCCTCCAGGGCGAACTTCGAAGCGGCGTAGGCGGCGACAAACTCTTGACCCATCAGACCGGCGGCGGAAGTCACAGTGATGACCTGCCCGGAGCGCTGCTTGCGCATCACCGGCAGAATCGAGCGGGTGACGTTGAGGGGGCCGAAGAAGTTCGTCTCCATCTGCGCGCGGAGCTGCGCCGGGCTGGTGTTCTCGAAGTAGCCGGCGTAGAAGTTGCCAGCGTTGTTGACGACGACATCGATGCGACCGAACCGCTCCACCGCGGCCGCTGTGGCGGTATCGGCCGCAGCCGGGTCGGTGATGTCGAGCGCGACAGCGAGGAGGTTCTCATGCACACCGATCGCGTTCTCCACACGGGCGGCGTCGCGGCCGGTCGCGACGACAGAGTGCCCGGCATCGAGGGCGGACTGGGCGATGTCGATGCCGAGGCCGCGGCCCGCTCCGGTGATGAACCACACGTTTCTGCTCATGAATATTGCCTCTCCCAAATTCTGTTGCCCACCTGTTGCGGCGGCTGATGATTTGAGTCAACGCGCTCTCGCCCGACTTAGCGTGGCCCTCCCTACGGGTGTCCCATCAGGGACCCCCTACAGCCGTGGGAGCGGCGTACCGTCGAAGACATGGACACCCACGGCGACATCAGCGAGTTCCTCACCACCCGGCGAGCAAAACTCACCCCCGCGGAAGTGGGGCTACCCGATTTCGGTGGTCGCCGCCGCGTGCCGGGGCTGCGTCGCGAAGAGGTCGCCCTGGTGGCAGGGATGAGCGCCGAGTACTACAAACGGCTCGAACGGGGAAACGCCAAAGGGGTCTCGGATGTGGTCATCGACGGCATCAGCCGCGCCCTGCACCTCGACGACGCAGAGCACGCCCACCTCTACGACCTGGTCCGCGCCGCAACGCCGGCGCCCACCCGCAGCAACGCCCGCGGACAGCTCGCAAGTCTCAGTTGACCGCCGGAATGCAGCAGACTATCGACGCCATGTCGACCGTGCCCGTCTTCGTACAGAACGGACGCCTGGACGCGGTTGCCACCAACAAGCTCGGGCGCGCTCTGTTCTCCGAGATGTTCGACGACGCGCGACCACCGGTTAACGCCGCCCGGTTCATCTTCCTCGACCCTCGCGCGCAGACCTTCTACCGCGAATGGGAAGCGCAAACCCCGCCAGATCGTCGCGATACTCCGCGCCGAAGCCGGTCGATCCCCCTACGACCGGCAACTGAGCGACCTCGTCGGCGAACTCTCCACACGCAGCGACCTGTTCCGCAAACTGTGGGGCGCCCACGACGTACGCGAGCACCGCACGGGCTTGAAGACCGTTCATCACCCGGTAGTCGGAGATCTCGACCTCACTTTCCAGGCCATGGACCTCGCATCCGACAGGGGTCTGCAGATGCTTGTCTTCTCGGCCGCACCCGGATCAGCTACCGACGAACGCCTGCAGCTGCTTGCCAACCTCACAGAGACGGCGACTCAGGAAGCGAGCCGATGAGCACCGAACGAGTCCGCAAGCTGATTCGCTTACGAGGCCGATGACGGGGATGCCGAGCACGATTGTAACGACGAGGTCGCATGCTCAGCATCCCGTCGAGGCGTTCGCTCAGAGCGAACCGAGAGGAGCACGCTCTACCGCGACACCGACGCCCTTCAGCGGTCACTGAGCGTCGGCTAGGGTCGATGCTGCGAGAGCGCATCTTGCAGAATCACGGGACGTGGGCCATGGAGAGCGTCGGACGCATCGCCGTCGAGGCCTGGGAGGCGCTCTTTCGCGCGAGCGCCACGATCGAGCGAGATCTGCGAGCGGGCGACGCGTGGGGCGAACTCGCCGGCCCCGAGTACGGCGTGCTCTATGAGTTGACGAAAGCTCCCGACGGCGTCCGGATCACCGACCTCGGCGAGGACGTGCTGCTCACCCAGGCGGGCATCTCTCGTCTCGCCGGAAGGCTCGTCGAGAAGGGCCTCGTCGAGCGAGTGCCCGATCCCGAGGATGGACGCGCAACCCGGCTCGTGCTCACCACCGCCGGCGCCGACGCCCAGCGCCGAATAGGCCGCATCCACGCGCGCGAGATCCTGACGGCGATGAGCGAGCGCCTCTCACCCGATGAACTTCAGCAGATGACACGACTCTGCGCGAAGCTCATCGGCGCGGGAGACGATGAGCAGGGGGATGCTGGTCACCCGCCGTCGCCGACCGGCTGAGGCCAGCGGACCAGCCGCTCGCAGCGTAATCGCAGGAAGAGCTTCCCCGAGATCTCGGGGAAGCTCTTCCGTTAGGTCGTCTGCCGGGTCAGGCCGCGCGAAGCGGCTTCAGGGCGCCGGCCCACGCCTCGAGCTGGTCGAACAGCGTGTCTGCCGCGGCTTGGTGCTGGGGTCCCGGAGCGAACGTGCTGAAGTTCTCGAAGTCGGTGAACAGCGAGAAGCTCAGCTGCTGACGCACGTCGGCGATCTGGAGCTCGGCCGAGATACCGCGCAGGTGCTCGATCGCGCGCGCGCCACCGAGCGAGCCATAGGCGACGAAACCTGCGGCCTTGTTGTTCCACTCGGCATAGAGATAGTCGATGGCGTTCTTCAGCACGCCAGAGGTGGAGTGGTTGTACTCCGGGGTGACGAAGACGAATCCGTCGTACGCGCCGATCTTCTCGGCCCATGCCTTGGTGTGGTCGTTCGTGTAGCTGCCCATCGAAGGCGGGACGGGCTCGTCGAGGTGCGGGAGCGGGAAATCGGCGAGGTCGATGAGTTCGTAGGTGGCCTCGCGATTCGCGGCGCGCTCGAGTACCCACTCGGCGACGGCGGCACCGTTACGACCCGGACGGGTGCTGCCCAGGATGATGGCGATCTTCAGGTCGGACATGTGTTCCTTTCTTGATGGCTGCCCCGCCGGATGTGCGGGGGCAGAGGCTGATCAGCGACCGACGGCAAGCCGCATCAGCGGCGAGTCGTAGTCGAAAGCGTCGTCCTCGATGAGCTGCTCAGACGTCGTCCGACTGTCGTCGTGGCGGTGAGCATCCCACGTCTTTCCGCTGATCTGTGCGGCGACATCACTCGCGACGAGCTGCGAGAGCTCGATCGCGGCACGGTCGATGCGAGACCCGAGCTCGGTCGAGCTCCAGTCTTCCGACGCGGCGAAGACGGACGTCGGCAGCGTCAGCGCCCGCAAGTACGCGAACAGCGGCCGCATCTGCTGGTCGATCACCAGCGCGTGCCGGCCACTTCCGGCCGTTGCGCCGAGCAGCACCGGCTTGGCGATCAGGACGTCGTCGTCGAGGATGTCGAAGAACGATTTGAACAGACCGCTCGGCCCCGCCTTGTAAACCGGAGTGACCGCGATGATCGCGTCGGCCTGGGCGACTTGGCGCATCTTCTCGCGCAGCAGTTCGCCGGGGTAGCCGGTCGTCGTCGCGCGGGCGATCTCGCCCGCGATGGGCGCCAGTTCGATGACTCCACCCTCGGCGACCAGGCCCAGCTGTTCGAGGTGCTGCAGGCTCTTCTGCGTGAGTCGGTCGGTGAGGAGCCGCGTCGACGACGGTTCGCTGACTCCGGCGCTGATCGCCACGATCCGGTACGTGCGGTCGGTGGTGTGCATGTCGATGCTTCCCGGTGTCAGAATCGCGGTCGGGTGTCGCCGGCGCCGACGAGCACGGTGTCTTCGTACGGTGCCGCCACGGTGAGGTTGTCGCCGCGGTTGGCGCGCGGACGAGCCTGACGTGGCTCAGCATCCCCGTACTGGGCCTTCACGAGCGCTGCGTGTGTCGGCGCCTCGGCCGCGTTCGGCGACCGGCGTGAGGCCATCTCTTTGCGCAGCACCGGCACCACTTCTGTGCCGAGCAACTCGATCTGCTCCAGGGCCATCTCGAGCGGGAGGCCCGTGCTGTCGAGGTTCCAGAGCTGACGCTGATAGTCGCCGAATCCTTCTTGGAAGGTCAGGGTCTTGTCGATGACCTCTTGCACGCTGCCCACGCTCGAGGGCGTGTCGCGGATGTACTCCTCGAGCGGATACGACTGGCCGTAGATCGCGAAGCCCTCGAAGTACGGGCGGTAGCGTTCGCGAGCGCCCTGAGAGGTCGCGCCGATGAAGGTGTGACCGCCCAGGCCCACGATCGCCTGCTCGCGGGTGCCGTGGCCGTAGTGCTCGAAGCGCTGGCGGTAGAAGTCGACGAGCGGCTTGAAGTGCAGATTCGGGGCGAGGATGTTGTTCGCGAAGTAGCCGTTGCCATAGAACGCGGCCTGTTCGGCGATCTCGGGCGTGCGGATCGCCCCGTGCCACACGAAGGGCGCGACACCATCGAGCGGGCGAGGCGTCGAGGTGAATCCCTGCAGGGGCGTGCGGTGCTGGCCCTCCCAGTCGACGACGTCCTCGCGCCAGAGGCGGTGCAGCAGGTTGTAGTTCTCGAGCGCGAGAGCCACCCCGTCGCGGATGTCTTTGCCGAACCACGGGTACACCGGTCCGGTGTTGCCGCGGCCGAGCATCAGGTCCATCCGGCCTTTCGCCAGATGCTGCAGCATGGCGTAGTCCTCGGCGATGCGCACCGGGTCATTCGTCGTGATGAGAGTCGTCGACGTGCTCAAGAGGATCTGCTGGGTCACCGCCGCGATGTGCGCGAGCACGGTCGTGGGCGACGACGAGAAGAACGGGGGGTTGTGATGCTCGCCGATGGCGAAGACGTCGAGACCCACCTCGTCAGCGCGCTTGGCGATCGCGATCATCGCGTCGATGCGCTCCGCCTCGCTGGGTGTGTGCCCCGTCACCGGGTCGCGGGTGATGTCGCTGACCGAAAAGATTCCGAATTGCATGAGTGCCACCTTCCTGATGACATCCACAACATACATGCGCGCGCAAGTATTCCCGGCCACTTTTTCATCGATCAGGGCGAATCGCGGAGCGCCCCTGCTCTGCGGGCAGCGCTCACGCATCCGTCGATGCGGTCAATCGCACGATCGAAGTCGGTGGTCGACGCCCACAGGAGCGGCTGCTGCATCCTGATCTCGTCGAGCGACATCCCTGCGCTCTGCAGATTCGCCAGGTCGAATCCCACGTTCACGCGGGCGCCGGAGAGCGCGGCGCGCAGCGCCCCGAAAGCCACGACCACGTCGGCGATGAGTGCCGGGTTGCCGTGGTCGGTGAGCCACGCGAGATCGTCAACGGCGGCGACGGCCAGATGGCCCAACTAGGCGGAGGTTCGTGCGGCCTCGATCGATGCCGCGGCGATGGCATCATCGCGCGCCTGACCCTCATCCAGGCGAAAGGCCGCTCCGAATGCGCGCGACGCGGACGCATCCTCATCGGCGCTGCGCAGCGCGTCCTCGCGGAGCGCGGCGGATCGCTCGATCACATCCCGTAGCCGCTGCTCGTGACCCTCCTTCGGGCGCGTGTACCGCGCGGCCATCGACGTCAGCGATGCGGCGATCGCCAGCATGACGCCAGCACCCGCGCCTCCGCCGGGAGAACCCGAAGCCTCCGACAGCGCCCGGGTCCAGTCGTCGACCGTCGAGTCGTGCGTGGAGGTCGTCGGCGCGTCAGACACGGGATCGGAAGGCATGCTGCGGCTCAGCCGCGACGGAAGGTCAGGTGAGTGATGCCGCTCGGCGCAGCTTCGGTCGTCACGTCGTAGCCCGACTCGAGCCCGCGCAGATCGTCCCAGAGGCGGATGCCCTGGCCGAGCAGAATGGGGGCGATGGCGACGTGGAGATCATCCACGAGCCCGGCGCGCAGGAAGTCACGCACCGTCGTCGGGCCGCCGCCGATGCGGACATCCCCGCCATCGGCCACGGCGACAGCGCGTGCGAGCGCCTCTTCGGGTGACGCCTCGAGGAAGTGGAAGACGGTGCCGCCCTTCATTTCGATCGAGGCGTGTGGGTGAGGATGAAGACCGGAACCCGGAACGGCGGCTCGTCTTCCCACCACCCCTTCCAGTCGGGGTCGTCGGGGTGGTCGTGCAACCCGAACATCCCAGCCCCCATGATCTCGGCGCCGACCGCCTCGAAGTACCGCTGGGCGTAGTCGTCATCCACGCCCGTAGTGCCGGCTCCGCTCGTGTCGTGCAGCACGCGCTCGCGGAACGTGCGGGTGCCGACATACGCCGCCGTGAGGCGACCCCAGTCTTGCCCGAACGGGTTCTCCGGCGTCTGGTCGGTCGTGGTCGCGAAGCCGTCGAGCGAGATGTTGAGATCGACGCGGACTCGGGTCATGGTGTTCTCCTCGAAGTGTGGCTGCTGCCCATTGAACACCGCACGAGCCCATTGAACATCGCCCGGGCGATCACGCGCGCAGCGCGCGCCCGTCGCGCTCCTCGAGGAGGCGCGCCGCGAGCAGTTCTCCCGCGATCGGGCCGAACGCCTCGCGGGCCGCGCGATGAGTTTTCTCCACCAGCGTCGACAGTTCGAACGGCACGTGCAGCTCGGTCGCCAGAGCGGATGCTGTCGCCAGCTGTTCGATGACACGATCCAGGCTGAACGACGCCATGTAGTCGCCGCGCAGCACCGCTTCGTAGTCGCGCTCCAGCACCACGCTCGACCCGGCTCTCGTCGCCAGCAGCGCCCGGAGCGTCGCAGGTTCCAGGCCCATCGCCCGCCCCAGCAGCAGGGCCTCCGTCACCGCGATGACCTGTCCGAACCAGAGCAGGTTGGACAGCAGCTTGACCGTCTGCGCATCGGCGGGGTCGGTGCCGATCACCTCGACGCCGCCTGGAGCGGCGAGCGCGTCGAGCACGGGCCCGAGCCCCTCCACTGCGGAAGCATCGCCGGCGACCGTGAAGTGCAGTGTGCGCGCGTGGGCGGCGGACGGGCCTCCCGCCATCGGAGCGGCCACAGCGCTCACGCCCCGCTCGCGCACCAGGTCGGCCAGGCGCCGGGTCGCCCGTGGATCACCCGTGCCGAGGTCGACCCAGCACGCCCCCGCGGCGAAGTGCTCGGCCGCCTCGACGACGACGTTTTCGGTCTCGTGCGGGCCGGGCAGCACGGTGACCACGAGATCCGACCCGCTCACCAGTTCGGCGATCGATGCCGAGGGCGAGACGGTGTCTCCCGCGGCTACCACGCAGTCTGGGTCGATATCGAAGACGCCGACCCGATGCGACTCAGCCAGCGCGATCGCGATGGGAATGCCCATCGCTCCGAGGCCGATCACTCCAAGTCTCATACCCGCAGTATCCCGCGAAGCGCCGCGCGCGGCATCCGCTTCTCCTCGTTCCGGCTACCAGCCGCCGCGCGTCGGAGTGTGGCCTTGCCGGGCGCCGTCGGGCATAGCCATCTCGACGCGGACACCGAGCAGGCGGATCGCGCGATCGGGTTCGATCTTGGCCACGAGCTCGCCGAGCTTGTCGAGCACCTCCTCGCGATCGAAGGTCGTGTCGATCTTCTTCGTGAAGGTCTTGGTGAAGAACGGCACGTACCGCACCTTGAGCGTCAGCCCGATCGCCGGTCGCCCCTCAGCCGCGACGTCGTCGAGCACACGCGTGAGCAGATCGCGGATCGCAGCATCGATCTCGGCCGGTGTGACGAGGTCGACCTGGTAGGTCGTCTCCCGCGCGTGGCCCCGCGGCACCCACGGCGTGTCGTCCACGACGCTCGCACCCTCGCCGCGTCCGAGCTGCGCGAACCACGGTCCCATCCGCGGACCGAACTCAGGGATGAGCGCGGCATCATCCGCCGCCGCGAGCTCTGCGACGGTGCGGATGCCGAGCCCCTCGAGGCGGCGCGAGATCTTGCTGCCCACGCCCCAGAGCTCGATCGTCGGCTTGTGGCCCATGACCTCGAGCCAGTTCTCGGCCGTCAGCCGGAAGACGCCGCGCGGCTTGCCGAACCCGGTCGCCACCTTGGCGCGCACGAGAGTGTCGCCGATACCGACGCTGCAGTGCAGCGCCGTCTTCTCCATCACCGCCGCCTGCGCGCGCCGCGCATACGCCTCGGGGTCATCGGTGCTCACCCCGACGAACGCCTCATCCCAGCCGAGAACCTGCACCACGGCACCGGGCTGGTCACGCAGCGTCGACATCACCTCTTCGGACGCAGCCAGGTAGGCCGGAGCATCCACTGGAAGGATGATGGCGTCGGGGGCTTTGCGCGCCGCGATCCGCAACGGCATGCCCGAACCCACCCCGAACTGCCGGGCCTCGTACGACGCGGTCGACACGACGGCCCGCTCTGTGGGGTCGCCCCGACCGCCCACGATCACCGGCTTGCCGACGAGCTCGGGGTGTCGCAGCACCTCGACGGCCGCGATGAACTGGTCCATGTCGACGTGCAGCACCCACGGACGAGGAGACATGCGCAGGCTGACGCCGAGCTCAGGCGGAGGGCGCGTCGGGATCGAGGGCCTTCAGCGTGTCTTCCTCGACCGCGTTGTCAGCGGTCAGCTGCTCTTCGGTGGTCTCATCGCCACCGGTCGGATGGTCGCCTGCGGGGCGCTCGTCGTCGTGCTCGTCGGGCTTGCCGTGATCTGTCATAGCCGCACGCTACGCCGCACGCCCGACACCCGCACCCACTTGACCTTTCGGGCCTCGTCCAGGCGTGCGCCGATAGAATTCCCTGTGCCCTCTGATGCTGTGCCCACCGACGACCTCGCCCCCAGCGGCATCGATCCCGCCGAGCTGGCGGTCGCGCTCGATGTGCTCGAGCGCCTGGTCACGGTCGACGACTCCCACCCCGACTTCGTCGCGGTCCGCCGGGCGACCGCCAAGATGTTCAAGGCCGTCAAGCGCGAGCGCCGCAGGGTCGCGCGGGATGCCGTCAACGACGCCGATCGGGCAGTCGTCGCCGCCACGGCCACCGGTGCGCCCGACCGAATCGATGACGAGACTCGCGGCATCCCGATCACCACCGCGACCACCGCGCCGACGGCCGGAGTCCTCCTCAAGGCCCGCGGGTGCTACATCTGCAAACAGCCCTACACGGTGGTCGATGCCTTCTATCACCAGCTCTGCCCCGACTGCGCGGCGATGAGCCATGCCAAGCGCGATGCCCGCACCGACCTCACCGGCAGACGCGCGCTGCTGACCGGCGGCCGCGCGAAGATCGGCATGTACATCGCCCTGCGGCTGCTGCGCGACGGCGCACACACGACGATCACCACCCGGTTCCCGCGCGACGCGGTGCGCCGCTTCACGAGCCTGCCCGACTCGTCCGAGTGGATCGCCCGGCTCAAGGTCGTCGGCATCGACCTGCGCGATCCGGCCCAGGTGATCGGGCTCGCCGAAGACGTCGCGGCCGCAGGGCCCCTCGACATCCTCATCAACAACGCCACCCAGACCGTGCGGCGCTCGCCGGGGGCGTACCAGCCGCTTGTCGACGCCGAGCTCGCACCTCTGCCCGACGGGCCGCTGCCCGCGCTCGTCACGTTCGGCCACACCAACGACCAGCATCCGCAGGCCCTCGAGCGCTCCGTCGCCGCGCACCCCGTGCTCGCCGCCGCGGCCGCCCGCGCCGACGAGCTCACCGAGCAGGCGATGGCGCCCGGCTCGAGTTCGCTCGAGCGCCTGGCCGCGGGCACCGCGATCGACGCGGGCGGTCTTCTGCCAGACCTCCACGACGTCAACTCGTGGACCCAGCGCGTGGAAGAAGTCGATCCGCTCGAGATGCTCGAGGTGCAGCTGGCCAACACCACGGCGCCCTTCCTCCTGATCTCGAAGCTGCGCTCCTCGCTCGCGGCGAGCCCCGCGCGCCGCACCTACATCGTGAACGTCAGTGCGATGGAGGGCGTCTTCGGTCGCGGGTACAAGGGTCCGGGGCATCCCCACACCAACATGGCCAAGGCCGCTGTCAACATGCTCACCCGCACCAGTGCGCGCGAGATGTTCGAGAGCGACCGCATCCTGATGACGAGCGTCGATACGGGCTGGATCACCGACGAGCGCCCGCACCCGACCAAGGTGCGGCTCGCCGAAGAGGGCTTCCACGCCCCGCTCGACCTCGTCGACGGCGCTGCCCGCGTGTACGACCCGATCGTGCGCGGCGAAGCCGGCGAAGACCTCTTCGGCGTCTTCCTCAAGGACTACGCGCCCGGCGCATGGTGACGGGCCTGCAGCCCGGCATGCGGGTGGTCGTGCGCTACCTGCTGCCGACCGGGCAGGCGACGGATGCGCTCGGGATGCTGCTGCAAGCCGACGCCGTCACCCTCGTCGTCGACGGGGTCCGGGGTATCGAGACGATCGCCGTCGCCGACGTGGTCGCCGCGAAAGAGGTGCCCCCACCGCCGGAGCCTCGGCTCAGACGCGGGCCGTCAGCGCCGGCGTGAGGGCTTCGCGCTCGTCGAACACGAAGCAGTCGCCGTCGAAGTGCGCGCCGCCGACCTCGTCGAAATAGGTGAGGATGCCCCCGTCCAGCTGCAGCACGTTCGGGTGACCGGCATCCCGCAGATGGATGGCCGCCTTCTCGCACCGGATGCCGCCGGTGCAGAAGCTCACCACCGTCTTGCCCTCGAGGTCGGCGGCGTGGGTGGCCGCAGCATCCGGGAACTGCGTGAACCGCGTGATCTTCCAGTCGATCGCGTTCTCGAACGTGCCGTACTCGACCTCGAATGCGTTGCGGGTGTCGAGCATGACGACCTCGCGGCCATCGTCGTCGTGGCCGTCGTCGAGCCAGCGGCGCAGCGTCCGCGCGTCGACGGAGGGCGCGCGCCCGGCGGCGGGGTGGATGCTCGGGTGGTCCATCCGGATGATCTCGCGCTTGAGCTTGACGAGCATGCGCCCAAATGGCTGCTCGGCAGACCAGCTCTCTTTCGTCGCGAGCGCGGCGAATCGCGGATCGGTCCGAAGGCGCGCGATGAAGCCGCGCACGCCGTCGGCGTCGCCGGCGAGGACGAGGTTGATCCCCTCCTCGGCCAGCAGGATGGTGCCCTTGAGGCCCCGCGCCTCGGCATCGGCCTTCAGCGCGGCGCGCAGAGCGGCCCGGTCATCCAGCGGGGTGAACAGGTAGGCCGAGACGTTGAGCACGCGATCCATCGCGCGGGAGTCTACCTGTCGGATATTCGGAGGCCTGCGGTTCTTCGGGTGCGAGAGCGACTGCGCGCCCGAAACCGCGCAGTTCTCCGAAGTTGCGCGATCGACGACGTCTCGGCGCGAGGCCGTCGCATACGACGACTTAGACTGGGTCGATCCCCCTTTCTTCTACAGGAACACACGTGTCGTCAGCTTCCGCGCCCCGCACCTTCGAGGTGCGGCATGTGCAGCTCGCGCGCGCCGCTTTCGCGGCGATCGCGGCGATCATGATCACGTTCTCGCCCGACCACTCCGGAAACCTCGGGCTGGCCGTCTTCAGCGGGTTCGCGATCGCGACCGGCCTCGTGTTCCTGCTGGCCGCATGGCTCGTGCATCCCACCGGCGCCCGCTGGCCCGCAATGCTCCTCGGGATCATCGGGGTCGCCGCAGGCATGGTCGCCGGTGTCACCTCGCTGCGCTCGACGCTCATGTTCTTCGCCGTGGTGATCGCGTGGGCGATCGCGAGCGGGCTGGTTGAGACGATCGTCGGCGCCCGCACGCTGCACGCGCTGCGGCGCGACCCGGGCACGGATGCTGTGGCGCAGACCGATGCGTCCACTCCGAGCCGCGGCGAGGCCCGTGACTCCCTCACGATCGGGATCATCACCCTCGTGCTCGCCGCAGGCCTCCTGCTGGTCCCGGCGCAGTACGCCCTGAACTATCACATCGAAGCCGCGGGACAGACCTTCACCCTCACCGGCATCGTGATCGCGGTCGGAGTATTCGGCGGATACGCGGCGGTCGTCGCGGTCTACCTCGCGATCGCCGGATTCTCGCCCCGACGGCACGCGGCTGTCGCAGCGCCGACCGATGACACGACGGGAGGCGCCGCGTGACCGACGACAAGCCGACCAGGCGCGACCTGATGAAGCCCGTGCAGCTGCTGGGGCTGGCTTTCGGCGCCGCGCTGTTCGCCGCCGTCGTGACCCTGATCTCGATGGGCTTCTTCCAGCAGCGTCAGCCCGGTCAGTCCGAACGCGCGCTCGTGGTCGCCCTGATCGTGCTCGGCGTCACGTTCATCGTCGTGCTCGTGGGCGTCGCCCTGCTGCTGCTGGTGATCGATCCGGTGCAGGTCCAAAAGACGATCGATCGCCCGGTGCTGTACGACGATGAGGACGATGAACCGGATGCTGCGGCATCCGGTGATCCCGACCCTCGACCCTGACGCGGGTCGCGGTGCGGCGCTGGCGCGCCTACTCGATCACCGCCGCAGGGGCCGGGCAGAGTCAGCGGAAGTCGACGACCTGCGACGCGAGGCCGACATAGCCGGCCGGCGTAAGCGCGAGCAGACGCTGCTTGGCCGCATCCCCGATGTCGAGTCCCGAGACGAACTCCGCGAGCTCGGCGCCACCGACCCGGCGGCCGCGCGTGAGGTCTTTCAGCAGCGCGTAGGGGTCGGAGATCGACGAGCGCCCCGCCGCGATCTCGGCGCGCACAACGGTCTGGATCGCCTCGGCCAGCACCTCCCAGTTGGCCTCGAGATCAGCATTCAGCACCTGCTGCGCGAGAGAGATCTCGCCGAGTCCGCGCTGCAGATTGTCGAGCGCGAGCAGCGAGTGGCCGAGGGCGACACCGATGTTGCGCTGTGTGGTCGAGTCGGTGAGGTCTCGCTGCAGGCGCGAAGTGACGAGGGTCTGGGCCAGCGAGGTGAGGAGCGACCCCGAGATCTCGAGGTTGGCCTCGGCGTTCTCGAACCGGATCGGGTTGATCTTGTGCGGCATCGTCGATGACCCGGTGGCACCTTCGACGGGGATCTGCGAGAAGTACCCGAGCGAGATGTAGGTCCACACGTCGGTCGCGAGATTGTGCAGGATGCCGCCGGCATGCCGCACCCGGTCGTACAGCTCGACCTGCCAGTCGTGCGACTCGATCTGCGTCGTGACCGGGTTGAATCCGATCCCCAGACCCGCGATGAACGAGCCGGTCAGCTCGGGCCAGTCGACGTCGGGCTCGGCGGCGAGATGGGCAGACCAGGTTCCGGTGGCGCCGGAGAACTTCGCCAGGTATTCGGATGCTTCGACCTGCGCCGCGACACGCTCCAGGCGATGCGCGAACACCGCGATCTCTTTGCCCATGGTGGTGGGGGTTGCGGGCTGTCCGTGCGTGCGGGCGAGCATCGCGGCATCCCGGTGCTGCACCGCGATCGCGCGCAGCGTGTCGATCACCGTGCGGAGTCGAGGCAGCCACACGCGCGTCACCGCGCGCTGCACCGTGAGGGCGTAGGAGGCGGAGTTGATGTCTTCGCTGGTCGCGGCGAAATGCGTCAGCTCGGCGATCGCGTCGAGACCCAGTGCCGACAGCCGGTCGCGCACGAGGTACTCGACGGCCTTGACGTCGTGGCGGGTGACCGCTTCCTTCTCGGCGAGCCAGTCGATCTCGGGCTGGCCGAAGTCGCGGTATACCGCGCGCAGGCGCTCTTTGTCGGTATCGGCGAGCGGGCTCGTGCCGAACAGTGAGCGGTCGGTCAGCGCGATGAGCCACTCGACCTCGACCTCGACGCGCGCGCGGTTCAGTCCCGCCTCGGAGAGGTAGTCGCCGAGGTCTGCGACGGCGGCGCGATAGCGCCCGTCCAGGGGGCTGAGGGGCTGGGGGGAAAGAGTGGGCACGAGGCTCCCGTCGTGGACCTGCAGCGCCGGCTGACCGGCAGGTCAGGTCGTCGAGCGGATCGCGGGTTCGAGCTGCCGGAAGAGCGACCGGCTCGCACTCTCGATCATACCGAGCACATCGTCGAACATTCCGGGGCCGGCATAGTACGGGTCGGGCACATCGAGGGTGGTCGCGGCCGGATCGAACGACATCAGCAGCGCGATCTTGTCGGCATCGCCTTCGCCCCGCGCCCATCCGTGCAGGATCCGCTCGTGGCTGCGGTCGAGCGCCACCACGAGGTCGCTCTGGGCGAAGTCGGTGTGGGTGAACTGCCGTGCGCGGTGCCGGCTGCCGTCGTAGCCGCGCCGCTCGAGGGCCTCAAGTGTGCGCTGATCGGCTCGCTCCCCGACGTGCCAGTCGCCGGTGCCCGCGCTGGTCGAGGCGACGCGATCGCGCAGGCCGGCGGCACCGGCGAACGAACGGAAGACGACATCGGCCATGGGCGAGCGGCAGATGTTGCCCGTACAGACGAAGACGACGCGAAACGGCTCGTCGGCGCTCGCAGTCATGCTTCCATTCTGGTGCCGCGTGCCGGATGCGGTGTACGCGCCTTCGAGGCCGCGCTGTCGCCCCCCTCGAGCACCCCTCCCCAGCGCCGTCACGCGACGTGTTCTGCGCAACCTGCCCTCCGGCACGCTCGCCGCTCTCCTCGATCCGCGACGCTGGCTGACATGTCCGTGCAGCCGCGCTATCCGCCCGAGGTCGCCCACGCCGTGAGCACCCTCGAGCTGGCGGGTCGCACCATCTCGGACATCGTCGATCGTCTGGATGCCGCGCGGGCCGCGTCCGCCGACCTGCTGAACGCGACGGATTGGCAGACCGCGTCGGCGCGGCACTTCCATCGCCGGGCCGAAGCCTGGCAGGCAGACCTCGACGGGCTCCGCGACACCGCGCGTCTGCTGGAGGACGAAGTGGGCGCGGCACGTAGCCAGGCGCTCCTCGCCGCATGGTGGGCGGGCGTATGAGCGACGACCTCGACATCCGCAGCGGCGGGCTGGTCGCCGTCGACCCCGAGTCGCTGCGCGCCGCCGCCGAGAGGTATGAGCGGGCCGGCGGCGACCTCGCCCGGATCGAAGACCTGGTGCGGTCGGTCGTCATGCTGCTCGGTGGCATCGCCCCCGTCGCCTCCTCGGGCTTCGTCCCCGACAGCGGGTACACCGCGAGCGCGCTCGCGAATCGGACGGATGCGGCATCCGCCGCCGCGCGATCGCTCGCCGAGCGGCTGCGGTTCGCCGCGGCGGTGTACGAGATCGTGGAGCTGCGCACGACCGCCGGTTTCGACGGATCGGCCGGCGCCGCCCGGCAGGCCGAGATCTCGGCCCGGATCAGCGCGCTGAGCGGTGCGTACCCGTGGGCGGGAGCGCTCGCGACGATGCGCGAAGGGGGTTGGCGCGTGGCGTGGCCGATCGACCTCGCCGTGCAGGGCATCGGCGCGTGGCCGGTGCACGCGCTGGCCGGCGGGGCGCCGTTCATGCCGGCGGCCACCCTCGCGCTCGGGCTGGGCGTCGCGGCGGCCGGGGCGGGCACGATCCCCTCCGGTGCACGCCTGACGCCGGCATCCACCCATGCGCGAGTGACTGCGCTCGCCCCTCCTGCGCCCGCCGCCGCCCCCGCGAGTCTCGCCGAGGTCGCCGCACGCATTCCCGGCGGCTCGAGCTCGGCCCGCGTGCGGGTCGAGCGCTACACGATGGCCGACGGCTCGCGGCAGTTCGCTGTCTACGTGGCCGGCACGCAGGCGATCGCCGCGGGCTCTCGCGACCCGTTCGACATGACCTCGAACGTCGAGCTGTACACCGGCAAGGAGTCGGCGTCGTACGAAGCCACAGTGAAGGCCCTGCAACGGGCCGGGGCTGAGCCGGGCGATGTCGTGCACGCATTCGGGCACTCGCAGGGCGCGATGATCACCGCGCACCTCGCGCTCGAGGGCGGCTACGACACGAGCACCCTCGTGTCGTTCGGCTCGCCGGTCGAGGCCGACGTCGGTGCGGAAACGCTCAGCGTCTCGCTGCGCCACACCGACGACCCGGTCGCGTTCCTCGAGGGCGGCGGCAACCCTCAGGGCGTCGGCGGTCCCGGCAGCTTCGTCGCCGAGCGGCTCGCCGATCCTGCCCTGGGCCCGCACGACGTGACCCTTCCGGCCCACGGGATCGCGGGCTACACCGAGACGGCGAGGATGCTGGATGCCTCGGCCGATCCACGGATGGCACCGGTGCGCGAGCTGTTCGATCAGCTGGGGGCCGCGGCATCCGTCGACGTCGTCGAATACTCCGCGACACGAGTCGCGACCGGGTTCAGCGCTTCCGGCGGGGGCGAAGGATGAGGCCGAAGATCCAGTTGATGATCGAGATGATGATCGCGGCCAGAACGCCCCACCAGAAGTCCTCGACGCGCAGGCCCCAGTTCCAGAAGCCCGTGATCCACGCCGTGAGCCACAGCAGGAACGCGTTGATGATGAGCGAGATCAGCCCCAGCGTGAGCACGTAGAGCGGGAACGCCAGGATCTTGATCACCGTGCCGATGATCGTGTTCACAAGCGCGAAGATGGCCGCGACGATCAGCAGGGTCAGCACCAGTTGCAGCGTCTCGCCCGGGGGGAAGGCGATGACCGAGACCTGGAGGGCGGGGATCAGGGTCACGACCCAGATCGCGAATGCGTTGACGACGACGCGGATGAGGAAGCCCATAGTGAGGTCAGTCTGCCACGCGGGGGCCGAGATGATCACGGATCGCTCGGGCGATCGCCTGGAGTTCGGCCTTGCTCTGGGCGACGTCCAGCACGAGATCGAAGGCTTCGTCGTTCGTGAAGGTGACTCGGTATCCGTTGATCCGCAGGAAGGCGAAGGTCAGGTAGAGCGAGAGGCGCTTGTTGCCGTCGAAGAGGGCGTGATTCTGTGCGAGCGACGAGAACACCGCCGCCGCTTTCAGCTCGAGCGTCGCGTAGGCGTCTTGCCCGAACATGCTGGCCGATGCCCGCGCCAGCGCGGACTGGAGCAAGCCGTCGTCTCGCACGTGGAAGCCGAGTCGTGCGATGACCGCGTGGGCCTGTTCCGGCTCGATGTATTCGATCGTCTCCCCCATGTCAGGCGTCCTCGAGCCTCGTCAAAGCGTCCGAGTAGCGATCACCCACTTCATCGATCGCCGAAAGCACGCGAGCGGTCTTGGACTGGCTGGAGACGAACCTGTCGGTGGCCTCGATGATGAGGGCATGCTTCGACGTCCGTCGCTCAGCGGCGAGGGCGTCGAGCCGCGCATCGAGTTCAGCGGGAATGCGAAGGGTCATAGCCATACCACAATGGTATCGAGGTACCACTTCGGTATCAACGTGGAAGCCGCGTCGGAGCCCCGCCGCTCGTAGACTCGGGCGGGTGACCGAGTCGCCCGATCGTTCCTCCCGTGCCGACGCCCCCGTCCGCATCCGCCCCGAGATCGCCGCTCTGCCGCCCTATCGGCAGGGCAAGCAGGCCACCGGCGATGCCTACAAGCTGTCGAGCAACGAGAACCCCTTCGATCCGCTGCCGAGCGTGCTGGTCGCGCTGCAGGGTGCGATCGCACTCAATCGGTACCCGGATGCCACGGCCGGCCGCCTGCGCCAGCGTCTGAGTGCGCGATTCGGCGTCTCGCCCGACGAGGTCCACATCGGTGCCGGAAGCGTCTCGATCCTCGCGCAGCTCATCCTCGCCGCGGCCGGTCCCGGCGACGAGGTGATCTACGCCTGGCGGTCGTTCGAGGCCTACCCGGGGCTTGTGCTGATCGCCGGCGCGGTTCCCGTAGAGGTGCCCCTTGATGCCGACGCCCGCCACGACCTGCCCGCGATGGCCGCGGCGGTCACCGAGCGCACGCGTGTGATCATCGTCTGCACCCCGAACAACCCGACCGGACCCATCGTGACCCACGCCGAGTTCGAGGAGTTCCTCGCGGCGGTCCCCCGCGACATCCTCGTGATCCTCGACGAGGCGTACGCCGAATTCGTCACGGCGAGCGACGCCGTCGACGGGATGCGGGTGCTCGGCACCTCCGGTCACGACAACGTGGTCGCGCTCCGCACCTTCTCCAAGGCGTTCGGACTCGCGGGGCTGCGGATCGGATATGCGATCGGGCACCCCCGGATCCTCGATGCTGCGCGCACCACCAGCATCCCGCTGTCCGTGACGGCGCAGGCCGAAGAGGCGGCGCTCGCGAGCCTCTCCGCCGAGTCGGAGCTGCTCGAGCGTGTGCGCGTGATCGCAGGGCGTCGCGATCGGCTCGCCGAGGGGCTTCGCGAGGTCGGCTGGCGCGTGCCCGATGCGCAAGGCAACTTCGTCTGGCTCGCGACGGGAGCCGAGACGGCGGCCGCCGCCGAGCTGTTCGAGGCCGACGGGCTCATCGTCCGGCCGTTCGCCGGCGACGGCCTGCGTATATCCGTGGGCGAGCATGAGTCTGTGGAGAAGATCCTACGGATCGCGGCATCCGTTGTCCGGACTCTCCCAGAAGGTCATGCGGGGCGAGGGTAGCGTGGAACGGTGACGTCGCTACAAGGAGCCGGGCTCGACGATCCCCGACTCGTACGGGTATTGGCCGCCGACGGTTCGCTGGCGCCGACGCCGGCCGCCGAACCCTACCTCGCGCTCGTGGACGCGCTGACGGATGCCGACCTCGAAGGCTTCTATCGCGACATGGCCGTGATCCGCGCGTTCGACCGCGAGGCGACCAATCTGCAGAGGCAGGGCCAGCTGGCGCTGTGGCCGCCGAGCTTCGGCCAGGAGGCCGCGCAGGTCGGCTCGGCGCGCGCGGCGCGGCCGCAGGACCACCTGTTCCCCTCGTATCGCGAGCACGTCGTGTGCATGATCCGCGGCGTCGACCTCGTCGACATCATCCGCGTGATGCGCGGGCTGACGCACGGGGGGTGGGATCCTTTCGACCCGAAGAACGGCAACACGCACATCTACACCCTCGTCCTGGGTGCGCACACGCTGCACGCGACCGGCCTCGCGATGGGAATCGCGTTCGACGGCAGGAGCGGCACGGGCGACCCCGAGCGCGACGAAGCCGTCATCGTCTACTACGGCGACGGCGCTTCCAGTGAGGGCGATGTCCACGAGTCGATGGTGTTCGCGGCGAGTTACCAGACGCCCGAGGTGTTCTTCCTGCAGAACAACCAGTGGGCGATCTCGGTGCCGGTCTCGACCCAGTCGCGCTCGCCGCTCTACCGGCGCGGCGAGGGAATCGGCATCCCGAGCGTGCAGGTCGACGGCAACGATGTGATCGCCAGCTACGCCGTCTCGAAGGTCGCCCTCGATGAGGCGCGCGCCGGGGGCGGACCCCGCGCGATCGAGGCGATGACCTACCGGATGGGCGCGCACACCACCAGCGACGATCCGACGAAGTACCGCAGCAGCGCCGAAGAGGAGTCGTGGGCGCGACGCGACCCGATCGAGCGGATGCGGGTGTTCCTGCGCGGCCGCGGAGCCTCCGACGCCTTCTTCGCCGACGTCGAGGAGCAGTCGCGGGCGCTCGCCGACGATGTGCGCACCCGGACGATGAGCCTGGGCGGCCTTCCAGCCGGTCAGATCTTCCAGAACGTGTACTCCGATCCGCATCCGCTCGTCGAGGCCGAGCGCGAGTGGCTCGCGGGGTACGAGGCATCCTTCGAGGAGGGGGCCTCATGAGCGGCGAGGAATCCAGCGCGATCTCGACCATGCCGTTCAGCCGGGCGCTCAACGCCGGGCTGCGCAGGGCACTGGAAGACTCGGACCGCGTCATCCTGATGGGTGAGGACATCGGGCTCCTCGGCGGCGTGTTCCGCGTCACCGAAGGCCTGCAGGCCGACTTCGGCGCACGACGGGTGCTCGACACCCCGCTGGCCGAATCCGGCATCATCGGGACGGCGATCGGCCTGGCGATGGGCGGCTTCCGCCCGGTGTGCGAGATCCAATTCGACGGATTCGTCTATCCCGGCTTCGACCAGATCACCTCGCAGCTGGCGAAGCTCACGTATCGCCACGAGGGGGCGCTGCAGATGCCCGTCGTGATCCGCATCCCTTACGGCGGCCACATCGGGGCGATCGAGCACCACCAGGAGAGCCCCGAGGCCTACTTCACGCATACGCCCGGTCTGCGCGTGGTCAGCCCGTCGACGCCGAACGACGCGTACTGGATGATCCAGGAGGCGATCGGCTCGAACGACCCGGTGATCTTCCTCGAGCCCAAGAGCCGCTACTGGCAGAAGGGCGAGGTGGATGCTTCGGCCCCCGCCCTCCCGCTGCATGCGAGCCGCATCGTCCGGCGCGGCACCGACGTGACTCTCGTCGCGCACGGTGCGATGGTGGCCACAGTGCTGCAGGCCGCCGCGCTCGCCGAGTCGGAGGGCACGAGCTGCGAGGTCATCGACCTGCGCTCGTTGTCGCCCGTCGACTACGGCCCGATCCTCGACTCGGTGCGGCGCACCGGGCGCATGGTCTACGCGCAGGAGGCGCCGGGATTCACCTCTCTCGGCAGCGAGGTCGCCGCGACGGTCATGGAGCGCGCGTTCTACGCACTCGAGGCGCCCGTGCTGCGCGTCTCGGGGTTCGACACACCGTTCCCTCCGGCCAAGCTCGAGGGACTGTATCTGCCCGACGCCGACCGCATCCTCGAAGCCGTCGACCGCGCGCTGGCTTACTGATTGGACAAGCGATGAGCACCCAGACGTTCCATCTGCCCGATGTGGGTGAGGGGCTGACCGAGGCCGAGATCGTCGCGTGGCACGTCGCCCCCGGCGACACAGTGGGGATCAACGACGTCCTGGTCGAGATCGAGACGGCCAAATCGCTCGTCGAGCTGCCCTCCCCCTTCGAGGGAGTCGTCGGCGAGCTGCTGGTGGGTGAGGGCGACACCGTGGATGTGGGCGCCGCGATCATCACGATCGCCGGGACCGGTACCGTCACCGATGTGCCGTCCGCCCCGCTCGAGGCCGAAGAGACCGGCGGTGCGGTGCTCGTCGGCTACGGGAGCGCGGGGCATGTCCAGTCGCGCCGGCGCAAGCCGGCAGCCGACGCGGTGGTCCGAGCATCCGTCGGCGTCGCGGCCAAGCCGCCCATCCGCAAGCTCGCCCGCGACCTCGACGTCGACCTCGCCGATGTCACGCCCACGGGCGCGGCAGGCGAGATCACCCGAGACGATGTCGTGGGGCACGCGTCGCAGGCCAGCGTCTTCCGCAACATCGAGACGCCCGAATGGGGTGCCGTGCGGGAGGAGACGATCCCCGTCGCTCCGGCCGCCGTCACGACCCCGCGACCCCAGGCGCCCGTGCCCGTTCCGGCGGCAGGGGAGCGCGAAGAGACGATCCCGGTCAAGGGTGTGCGCAAGGCGACCGCGTCGGGGATGGTCCGAAGCGCCTACACCGCGCCGCACGTGTCGGTGTGGACCGACGTCGACGCGTCGCGCACGATGGAGCTCGTCAAGCGGCTGAAGGCCTCGCCCGACTTCGCCGACACCAAGGTCTCGCCGTTGCTGATCATGGCCAGGGCCGTCATCTGGGCCGTGCGCCGCACGCCCATGGTCAATGCCGCCTGGATCGACGCCGAGAACGGCGCCGAGATCCGCGTGCGCCACTACGTCAACCTCGGGATCGCCGCCGCCACCCCCCGAGGACTGCTCGTCCCGAACATCAAGGACGCGCAAGACCTCAACATGCAAGGCCTCGCGCGCGCGCTCGAGAAGCTCACGATCACGGCACGCGAAGGCAAGACCACGCCCGCCGATCAGTCCGGCGGCACGATCACGATCACCAACATCGGGGTCTTCGGGATGGATGCCGGTACCCCGATCATCAACCCCGGCGAGGTCGGCATCGTCGCGCTGGGTACGATCCGCCAGAAGCCGTGGGTCGTCGACGGCGAGGTGCGCCCTCGCTGGGTGACCACCGTGTCGGGCTCGTTCGATCACCGCGTGGTGGACGGCGACGGGGTGTCGCGGTTCATCGCCGACATCGCATCGATCCTCGAGGAGCCGGCTCTCCTGCTCGACTGAGCCTCGTCGACCACCGTCTGAGACATGCGCAGGGTCTCGCTGTCGTCCATCGTGGTTTGAGAATGATTATCAGTAGCTGTACGCTGGCGGGATGACCCGACGTCTTCCTCTGCTGCTCGGCGTGGCCGCAGCATCCGCTCTCCTGCTCGCCGGCTGCGCCGGAACCGCCACCGGCTCGTCCGCGTCGTCTTCGGATGACGGCAAGCTCAACGTGGTCGCCTCGACCAACGTCTATGGCGAGATCCTCGACGAGATCGGCGGTGACGACATCGACGTCACCTCGATCATCTCGTCGGCATCGCAGGATCCGCACGAGTTCGAGGCCAGCGCGAAAGACCAGCTGACCGTGAAGAACGCTGACCTCATCGTGCAGAACGGCGGCGGTTACGACTCGTTCATCCAGTCGCTCATCACCTCGTCGGGGTCCACGGCCCCGGTCATCGTCGGCGCCGCCGCAGAGTCGGACTATCCCGGCGAAGACAACCTCGAGGGATTCAACGAGCACGTCTGGTACGACCAGGAGGCCATGTCGGTCGTGGCCGACGAGATCGCCGACGAGCTCACGAAGCTCGACCCCGATCACGCCGATGACTTCAGCACCAGAGTCGCTGCGTTCAAGAGCAGGCTCTCCGAGCTTCGCGACTCGCTCGGTGCGATCGCGGCCGATCACACAGGTGAGAAGGTCTTCGTGACCGAGCCGGTGCCGCTTTACCTGACCACCGCCGCCGGCATCCAGAACGCGACGCCACCGGAGTTCAGCGAAGCGGTCGAAGAGGGCCAGGATGTGCCCCCGGCCACGCTGCTCGAATCACTGAACCTCGTGAAGAACAAAGACGTGCAGGTCGTCATCGTCAATGCCCAGACCGGCGGCGCCGAGACGACTCAGATCATCGATGCGGCCAAGGCCGCCGGGGTGCCGGTGCTCGAATTCTCGGAAACCCTCCCCGAAGGACAGACTTACATCTCGTGGATGCAGGCGAACGTCAAAGAACTCGGAGACGCACTGAAGCAGTGACCTCCCGAGCGAATCCCCTCGAAATCTCGGGCGCGGCGCTTCGGCGTGGCGCCCGAGAGCTCTGGAGCGGCCTCGACCTCACCGTGGCGCCCGGGGAGCTCATCGCGGTTCTCGGGCCGAGCGGTGCAGGCAAGACCACGCTGCTGCGGGCGATCCTCGGGCTGGAGAGGCTCAGCGCCGGCACCATCACGGCGCTGGGGTCTGAAGTCAACTCGGCCGGAAACCGGAACATCGGCTACATCCCGCAACAGCGACCGCTGCCGCGGGATGCGGCGCTGCGCGGGCGAGACCTCGTCTCGCTCGGCGTCGACGGACACCGCTTCGGGTTGCCCATTCCTCGCCGCGGAGACAAGAAGCGCATCGACGCCCTCATCGACGCGGTGGGCGCGCGTGACTTCGCCGATCGCCCGGTGGGGCTGCTGTCGGGCGGCGAGCAGCAGCGGCTGCGCGCGGGCCAAGCGCTCGCCGACAACCCCCGACTGCTGCTGTGCGATGAGCCGCTCACGAGCCTCGACCTGGCGAACCAGCGCGCGGTCGTCGGCCTGATCGACACGCACCGGCGGAAGTCGGATGCGGGAGTTCTGCTGGTGACGCACGACATCAATCCGGTGCTCGGCAGCGTGGACCGCATCCTCTATCTCGCCAACGGCACCTTCTCGCTCGGCACCCCCGACGAAGTGCTCAACTCGGCGGTGCTGACGGCGCTGTACGGCGTGCCGGTGTCGGTGCTACGCGCCAGCGGTCAACTCGTCGTCGTTGGCGCCCCCGACGCCGAAGCGGCGCACCATCACCACGACGAGGTTCCCGAGTGAACTGGTCGGATGTCGCCGACGCGATGTTCGGCGGGCTGAGCGACTACGGCGAGATCCTCGGACTGGTGTCGAACTCGGTGGTGGCCGGGGCCGTGCTCGGTCTGGTCGGAGGCCTCGTCGGGGTGTTCGTCATGCAGCGCGACATGGCGTTCGCCGTGCACGGCATCAGCGAACTCTCGTTCGCGGGCGCGGCGGCGGCGCTGCTGCTCGGCGTGGATGTCGTCACCGGCTCGGTCGTCGGTTCGCTGGTCGCGGCGGGGCTGATCGGCTGGCTCGGCGCCCGCGCTCGCGATCGCAACTCGATCATCGGCGTGCTGATGCCGTTCGGCCTCGGCCTCGGCATCCTGTTCCTCTCGCTCTACAACGGGCGCAGCGCCAATCGGTTCAGTCTGCTGACCGGGCAGATCGTGTCGGTGCAGAACACCCAGCTCGGTCTGCTGATCGCCATCGCCGTGGTGGTGCTGCTGGGCATCCTGCTCATCTGGCGCCCGCTGCGATTCGATTCGCTCGACCCGCAGTCCGCCGCAGCGCGCGGTGTGCCCACGACCGCGGTGTCGCTGGCCTTCATGATCCTGCTCGGCCTCATCGTCGCCGTCAGCGTGCACATCATCGGTGCGCTGCTGGTGATGTCGCTGCTCGTGACGCCGGCCGCGGCCGCCATGCGCGTGGTGTCCGGCCCGCTCTCGGTGCCGGTGCTGGCAGCGGTGTTCGGCTTCGTGTCGGCGGTGGGCGGCATCCTGCTCGCGATCATGGGCACTCTGCCGGTGAGCCCGTACATCACGACCATCTCGTTCGTCATCTACCTCGTCTGCAGACTGGTCGGCGCGCGGCGCGACCGGGTGTCGCGCGCGGACTGACCAGGCAGGATGCTCCGGCCGGCACAGCCAGCCCACGCACAGGACGCCTCGTTATAATCGCCGCCATGACTCAGCGCAACACGTGGCAGCGCGATCGCGTCCGCGAAGCGCTGGCCGAATCGCGCGGATTCGTGAGCGCCCAGAGTCTGCACGCCACGCTGCGTGACGAGAATACGGGCATCGGCCTGGCCACCGTCTATCGAGCCCTGGCGGGCCTCGCCTCGCAGGGCGAAGCCGATTCGCTGCAGAGCCCCGAGGGCGAGAGCCTCTACCGCGCGTGCGCGAGCCCCGGCCACCACCATCACCTGATCTGCCGGTCGTGCGGGTTGACCGTCGAGATCGAGGCGACGGCTGTCGAGCAGTGGGCCCGCAGCACCGCGGCGACGCACGGCTTCATCGAGGCCGAGCACGTGGTCGACATCTTTGGGCTGTGCTCGTCTTGCGCGAAGGCACGCGAGAGCGCGTGAGCCTGCGCAGTACCGCAGCCGGGCCGGTGCAGACGTCGGCACCCCCACCCGGCCGCAGCCCGGTCGCGCGCGCCGCGGTCTGGCTCGCAGTCGGGGTCGCATTCGTCGTCGCGCTCTTCCTCGTCGACGCGCTCGCGCCGACCTTCTACCCGGCATCCCTTCCCACGAGAGCTCAGGACGGGCTCACCCTCGCGATCAGCGTGCTCATCGAGTCGCTGCCGTTCGTGGTGCTCGGCGTCGTCCTTTCGATCGTCGTCCAGGTGTGGGTTCCGCCCGGTGTGATCGAGCGATGGATGCCGCGGCGAGCGTGGGCGCGCCGCGCCGTGCTGTCGCTGTTCGGCATGGTGATCCCGGTATGCGAATGCGGGAATGTACCGTTCGCCCGAGGCCTGCTGATGCGCGGCTTCTCGGTCCCCGAGACACTCACCTTCCTCGTGGCCGCGCCGATCGTGAACCCGATCGTCATCATCACGACCCACCAGGCGTTCGGCTGGAGCGACGGCATCCTGATCGCCCGCCTCGTCGGCGGCTACCTCATCGCCAACCTGATCGGCTGGCTGTACAGCCGCCACCCCGACCCCGACTCGCTGCTGACCGAGCGCTTCCTCGAGACGCGCGAGATCGTGACGCAGGAATCCGGCGGCCGCGGCCGCCGCAGCCTCGCGCAGTTCATCGTCGAGTTGCGGTCGGTGATGCCGGCTCTCGTGATCGGTTCGGCGATCGCGGGAGCGGTGCAGGTGCTCATCCCCCGCGACACGCTGCTGGCGATCGGCTCGAACCCTGCCCTGTCGATCGTCGCGATGATGGCGCTCGCGATGGTGGTCTCGATCTGCTCCAACGTCGACTCGTTCTTCGCCCTGTCGTTCGCGTCGACGTTCACGCCGGGCTCGATCGTCGCGTTCCTGCTCGTGGGCCCGCTCGTCGACGTCAAGATGCTCGCCCTGCTGCGCACGACATTCCGCACACCGGTGCTCGTCGGCATGGTCGTCGTCGTCGTGCTCTCGGCGTTCGCCATCGGAACGGTGGTGAATCTCCTTGCGTGAGATGAGCAGACTCGGAACGCGGTGGCTGGGCGTGGGCCTCGCCTCATGCCTGGCGGTCGTGACGTTGTCTCTCACGCTCACCGGCCGTCTCGCGCTCTACATCAACCCCGATTCGACGTGGTTCGCCGCCGGGATGTCCGTGCTCGTGCTCGTCGGCGCGGTGCTGTCGTTCCTGCTGCCGCTCGGCGCCGAGGCCGACCACGGCCATGATCACGGTGCCGGCGAGATCCACGACCACCACCATCCGGTCGCTGAGCCCGTCGACGAGCGACCTTTCACCCCGCGCGGAGGCCGCAACTGGGCCGAGCGGGCAGGCATCGGCGTCACCGTGGTCGGCGGGGTCGCAGCATCCGCCGTCGTCCTCTCGATCCTCCTGCTGCCGCCGGCCTCGCTGTCGGCCGAGCTCGCGATGTCGCGCGACGTCGGTGCCCCTCCGCTGTTCGCCGGAGCGGATGCTGTCGCCCTCGCCTCCACCGGAGACACCTCGTCGTTCGGGATCGGCGCATGGGCGAGCGCATTCGCGACCTCGACGAACCCCGACGCGTTCGACGGCGACACCGTGACGCTCACCGGGTTCGCCACCCCCGCGACAGGCGGCACCGGCTTCCAGCTCACCCGCCTGGTGATCACGCACTGCGTGATCGACGCGCAGACGGCGAGCGTGCCGATCGCGGCAGACGGATCGCCGCCCGAGACCGGCCAGTGGGTCACCGTGACCGGAACCGTGCGCACGAACCCCGACGGGAAGCTGGAGATCAGCCCCACCTCGGTCGCCTCGACGCCGGAGCCGCAGGACCCGTATGAGTACTGACGGGATGCCGCAGTCCACCCGTCGTGCGCGCACCCATCGTCGGCGCGGCCGGGCGTTCGCCGTCGGATTCGCCCTGGTCGTGGGCGTGCTGTCGGTGGTCAGCCTGGCCGGCGCCGCGGGCATCATGGCGCAGGGTCCACGGATCACCGACGTCCAGATCGATCCGACCGCGGCGGTGCAGGCGTCGGGCTCGCGGTTGATCCTCACGACTACCCAGTCGCTCACGCCGGTCGATGCGAGCCAGGTCACGGTCACTCCGGCGACGCCGTTCACCGTCGACACCTCGGGGCGCAGTGTCGGCGTGCGCTTCGTGCTGCCGCTGCATGATGCGACCGACTACACGGTCACGATCGCCGGTCTCGAGGGGATCGGCGGCGGGCCGACCGGATCGGTGACCGAGACGTTCTCCACGCCGCCGGTCGACATCTACGTGCTGCGGCGAGCGGCGCAGGGCGACACGATCTTCCGCACCGACCTCGCCGGGGTCACCGCCGTTCCGGTGTTCTCGCATCCGCACATCGAAGACTTCCGCGCGACCACGAACCACCTCGTCGTCTCGGTCCGCACCGGCGACGGCACCGCCGCGGGCGGGAAGGCGGCGCTGATCGTGACCGATCCGGACGGCGGGGCGCAGCGCGAGTTGCCGTTGCCCGGCGATGGATTCGTCACCAATCTGCAGAGCGCCGATCGCGGCGAGTTGATCGGGTACACCTATTCGGATGCTTCGCTCAACGCCACCTCCGGGCGCGAGAGTGCACTCTTCACTGCGTCGCTCAAGAACTCCGCGGCCTCCGACGCCCCCACTCCTGTGGCCGTGGCGGGTGGCGACGTGCGCGTCTCGGAGTGGCGGTTCGTGCCCGACACCTCCAGCATCCTGCTCCTCGCGTTCGACGGCAGATTGCTGCTGACCGATTCGTCAGGCGCAGACCCGGTGTCGCTCGGCAACGCGATGAGTATCGACGGCATCGCCCGCGGGTCGTCGCAGGCCGTCGTCCTCCGCCCCGACGGTCGTCACGTCGTCAACCTGACCGACGGCACCGAGACGCCCTTCGTCGACCCTGCGGTCGACCTCGGACGAGTCGCGGCGGTCACCCCGCTGCCGGGCTCGGATGCCGGGACGGTGCAGATCATCAACAAGATCGAGAACGCCGTCACGGTGCTGGGCACCAGCGTCGCCGTGGTCGCCGCCGACGGCACCACCACTCCGGTGTTCTCCTCACCGCCCGAAGATTCCGTGATCCAGACCTGCGTGTCGCCGAGCGGCCGGTACGTCGCGATCCTGGTCGCGCCGAAGATCGTCGGCAACAGGTTCGACACGTATCAGCTGCCGCTCCCTGCCCGCATGGACACCCACATCGTCGACCTGTCCACGGGGGCCGAGACCGTGAACGTGACCGGATTCGATGCGTCGTGGTGCCAGATCCCGCCCAAATGAGCCCGCCGGAGCTGCGTCCCGCGACGCGCGCCGACCTGATCGGGCTGCCCGTCGAGGTTGCCCCTCGGCTGCTGGGTGCGCACCTGACCGTCCGAAGCGGCGGTGATGTCGTGACCGTTCGGCTGACCGAGGTCGAGGCCTATCACGGCCTCGGCACGGGTCCGGTCCCCGATCCCGGCTCGCACGCGCGCAGCGGACCGACCGCGCGCAATGCCACCATGTGGGGCGAACCGGGTCACCTCTACGTCTACCTCAGCCACGGCATTTATTCCTGCGTGAATGTCGTGTCCGGCCCGGACGGCACGGCGGGCGGAATCCTGCTGCGGGCGGGCGAGATCGTCGTCGGTCGGGATGCTGCGCTCCGCCATCGCCTCGAGCGTGGGGGTGTCGTGCGCAGCGATCGCGACCTGGCACGGGGCCCTGGCCGGTTCGGCGATGCGATCGGGCTGCGGCATCCCCTCCACGACGGGATCGATGCCATCTCGGGCGCCGAGTGGCACGGCGCGACCGCCCGGCTCGAACTGCGCAGCTCCCCCCTTGCCGACGTCGTCGCCGGTCCGCGCGTCGGAGTGGCGGGAGTCGCGGGGACGGATGCTTTCCCCTGGCGCTTCTGGATCGCGGACGACCCGACGGTCTCACCCTTCCGGTGGGGGCGCGGGGCCGGACCGTCGTGAGCGCCGGGCTCCGGCATCCGTCCGTCACCCGGCGCGAGACGCGGCCCGTGCTAGACTGACTCTTTGTCTGCGCGCCTTCCACGCGAGCAGTTCGCCCCCACACTCCTCTCGGTCCTCCACAGGGCCGCGTCATGGTGTGCGGGACAGACAAGGGATCTTGGGTGAGGCCGTCCGGTCTCACGGTATTGAAGGAGAAATCACTATGGCAGCAGTGTGCCAGGTGACTGGAGCTGTTCCCGGCTTCGGTCACTCGATCAGCCACTCGCACCGCCGGACGAAGCGTCGCTTCGACCCGAACGTGCAGAAGAAGACGTACTTCGTGCCGTCGCTGGGCCGCAACATCAAGCTCAACGTCTCGGCCAAGGGCATCAAGGTCATCGACGCCCGCGGAATCGAGTCCGTCGTCAAAGACCTCATCGCGAAGGGTGTGAAGCTCTAATGGCGAAGAAGGCCCAGGACATCCGTCCGATCATCAAGCTGCGTTCGACCGCCGGCACGGGGTACACCTACGTGACGCGCAAGAACCGCCGCAACAACCCCGACCGCATCGTGCTGAAGAAGTACGACCCGGTCATCCGCAAGCACGTCGACTTCCGAGAGGAGCGCTGATCCATGGCCAAGAAGAGCAAGATCGCGCGCAACGAGCAGCGCAAGGTGGTCGTCGACCGCTACGCCGCGAAGCGCGCCGAACTGAAGAAGGCGCTCATCGCCCCGAACTCGACCGACGAAGAGCGTGAAGCCGCTCGCGTCGGTCTGCAGAAGCTGCCGCGCAACGCGTCGCCGGTGCGTCTGCGTTCGCGCGACGTCATCGACGGTCGCCCCCGCGGTGTCCTCACGAAGTTCGGCATCTCGCGTGTCCGCTTCCGTGACATGGCACACCGCGGCGAGCTGCCCGGCGTGACCAAGTCGAGCTGGTAGCCCACCCGCACCACGCGAAAGGCCCGCAGATCCTCGGATCTGCGGGCCTTTCGCGCTCTCGCCCACGCGCCACACCGATTCTCGAGGGGATGAAGAGTGCGTGTGCCCGATGGTCAGCACCAGCCACAGGGGCACCACCAATCACACGAAACACGACGACACGCCGGTCGAATCGCCCGCGGCGGCCGGAAATCCGCGTATTTCCGCGGATTCTGGCTATAGTCGAGGGCGGTCGATCCGACCAGCCGGAAGGCAGACGCCGTCCGGTCCGAGCAATGAAAAGGCGGCGCTTGCCGCCTTGGAGGACAACCCCATGGCTGACAAGTCCATCACCAAGACCGAGCTCGTCGCGAGCATCGCCAGCGCCACCGGTCAGAGCCAGGCTGCTGTGTCGGGCGTGCTCGACTCCCTCTTCTCCACCGTGTCCGAGGCCGTCGCCAAGGGCAGCAAGGTGTCGATCCCGGGCTGGATCGCTTTCGAGCAGGTCGCGACGTCGGCTCGCACGGGCCGCAACCCGCAGACGGGCGCCGAGATCAAGATCCCCGCGGGCAAGCGCGTCAAGGTCACGGCCGGCTCGAAGCTGAAGGCTGCCGTCAAGTAGACGCGACTCGGTTCGACCCTCGAGAGGGGGGATGCTGCGGCATCCCCCCTTCTCGTTGGTCCGAGCGAGGCGGTCGTTGAGCGACGAGCGCAGCGAGGAGACGGAACGCACCGGCTCCGATCGTGAACGTAGGCTGGAACGATGACCCTCACGCCCACTCAGCGCGGCGCTCAAGCGCCGAGCCGAGCCCCGGCGCCTGGGGTCCCCGCCCGCGCGCTCCGCGTGGCCGGCCCCGCGATCCTCATCGTGGTCGCGCTCGTCGCGCTGCTGTGCGGGCTCGCGTTCGGCGGCGGCGCCGTGCCGCTCGTGATCGGCGACCCCGGCGTGGTCGTCCGGTGGGGGCTTCCCATCGCCACGCTCGCGGTGAATCTCAGCGCCGCCGGGATGGTCGGGTCGCTCGTGCTCGCCCTGTTCGCACTGCGCGCCGGCGAGCAGGAGTTCGACACGGCGCTGGATGTGGCATCCATCTCCGCCGCCCTGTTCACCATCGCCGCGGGCGTCACCGGATTCCTCACATTCCTCAACGTGATCCCGGCGGCAGTCAGCCCTGACGCCGCGTTCGGTCAGCAGCTCGGGCGCTTCCTGGTCGACGTCGAGACGGGTCGGGGCTGGCTCATCACGACGATCGCCGGAGCCGGCCTGACCGTCCTCACGTTCGCGGTGCGATCGTGGACGGCCACGCTGTTCGTGGCGATCCTCGCCGTCGCCGCAGTCGTGCCGATGGGCACGCTCGGCCACTCGGGCGAGGAGTCGAACCACACCACGGCCGTGATGACGCTCGTCCTGCACATGATCGCCGCGGCGGTGTGGCTGGGCGGGCTCATCCTGCTCGTCGCGATCCGACCGCTGCTGACCATCGAGCGGATGCAGGCCGTGCTGCTGAGGTACTCCAGCATCGCGCTGGGCGCATTCGTCGTGGTCGCCGTCTCCGGCACCGTGCGCGCCGCAATCGGCGTGGGCACGTGGGAGGCCCTCTTCTCGTCGCCCTACGGCGCACTGGTGCTCGTGAAGGCCTCGGCGCTGATCGCGATCGGCGTGCTCGGTGCGATCTACCGTCGCTTCCTGATCGCACGGATGGGGGATGCTGCGCCCACCGCACCACCGACAGCGACGACGTCACCGAGTGGCAGCGCATCGCGTCTGTTCTGGTGGCTCATCGCGCTCGAGCTCGCGTTCATGGGCGTCGCCAGCGGCACGGCCGCGGCCCTCGCTCGCACACCGCCGCCGACGGGCGGCGCTCTTCCCGAGCAGACACCCGCCGTCATCCTCACCGGCTCGGCGATGCCTCCCGAGCTCACCCTCGCGCGCTGGTTCACGTCGTGGGACGTCGACATGCTCTGGGCGTTCGTCGTCGGGTTCGGCCTGTTCTTCTACCTCGCAGGCGTATGGCGCATGCATCGCCGAGGCGACCGGTGGCCGCTCTACCGCACCGTCTTCTGGGTGCTCGGGATGCTGCTGCTTCTGTGGGTCACGAGCGGCCCGGTGAACGCCTACCAGGACTACCTGTTCAGTGTGCACATGGTCGGACACATGCTCCTGACCATGGCGATCCCGCTCCTGCTGGTGTCGGGGGCGCCGGTCACGCTCGCCGCCCGTGCGATCCGCAAGCGCGACGACGGATCGCGCGGGGGCAGGGAGTGGATCCTCTGGGCGGTGCAGTCGCCCCTGGCCAAAGTGCTGACGAATCCGTTCGTCGCGGCGGGGCTGTTCATCGGGTCGCTCTGGGTGTTCTACTTCACCGATCTGTTCCGCTGGTCGCTGTACGATCACATCGGTCACGAGTGGATGGTCGCCCACTTCCTCATCACCGGGTACCTGTTCGTGCTGACGCTGATCGGCATCGACCCCGTCCCCTACCGTCTGCCGTACGCGGGCAGGCTCGTGGTGCTCATCGGCATCATGGCGATGCACGCGTTCTTCGGCATCGCGATCATGATGCAGTCCGGCCTGATGGTGTCCGAGTGGTTCGGGGCATTGGGGCGAACGTGGGGCGCGACTCCGCTCGAGGATCAATACATCGGCGGCGGCGTGGCGTGGTCGATCGGCGAGCTGCCGACCCTGATCCTCGCGATCGTCGTCGCGATCCAGTGGAGCCGCAACGACGACAGGGCGCAGAAGCGTCGCGACCGTCAGGTCGACCGCTCGGGCGACTCCGAACTCGACGCCTACAACGCCAGACTCGCGGCGCTGGCCGAGCACGACGCGCGGGCCGGCCGCTGACGCTGCGGGAGGCGGTGCGCGAAGCGACAGCATCCCTCTCAGGACGAACCGGGCCCGCTCACCATGATCGACGCACTGCCGTCCGGCAGGATCACGATCGAGCCGCTCACATCGAACGCCACGTCTTCGTCGACCTCGCTCAGCGAGCCGTCGTAGAGCGAGCGAATCTCGACCTGGATATGGGCCAGGGCCGAGGTCGCCGGAATCTGCCAGCCGGCACCGTCCGGCACGACCGCGACGGCGGGCGACTGTGCGATCGACCACGTCGGCGGTGACACGACGCGATCCTCGAGGTGATAGCCGAACGGGCATGCCGTCGGCTGCAGCACCTGCTGCCGGGCGCACGTGGCCAGGAAGTCGTCGACGCGTTCCTGCACGACCTGGATGAACTCGGGCGTGGGCTGTGCCTGCACTTCGATGGGAACCGAGGTGAGCGGGCTGTCGGAGAGCACGGCGACACCCGGCGTCGTGGCGATCGCGGTGTTCACCGACACCGAGTAGACACCCGGTGAGAACACCAGCAGAGGGAGCGGCGCTATGCCAGCGGCGTCGAGGCCGTCGGGCGAGACCTGGCGCTTGTCGAGCGCGAAGCCGTTGACGTCGAAGGTCATCGAGCCGCGGACCGTCAGATCGATCACCGCGAGCGGGCTCGTCGCGAAGCGCCAGACAGGCGCGATGCCGATCCATCCATCGCGCTCCACCTCGAACGTGGTCGTCCCGGGGTGGCCGCCCGCCACGTACGAGACGGTGACGCGGGTCAGCTCGCCCGATACCTCCTCCGACACCGTGCGCACATCGGTGAGGCTGGCGAGAGCGTCACGGCGCAGCAGAGCATCGTCCGCGTGAGCGGGGATGCCGGCAGCGGCGAGGTCTTCGCTCTCGATCGCGACGCCGGGGAGGGCGAGCGCATCTGCCGCGTGTCGCTCCGAAAGCAGTCCGAGGTAGCGCTCGACGAAGGCCCGCGCGCTGTAGAACTCCTGCGAGATCGACAGGGCACCGGCCGCGACGGCGGCGATGAGCAGGATGCCCACGACGGCGAGCGCGGTCATGTCGAAGGCGAGGCCCTTGCGCCGAGGAGCGCGCGCGCGGGGGCGCGTCGTCGAATCCACCGCCCCTTGGTCCACGGGCTCAGTCTAGGAAAGGCCGCCAGGGATGGTGCTGGGCGCGGTCATTCCCGACACGGGTTCGCTGGGCTGTCCACCGTTGCGGGTGCGGCGCACGGGCCTCAGCACGCCCGCGGTTAGCATGAAGCGGTGAACGCGCCTGCCCTGTCCGCCGAGCAGGAGGCGCTGTTCCGGCTCATCGAAGACACGCGCGACCACGTCTTCGTGACCGGTCGCGCGGGTACAGGCAAATCCACGCTTCTGCAGCACCTCGCGTGGAACACGTCGAAGCAGATCGCCGTGTGTGCGCCGACCGGTGTCGCGGCGCTCAACGTCGAAGGTCAGACGATCCACTCCCTCTTCCGTTTACCCATCGGTCTCATCGCCGACGGCGAGCTCGACCAGTCCGACGCCACACGCAAGATCCTCAACGCGATCGACACCCTCGTGATCGACGAGATCTCGATGGTCAACGCCGACCTGATGGACGGCATCGACCGCTCCCTGCGGCAGGCTCGTGGGCGCAAGGCCGAGCCGTTCGGCGGCGTGCAGATCGTGATGTTCGGCGACCCGTACCAGCTCGCCCCCGTGCCACCCCGAGGCGACGAGCTGCGCTACGTCAACGACCACTACCGCTCGTTCTGGTTCTTCGACGCCAAGGTATGGGTCGGCGACGTCGCGAGCGACGGGCTGATGGATCTCGGCGCCTACGGTGCGCACCTGCACATCCGTGAACTCGTCGACATCCACCGCCAGGCCGATCCAGCCTTCAAGGCCATGCTCAACGCGGTGCGGTACGGGCACGTGACCGCCGACATCGCGCAGGTGCTCAACGACACCGGCGCGCGCACGCCTCCGGATCCGGCTGATGGCGAGCATCCGATCATCACCCTGGCGACCCGCAACGACATCGTCAACAGCATCAACCGCCGGCATCTGACCGAGCTGGTCGGCCGCGAGCAGACCGCGAATGCCGAGATCAGCGGCGACTTCGGGAGGGGGGATGCCTCGTATCCCGCGGATGCCGAGCTCAAGCTGAAGGTCGGCGCCCAGGTGATGTTCCTGCGCAACGACACGTCGACGTTCGGCGAGCCGCCGCGCTGGGTGAACGGCACGATCGGCACCGTCACGCGGATCGCGGGCGGCAGCGTGCGCGTCGAGGTGGACGGCGAGACGCACGACGTCGAACCGGCCGTGTGGGAGAGGTACCGCTACGCGTACGACCCGGGTTCGAAGGCGCTGACCCGCGAGATCGTGGCCGAGTTCACGCAGTTTCCGCTGCGGCTGGCGTGGGCGGTCACGATCCACAAGTCGCAGGGCAAGACCTATGACCGCGCGGTGATCGACCTGGGCTCGGGCGCGTTCGCCCCGGGGCAGACGTACGTGGCGCTGTCGCGGCTGACCTCGCTCGACGGGCTGTACCTGTCGCGGCCGCTGCGCCCGAGCGACATCCGCGTGGACCCCGACGTGCAGCGGTTCATGGCCGAGCGGCGCCGGGCCGCGCGGTGATCGAGTAGGCGCGCCAGCGCCGTATCGAGATCAGGGCCTGCGTAGTACGTCGGTCCGGGGGATCTCGATACGCTCGCAAGCTCGCTACTCGATCACCGCAAGGGGCGCGCGAGCGCCGTGCCCCGCGGAGATCGAGTAGGCGCGCCAGCGCCGTATCGAGATCAGGGCCTGCGTAGTACGTCGGTCCGGGGGATCTCGATACGCTCGCTGGCGCTCGCTACTCGATCACCGCAAAGGGCGCTCGCAAGCTCGCTACTCGATCACCGCAGGGGGGTGGATCAGGCGACCTGCCGCGCCTTCGCCTCGGCAAGGTCGACGAACAGGTCGGTGTTGAACCCGTAGGCCACCAGCACCTCGTCGATCACGCGCTCCTGCTCCGCGGCATCCCACGGCGCGGCATCCAGCTGCTCGCGGTAGTACTCCTTGAACGCTTTCGGATCGGCGATGTCGGCGAAAAGGTAGAACCCGATGCCGTTCGTCTCGAACCCGAACTGCCTGGCCATGAGGCGGCCGATGAACTGTCCGCCCGAGAGGTCGCCGAGGTAGCGGGTGTAGTGGTGCGCCACGAAGCCGCCCGGCCACGTGGCCGCCACCGCGTTGATGCGGTCGACGTAGCGCTGCGTGGTCGGCAGCGGCTCGATGCGCTCGCGCCACTCAGCGCCGATCAAGAACTCGAGGTCGGCCTCGAGGGCGGGAATCCGGGTGAGGCGGTCGCTGAGGAAGACGGATGCCACGGGGTCGACGCGCATCCGTTCGGCGGCGCTCTCGAGCGCGGCGTAGATGAACCAGTGCTGGGCCACGAGGGCGACATAGTCTTCGCGGGTACCTCTGCCCTGCATGAGGTCGGACATGAATCCGGCATGCTCGCTGCCGGAGTGCGCTCCGCTGGAGCGCTCGCGCAAGGCTGCGGAGAAGGAGACGAGGTCGGCCATACCTTCATCATAGCTCAAGGTAAGGCGCCCCTTACTGATGATCACGCGTGTGGGCGGGGTTCCAGTCCGAGGCGGAGGCACGCCTCGTCGTACAGTGCGACGATTTCGCGGCGCACCTCGCGACGCTCGGTGATCGCCCCGCCCGGCCACGGCACCTTCAGCGTCGCCGGCGCACCGTCGGAGAGCTCGACCAGCCATGTGCCGCCGTCACCGTCGAACCCCGTCATCACGGCGGCCGCAGCATCCCGATCCTCACCGAATGCACGCGCGATCAGCAGGTTGTCGTCGGAGTGATCGTCGTTCATGTGGCCGAGCACACCCGCGCGGGCGGCGTCGTCGAAGAGGTGCGTCATCCATCCAGCCTACGGACGCCGATGATCGTGCAGCGGCCGCGGTGTGTTTGAATTCAATGCATAATTCCTCGGGGGTGAGTATGCGGGCCCGTCCTAGACGTCACCGCGTCGTCGCGGCGCTATCGGGCGTCGTCGCGATGATCGTGGTGCTCGCCGGCTGTGCCGCCGACGCCCGCGTCCGGGTCGACAGTCCCGCTCAGGTCGAGGCGACGCTCACCGCTGAGACCGTGCAGCAGTTGCAGGATGCCGTGACCGCCGCGATGACGGCGACCGGGTCACCGGGGGCGATCGTGGGGGTGTGGGCGCCATGGAGCGGAACCTGGGTGACCGCGCTGGGCACGCAGACTCCGGCCGGCAGCGATGCGGTGAGCGTCGATGCTCAGTTCCGGGCGGGCACCGTGACGCGCGCCATGACGTGCGACGTGCTCTACCGGCTCGCCGCGGCAGGGACGATGGGTCTCGACGACAGCGTCACGAAGTGGGTGTCGGGCGTGCCCGACCTGAAGGACGTCACCCTCCGCCAGCTGTGCGACGGCACGTCGGGGATCGGCTCGTCGTCTGCGGTGCTGATGGGCGAGCTCCTGGCCAACCCGTCGCGCGTGTGGAACCCCCGGGAATTCGCGAGCTTCGGACTCGGTCAGGCTCGCACGACTCAGCCGGGCGCGGCATGGCGCGACTCCGACGCGGGCTACCTCCTCCTCGGTCTCGCGCTCGAGCGGGCCAGCGGCCAGAGCGCAGCGGAGCTGTTGCAGGAGGACGTGTTCGGCCCGCTCGGCATGGACGCGAGCAGCCTGCCCGACTCGGCACCCGACTCCGCGAGTGCCACCGTGCTCAAGGGCTATTACTCCCAACGGGGCGGCGACGGCGTCGTGAACTGCGCCGCGCCGCTCGACATCACCGCTCTGTCGCCGAGCTCGGCGTTCACCGACTCGGGCGCGGTCACCGACATCCAGGATCTCGGGCACTATGCGCGGGCGCTCGCGCAGGGCTCGCTCCTTCCCGCAGGAACCGACCGGCTCGCCACGGCGACGCCGCCGGCCGACGGAGCGCCGTCGTGGTTCACGACGGGCGGGGGCGTGTACAAGGCAGGGTCTCTCATCGGTCAGTACGGCGCCGTTCCCGGTTACCTCACTGCGGCCTTCTCCGATCCCGACAGCGGGCTGACCGTGGCCGTCGTGCTCAACAACTCGGCCGCCGGTCCCGGCTTCGCTTCGGCGCTCAGCTGGGAGCTCGCCGCGATCGCGTCGAAGGCGCCGCCCGCGGCGGGGCAGACCGCCCCGGACGCCGGCCTGCCCTGGACGCCGGAACAGTACCGCGATCTGATCACCGCCGGTGCGATGTGCGCCCCGGCGCAATGACCCGACGTCATTGATCACCCGCGCGGGGACGACCCCCGCCATCCTGATCGTCGTTGTCGGCTTGATCTGCCAGGAGGTCGGGGCATCCCTCGCGGTGCTGCTCTTCCCGTCGGTCGGGGCGCTCGGCATGGTGATGCTGCGGCTCGTCTTCTCGTCGATCGCGCTCCTCCTGATCGCCCGGCCGAGCCTGCGCGGCCATTCTGGCTTCGCCTGGCGGTCGGTGCTCTGGCTCGGTGGGGTCCTTGCCCTCATGAACGGGCTGTTCTACCTCGCCCTCGAGCGGCTTCCCCTCGGCGTGACCGTGACGATCGAAGTGCTCGGGCCGCTCGTCCTCTCGATCGTCGCGAGCCGCCGCGCGTCCGCCTGGCTCTGGGCGCTGCTGGCCCTGGCCGGCGTCGTCGCGCTGGGCGGCGGCGGCTGGGACCGCCTCGATCCGATCGGCGTGATGTTCGCCCTCGGCGCTGCGGCGAGCTGGGCGTTCTACATCCTCGCCTCGGCACGGGTCGGCCGCGAGTTCCCCAAACTCGACGGCCTCGCGCTCGCGATGACCGCAGGCGCCCTGCTGTCGCTGCCGTTCGGTGTGGTCTCGGCCGGATCCGCGCTGCTGCGCGTCGACCTGCTCGCGCTGGGAGCGGCCGTCGCGCTGCTCTCCTCGACCATCCCGTACGCGCTCGAGCTGATCGCCCTGCGCCGGCTGCCGCCGGCCGTGTTCGCGATCCTCATGGCGGTCTCGCCGGCGACGGCGGCGCTCGCCGGATTCGTGCTCCTCGGTCAGGCTCTCACGTGGGTCGAGGTGGTCGGCATCGCGCTGGTCATCGCGGCGAGCATCGGCGCGGTGCTGGCCTCCAACCGGGCGGCGCGTGAGACGGCGCAGCCACTGGGCTGAGCATCCGATACACCGCCCTGGGCGCCGCGGTCGCGGCCCGGCGCGGGTATATCCTGGCGGCACATACCGCGCACAGCGCGCGAACTCATACCGCGCACAGTGCGCCGAACGGAGGAGTCGTCATGGCGGGAACCCGGCCCGGCGGAGTCACTGTCGTATCGATCCTCGCCTGGATCTCGGGGCTTCTGCAGCTGATTGCCGGCATCCTCGCCCTGTTCGTAGTGCCGATCTCGTCGGCGATCACGGTCGCCGCGTGGATCTCGATCGCGCTGGGCGTCATCACGATCCTCGTGGGTGCGGGGCTCTGGCGCGGCAGCCCGGCCGCGCGGCTCATCGCGACCATCGTGTTCGTGCTCAACCTCGTCAACGCAGTCTTCACCTTGTTCGCGACGCCCGCGAACGCGTGGTCGGCCATCGTGAGCGGACTGTTCGCGCTGATCGGCATCATCCTGCTCTGGACGAAGGCGGCCAGCGCGTTCTTCCGCCGCTGATCCGCCGCTGATCCGCCGCTGATCCCGCGGTGCGCCGCTAGGGGCGCTCGCCGGTGAGCACTTCCATGAGGTGCGCCGAGATCGATCCGTCGACCTCCAGCACCACGCGGGTGCGCGCCTCCGGGTGATCGCGATCGCCCAGCCGCTGCCCGCGCAGGTCGGCGATCGTCTGACCGCGCCCGGGGCCGTGGGTGGTGTCGACCCGCACGGGCACCCTCGGTCCGCGCGTGATCGTCGTACCGCCCGCCGCGATCACGGCCGCGAGCGGGTCATGCAGGGCGCTGGTGCGCACGCCGTAGGTGGGCAGGTAGAACTCGAAGTAGTGGTCGAGCATCGCTCCCACTGCGCGCAAGAGAGGATCGGATGCTTCGGCGAGCGTGACGCGATCGTCTTCGCTGAGGGTGTGCTCCATCGTGGCGTCCAGTGGAACGAGCGTGACGTCCCATTCAGCCGTCAGCAGCGCGTCGGCCGCGGCCGGATCGTTGAAGATGTTCGCCTCGGCCACCGGCGTGATGTTGCCCGGGACGGATGCTGCGCCACCCATCGTCGCCACGCCCGCGATGCGCGTCGGCAGCGTCGGGTCGGCCGCCAAGGCCTCGATGATGTTGGTCAGGGGTCCGATCGTGACCAGGTGCAGGCGCCCCTCGTAGCGGTGCGAGAGGTCGATGAGCAACTCGACCGCGGTGACGTCTTCGGGCTCCCGGGCCGAACGGGGCAGCTCGACGCCGCCGATGCCGTTGTCGCCGTGCACGTGCGCGGCGCCGCCGGCGTACTCGTGCGACGAGTGGTGGTGCGCGCCGATCGCGACGGGAATGCTGTCGACGCCCGCGAGGCCGAGCAGGTCGAGGGTGTTGCGCGCCGCCTGGGCGGCCGAGGTGTTGCCGCTCACGGTGCCGATGCCGACCACATCGACGTGCGGTGAGCGCAGCAGATAGGCCAGCGCGACGGCGTCGTCCACTCCCGTATCGCAGTCGAGGTAGACGGGTATCGGGTCGGTCATGGCGCTCCTCGTCGTGATTCGTCGGCTCGCGCAGTGCAGCCGGCCCACCATCGGTTATACCCCGGCCCGGCCGCCTGCCCGTGATGGAATGAGCACATGACCTCGTCGCAGCTCGGTTCGCTCGCGGTCGTCGGCAGCATCAACGTCGACCTCACCGCATCCGTCGCCCGTCTTCCCGGCGCCGGCGAGACCGTTCTCGGCGGCACCCTGCAGCGCCTTCCCGGAGGCAAGGGTGCCAATCAGGCCGCCGCCGCGGCGCGGCTCGGCGGCCGGGTGCGGATGATCGGCGCTGTGGGCGACGATTCGGACGGCCAGTGGATGCTGCAGAGCCTGCGCGATGCCGGAGTCGACACCGCCGACGTCTGGCTGGGCGAGTCGGCGACGGGCACCGCGCTGATCACCGTGGATGCGGCCGGCGAGAACCAGATCGTGGTGTGCCCGGGGGCGAACGCGGACGTGTCGCTGGACGGCGTGAGCTTCTCGCCCGACGAAGCGGTGCTCGCCCAGCTCGAGATCCCGTTCGAGATCGTGACGGCCCTGGCCGATGTCGCCGGATTCCTCGCGATCAACGCGGCGCCCGCCCGCCCGCTGCCCGACTCGCTCGTCCGTCGGGCCGACCTGATCATCGTGAACGAGAACGAGTTCGCGCTGCTGCCGGAACTGACAGGCGCGCGGCTGGTCGCGGTGACGTACGGGGCCGATGGGGCTGCGTTGCGGCGGCACGGTCGCGAGGTCGCCCGGGTGTCAGCGCCGCGCGTCTCGGTCGTGAGCTCGGTCGGAGCGGGCGACGCGTTCTGCGCGGCGATCACTCTCGCCCTGCACGCCGGGTGGGCGGACGACGAGGCGCTGCGCGCCGCGAGCGCTGTGGGAGCGGATGCTGTCACCCACGCGGAAGCGCAGCCGCCGCTGCGCACGCTCCACTCGTACCGCTGAGGCGGGCTGCGCCCCGCAGGGCGAATCAGTCTGGCGAGCCTCCTTCGGCGACGTAGTCGATCTGCACCGCCCGGCGCTCGGCGAAGAGCCGATCTGCGAATTCGGCGTTGACGGCCTGGTGCGCGCTGCTGTCCAGGTAGTGGTGCAGCGCCTCTTCGTCTCGTACGACCGACACGATGGCGTAGTCGGCCCCGTCGGGACGAAGGCCCAGCGCGGGGCCGTGGTGGTACGACACGATCCGGTCTCCGAGTTCAACCCGCATCCGCGTCAACGCGGTATGAAACTCATCGATCGTGGCCGGGCCTGCTCCCTCCACGAAGGTTAAGGTGACGACGTGAGCGATCATTCGAGTGCATCCTCACCGGGAAACGGATGTCGTTAGCGCCGTGTCTCAGTTCGCGTCCGACGCGAGCAGGGCATTCAGTTCTTGTGCGGTCTCGGCACTCGAACCGGGGTTCTGGCCCGTGATGAGCCGCCCATCGACAACCACATGAGACTGCCACGGAACGCTTCCGACGAACTGTGCGCCGTTCTCGCGTAGCCGAGACTCCAAGAGCCACGCTGCGTTCGCGGCGGTGCCGAACAGCGTCTCCTCCTCGTCGGTCAGCGACGTGACCGTTCGGCCGGCGAAGGGCCACTCCCCGTCGCCATCGGCGGCGCTGAGCAGCGCCGCAGGACCGTGGCAGATGGCTGCGATGATCTTGTCGTCCGCGTGCGCTGCGCGCAGCACCCGCCCCATGGAGCGGTCGACCGCCAAGTCCTCCATCGGTCCGTGCCCGCCGGGAATGAGGACGGCGTCATACCCGGCGACATCCACCTCTTCGAGCGGCACGGTGTTCTCGAGCACATCCGAGATCCCGTCGATATACGCCGCGAAGCGCTCGACCTCGGGCCCCGCGATATCGGGATTGAAACTCGTCTGGTCCACCGTCGGTGCGCGGCCCCCCGGTGTCGCGATGTCGACGGTGTGCCCCGCTCGCGTGAGCGCCTCGTGCGGCACCACGAGTTCTTCCGCCCAGTATCCGCTCGGATGCTTGCTGCCGTCCGCCTGAGTCCAATGGGTTGCGGCCGAGACCACCATCAATACTTTCGCCATCATCTGCTCCCTTGCTGAATGCGTTCAAACGTTTTACTATATTCTCCAGTAGCACCGAGATTGTCAACACCCCGAGTTCACTCCGCTGACTGCGGAGGGCACCTCGAAGCCAGGAATGAGATCATGAAACCCCCTCCGCCGTCATCCCACCTGACCGATTCGCGCGTGCTGGGCGGACTCTTCTCGTCCGAACGGGTCCAGGGCCTGTTCACCGATGAGGCGATGGTGAGGTCGTGGTTGCAGGCCGAAGTCGGTCTGGCGACGGCCCAGGCCGAGCTGGGCGTGATTCCCCCAGAGGCCGCGGTCGACATCGCCCGCGCCGCGAGTGACCACGACTTCGACCTCGACGAGCTCGGCAAAGACGTCGCGTTCACGGCGCACCCCTGCATCTCCGTGATCCGCGAATTGGCCGCGGCGTCGCGCGATGGCGAGCCCTACGTACACCTGGGAGCGACCACGCAAGACATCACCGACACTGGACTGGTGCTGCAGTGCAAGGCCGCGATCGCCGTGATCGAGGAGCAGCTGGGCACCGTCCAAGTAGTTCTGCGAGACCTTGCCGAGCGCTACCGCGACCTTCCGATGGTGGGGCGTACTCATGCCCAGCACGCGCTCCCGATCACTCTCGGACTCAAGTTCGCCGTCCTCCTGACCGAATTCCAGCGTCACGAGCAACGAGTGCGGGAGCTCAAACCACGCGTTCTGGTCGGGCAGCTCGGCGGCGCCGTCGGTTCTCTCGCCGCGTTCGGCGACCGCGGTATCGACATCCTCGAGCGGATGATGGCTCACCTCGATCTCGAAGTTCCGGTCACGCCGTGGCATACATCACGCGATGGCTTCACCGAACTGGTGAGCGTGCTGGCGATGATCTCGGCGTCGTGCGGAAAGATCGCGAACGAAATCCGCGTGCTGCAGCGCACCGAGGTTGCTGAGCTGGAAGAGCCGTTCGTCGACGGGAAGGTGGGCAGCAGCACCATGCCCCACAAGAAGAACCCGATGTACGCGGAATTCATCATCGCCAACGCCATCCTCGCGAGAGAGAAGCCCGCAGGGATGCTGACCGCGATGATGCAGGAGCATGAGAGGGACATGACCATGTGGGGCGTCGAGTGGACCGTCATCCCGGATGCGTTCACCCTGGCTTCCGGCCTGCTCGACAAGACGAACTTTCTGCTCAGCGGTCTGATCGTCCATCGGGAGAACATCCACAAGAATCTGCATCAGCTCGGAGATCTCATGCTCTCCGAGGTCGCGATGATGGCACTGTCCAAAGGCCTCGGCAAAGTGGAAGCGCACGACCTCGTATATGCGGCCGCCATGCAATCCTGGTCGACCGGCCAGTCGTTGATCGGCTCGCTCGTGCAGCAGGACGGATTCGCGCAAGCTGGAGTGACGGCCGCCGAACTGTCGCGCCTGCTCGTGCCCGAGAACTACACCGGCCTGTCTGGCGAACTCGTCGATCGCGCATTGCGCGCCGCATCCTGACAGCTTCGAACGATCGAATGGAAAACCGATGACCCTCACGACCAGCGACATCCCCACGTATGAGCTCTTCATCGACGGGAAGTGGCAGTCTCCGACCTCCGGCGAGTACTACGAAACCCTGAACCCCTACACCGGCCGACCATGGGCGCGTGTTCCGGAGAGCGATGCGGATGACGTCGACGCGGCAGTGACCGCGGCGACCCGCGCCCTGGAGGGCCCGTGGGGGCAGGCGACCGGATTCGAGCGCGCGACGCTCATGCGCCGCTTGGCCGGCATTCTGGAGCGGGATGCGGACGCCCTGGCAGAAATCGAGACTCGCGGAAACGGCAAGCTCATCCGCGAAACGTCTGCGCAGGCCAAAGCGCTCTCCCAGTGGCTCTACTACTTCGCGGGCGTGGCCGACAAGCTCGAAGGGGAGGTGATCCCCTCGGATCGGAAGAACTTCATGATCTACACCCGGCACGAGCCGGTGGGCGTCGTCGCCGCGATCGTGCCGTGGAATTCGCCCCTGTCGTTGCTGATGTGGAAGCTCGCGCCACTTCTGGCGGCCGGATGCACGGTGGTCGTCAAGCCGTCCCCGTACACCCCGGTATCGGCGTTGGCTTTGGCGGAGCGCGTTCGCGAGGCCGGGTTCCCGGACGGGGTGTTCAACGTCATCACCGCGAACGGTGCCGACGCCGCGAAGGCGCTCGTTGCGCACCGGGGAGTCAACCAGGTCGCCTTCACGGGCTCGCCGCAGGTGGGAGCGAGCATCGCGCAGTCCGCGGCTTCGCATTTCGCGCGCACGCTCCTGGAGCTCGGCGGAAAGTCGGCGCAGATCGTCTTCGCCGACGCCGACATCGAAGGCGCCGTGAACGGGGTGATCTCCGGGATCTTCGCGGCGTCGGGACAAACCTGCGTCGCAGGCTCTCGCTTGGTCATCCACAAAGACATCCGTGACGCCTTCGTTCGACGTCTCACCGAGCGAGCGCAAGAGATCGTTCTGGGGGATCCGCTCTCGTTCGAGACGGAAATGGGCCCGTTGGCCAACGCGGCACAGCTGCAGACCACTCAGGGTTTCGTTCAGCGTGCGGTCGAGGATGGCGCGAACGTCGTCACGGGCGGGCGGGTGGACGATGCGCTCGGCGGACTCTTCTATCGCCCGACCATCCTCGCAGATGTCACCAACGACATGGAGATCGCGCAGAAGGAGGTGTTCGGACCGGTGCTCGCCGTCCTGGACTTCGAGCACGAGCATGAGGCCATCGCGATCGCGAACGGCACCGATTTCGCACTCGCAGCCGGCGTGTGGACGAACGACATGCGCACTGGCCACAGGGTGGCACACGCGGTGCGGGCCGGAAACGTGTGGATCAACAGCTATCGGGTGGTCGCTCCGAATGTTCCTTTCGGCGGCTCGGGGGCGAGCGGCTGGGGACGGGAGAGCGGCATCGATGCCGTCAAGGAGTACACCGTCACCAAGGCGATCTGGGTCGAGCTGTCGGGAGAGACGCGCGACCCGTTCAGAATCGGATGATCCGGCCCCGCTACCGGTGCGGCGGCGGCGCCGTGGACTGCCGCGGGATCAGCACGATCGGCTCGGATACCTGCTCGGTCACGACGTCGTCGCGCTGAGCGGAGTGGAGCAGTCGCACGGCGGTGGCGCCCAATTCCTCGAGCGGCATCTGCACCACGCTGAGGGTGGGAGCAAGGTGGGCGGCGAGGGCGTGGTCGTGCAGGGCGATCACGGAGATGTCTTCGGGGATGCGCAGTCCGGCGTCGAGGATGGCGCGGATGCTGCCCACGGCCGAGACGATATTCGCGACGAAGAGCGCGGTGGGCAGTTCGGGCGAGCGGAGCAGGGTTGCGGTGGCGGCATAGCCTCCCTCGGCCGAGTATCCCCCCGGCACTTCGATGGCAGGTTTCATGTCCGGTGCGTTGGTCAGGGCGTCCTCGTAGCCTCTTCGGCGCCGATCCGCGGTGTCGATCCCGTCGGGCCCCGCGATGTGCCCGATGGATCGGTGTCCTAACCCGATCAGGTACTCGACCGCGACCCGCGCGCCGCGGTAGTCGTCCAAGACGACGTATCGAGTGTGGTCGGGGTCCTGCCGGTTGACGAACAGCCAGGGGATCTCGCTCGAACGAAGAGCGCCGTACGCCTCGCCGGACACACTGTCTCCGGCGATCAGCAGTCCGTCGATCCGGTTCTGGGTCAACAGGCGCAGGAAGCCGGGTTTCCCCCCGATCCGAAGCCCCTCAGACACCACGGTGATGAGACGCCCGTGCAGTGCTGCTTCATCCTGCGCTCCCGAGATGATCCGGGCGATCACCGGGTTCGAGAAATCCGGAATCACGAGACCGTAGGTATCGGACCTGGCCGTGCGCATCTGCCGCGCGGCGTAATTGGGCACGTAATCGAGTTGGGCGATCGCGGATTCGACGCGACGCCGTGTGTCGTCCTTGACCCGCAACGTCGGATCGCCGTTGAGCACGCGCGAAACGATGGCCTTGTCGACGCCCGCCAACTGCGCGACCTGGACGAGGGTGGCCCGCCGAGGCGTTGTGGTCACGCGACGAACCTCCTCAACGAGTCTCTTTCGTCTGCGATGTGCGAGCCTCTGCCTGCGCCGTTCCGACCGTCCAACTGGCGAGCAGGTTCAGAGCGTGGCGAGACGACGTCCCGGCTTCGGTCGAGTAGACGAACAGAGTCTGATCCGGATCGCCCGGCAAGGTCAACGATTCGTAGTCGATCGTGACGTCACCGACGAGGGGATGCCGGAGCCGCTTCGAACCGAAGGTGCGCTGATAGACACGGTGTTCGCGCCACCACAGCGCGAATTCCGCACTCCGTTCCATGAGGTCTGCGACCAGCTCCTGGGATGCGCGGTCTTCCGGATCGATTCCGAGGTCGAGCCGCAGGCTCTCCACGGCGGCTCTGGCCTGAACTTCCCAGTCGACGAACAGGCTGCGGGCATCATCGCTGAGCAGAACCCACCGCGCGTAGTTGCGCTCTCGAGGGCTCAGCCGGTCGAAGTCGGTGAGCAGGGCTCTGGCCATTCGGTTGCTGGCGAGCACATCGGTTCGCCTGCCGAGGATGAATGCCGGCTGTCCTTCGAGTGCGTCGAGGAACTGGTGGAGTCCGGGGCGAACCCGCTGGACCGTGGCCGGACGCCGCGGCTTGCGCGCAGAAGGAATGCCGATCAGGTGGTCGAGGTGGGTGCGGCCCGCCGCGTCCAATTCGAGGGCGCGTGCGATCGCGTCCACGACTCCGGGGGACGGCGTCATCCGCCTGCCCTGTTCGAGGCGCGCGTAGTAGTCGGTCGATACGCCGGCGAGCCGCGCCACCTCTTCACGCCGCAACCCAGGAACCCGCCGAACCCGATCATCGGCCGGGAGTCCCGCGCGAAGTGGGTCGATGCCACCCCGGGCGCGCCGAAGGAAATCGGCGAGTTCCTGATTATCGGCGGGCATACCTCCATCTTGCCGGACCGCCTGATTTTCAGCCTGGGCGTCTCAGTCCTATGCGGATCAGTCCGAGTTCGGACAGGGCGCGATATGCCACATTTTTCAGCCTTCGACGGTTCGACACTTGATGTGCGCCTCCTCCCGGACGAAGCGCGCCGCTCCACTCCCACTCAACGAAAGAAGTCCTGAAATGGTCTACCCCGCAGCGTCCCCCGCCACCTGGTTCGTCACCGGAGCATCGCGTGGCCTCGGCCTCGAGCTCGTCGGGCAGCTCCTCGAACGCGGTGACAATGTGGCTGCCACCTCCCGCTCAGTGGAGCGGCTGACCGCGGCGTTGGGCACCGCCGACACCTCGCGGCTTCTACCCATCAGTCTCGACCTCACCGACGAAACAGCGGTGGCGGCGGCCATCGCAGCGACGAACGATCGTTTCGGCGGCATCGACGTCGTCGTCAACAACGCCGGATACGGCTACCTCGGCGCGGTGGAGGAGACGAGCGACTCCGAAGTTCGCGCGATGTTCGACGTGCAGATCTTCGGTGTGTGGAACGTGCTGCGCGCGGTTCTGCCGCAGATGCGTGGCGCGCGCAGCGGCCACATCATCAACATCTCGTCGATCGTGGGCCTGATCCCCTTCCCGGGTTGGGGACTCTACGCCGCCGGCAAGTATGCGCTGGAAGGATTGACCGGCTCGCTCGCCGGTGAGGTGGCCGAGTTCGGGATCACGGTCAACCTCGTCGAGCCCGGCTACATGCGCACCGACTTCTTGAAGCCCGTTTCGCTCGGTCTCCCGGCGGCGACTGCGACCGGATACGAGGCTATCCGGACGATGACCGCCACACACCAGGCAATGCCCGGTTCGCAACTCGGAGACCCCGCGAAAGCAGCGTCCGCGATCATCAGCATCGCGGTCGCCGGCGACGCACCGCTTCACCAGGTGCTCGGATCCGACTCGTTGTCGCTCGCAGCCGCGACGGTGGAAGCGCTCGCCGCCGACATCGAGGCGGGGCGTGCCCTCGCGGTCACGACGGATATCCCCTCGTCGTAGGTCTCTGAATTCCGTGACCGGCAGCTGCGCAGAGCCGTGGGAGGACTTTGTTCCGCCCAGCGGGTCACTTCGTGCGCTCGGCAAGATGCCGGAGGTACCCTCGGGCCACCGGGATCGCCGGGCGCAACGAGCTTCGAAGGAGCAGCTATGACTCGCGACGTAAACCAGATTTTCGCTGACATCGACGGGTTCAACCCGGATGATTTCATCGTCCACCTGACCGAAGATGTCGTATTTCGGTTCGGGAATGCCGACCCCGCCGTCGGGAAAGAGGCCGTGAAGGACGCACTCACCGGCTTCTACTCGTCGATCCAGGGGTTGACGCACCACATCCTCAAGGTCTGGGAAGTCGACGGGTCCACGACGATCGCGCACATCGACGTCGAATATCGCCGCCACGACGGCGAGACCGTGTACATCCCCAACGTCGACGTGTTGAAGTGGGACGGTGACCTGGTGAGCGATTGGCAGATCTTCATCGATGTCGCCCCCGTCTACTCGCCGATCGACCAGGTCCCGGCCGCGGTTCGCACGCCGGCATCCGCCCACGCGTGAGGCAAGACTCATGATCTTCGTCAGCCATGTACTGCCAGTGAACGAAGAAGGCCTCACACGACTATCGCGGGAGCAGGTCTGGTTGGGTCTCGTCATGAAGGCGAACAACGCGTTGCCGTTCGTTGCCTCCATGACGGACTGCGTCGTGACCGACCGACGGAGCGACACGGTCTTCGACAGGGACATCGTCCTACGCGGGCAGCCGCACACCGAGCGCATCACCCTGCAGGAGCCGGTGCGTGTCGTCTTCACGAGGATCGCGGGACCGGTGCTGGGAACGATCGCGAATGAGATCGAAGGCACCGACGACGACCTCAGGCTGCGATTCAGCTTCGCGCTCGTGGTGAGCGACGTCGAGCCCGGCTCGGCAGAAGAGTCGCGGTATGCGGAAGGCATGACGGCCGACTACCTCAAAGCCGTGGCTTCGACGCTCGCTGCGGTGCGCCGAACGGCGGACGAGTCGATCGCCGCGGCCTGACGAACCGCTCCCAGCGGCGGCCCTCTGATCCGGGGGCCGCTGCGCGGCGCATCTGGACGGATGTCCATTTCGTTAGCATGGACTCGTGACGGGCCGCCCGACGGAGATCTCCGCGATCGAGGACACGCGCCGCAGCATGAGCCGCTCGGGGGCCACCAGGGTGGCGCGGACTCGGCAGGCGATCTTCGACGCGGTCGAATCGATGCCCGCAGGGGAGCCCGTCACGGTGAGCGAAGTGGTGCGGCGCGCCGGGATCAGCCGGGCGGCGTTCTATACGCACTTCGCCGGACTCGACGAGCTCGCCATCGCGATCATGCACGACATGCTGGCGAAGATCACGACGCTCGACCTCCAGGCGCGGCGTACCACGCACGCGGGCTGGCGCGAAACCTCGATCGCCACGCTCACGCGCAACGTGGAGCAGATGGTGCACCACCGCGGCCTCTACCTCAGCGTGCTCGGGATGCCGGGCAGCTCGACCGCCTTCGAGGCCGCGGTACGGGAACTGTCGGCCGTGATCGCCGGCACGATCGCCGAGATGCCCGCGGTGCCGCCCGACGTCGAGCTCACTGACGCGGCCCGCTTCATCGCCAGCGGCACGCTCTCGCTGATCGTCCACTGGCTGCGCACCGACCCGCACATGGAGGTCGACACGATGGTGGCACGCCTCGTGGTGCTGCTGCCCGACTGGGGCGCCTGAACACACCTCGATCTGTCAGGCAATCTCTCGACCTCATCGATAACGGCGACACGCACGCCGCCCGGCCGAGTGCTCCGTCGCGCCTGCATTCCACTCACTGGATCAGTCGCTTGACGCGGACGCGGGGGATGCTGATACTCGACACAAGAATAGACACGTGTCCATTTTGGATCCGTCATTCGCCACGACTCCGAAGGAGCAGTTGTGTGGACTCTCCCCCGCATCGCGCTGTCGGGCCTGAGCTGGCCGGTCAAGCAGAGCTTCGCCCGTTACGTCGCCGCCTCGCCCGGCGGCGGAATCACCATCGGCGACGGTGCCGAGGTGCTGCCTGAGTGGGATCTGGTGTTCGCGCCCGGAGCGAGCCACTTCGACCCGGCCAGCGGTGACGGCGAGCTCGGCTTCCGCGGCTCGGTGCGCTTCACCGGCCATTTCGGGGGGCTCGACGTGACCGTGCGCGATCCGCTGCTGCGGATCTCCGCTGGAGCGGGTGAGCTCGAGATCGGCCTCCCGGGAGAGCGACTGCGCCTCGCGACTGCTGTCTGCACCTACTCGCCAGAGCCCGACGGTTCCGCGGTGTGGGAGTCGCTTACCGTCACGCTCACGGGAGAGGGCATCGCGCTGCACGGCGGTGTCTACGATGAGGGCACACCGCTCGATCCGTTCTGCGCGCGCCTCGCGCCGGCGCATCCCGGGACCGCGCAATGAGCGCTCGCGCTTCCTCGGTCATCGCGCCCGCTGACGATCGCGGGCCCTCCGCTTCACACGCAGTCGACACCCTGCTCATCCTCTTCGCGACCGAGTCTGGCAATGCCCGCGGCGTCGCGAACTCGGTCGGCGCCTACGCCGCGTCGCTCGATCTGCCCCAGCGGGTCGTCGACCTGGCCGAGGTCGCCCCCGCTGATATCGCGTCGGCCCGATCGCTGCTCTTCGTCGTGGCGACGGCCGGGGAGGGCGAGGCGCCCGACCGCGCCGCGGGCTTCCTGGAGGCGCTCCTTGCGGACGACGCACCGCGCTTCCACGGGACGCGCTTCGCGGTGCTGGCGCTCGGCGACCTCGCCTACCCGAACTTCTGCGGCCACGGCGAGACCCTCGACGCCCGGCTCGCCGAACTGGGCGGCAACCGGATGTCGGAGCTGGTGCGCTGCGATTTCGACTACGCGGCCGAGGCGAGCACGTGGATCGCGCGCACCGTGCCGCTGTTCCTCGGCGATGCCGTGCACGACGGCCGTGCCGGGCCTCCGACCGGGGCGGTGCGGGCGGATATGCCCGCTCAGGGGATCACCCTCGAGCTGCCCGGCACCGAGTATGACGCAGTGGTGGTGGCGCGGCGCGAACTGCACGGTGAGGGTGCAGAGCGGAGGTCGGTGCAGCTCACGCTCGAGCTGGAGCACGACGCCCAGTTCGAGCCCGGCGACATCGTGCTGATCACCCCCGAGAACGATCCGGCCGTCGTGGCCGACCTGCTGGATGCCGCAGGGTTGAGTGGCGACCATGATCTGGCGCAGGAGATGCTCGAGCTCGACGTCACCACGGTCACTGCCGTGCACGTCGGCGCCTGGGCTGACCGCACGCACGCTCGCGACCTGCAGGAGATCGCCGCCGATCCCGTCGCACTCGATGCTTACCTCGGCACGCACCGCCTGGCCGACCTGCTTCGCGCCGCGCCGGCCCGACTCGCTGCCCGGGAACTGCGCGCGCTTCTGCGCGCCCAGGCGCCGCGCTCCTACTCCATCGCGTCCAGTCCGTTGCTCAACCCTCGCCAACTCGACCTGCTCGTAGCCGAGACGAGCTGGCAGGCGACCCCGGGGCGGCGCATCGGGGTGGCGAGCGGCGACCTGATCGGTCGGCGCCCGGTCGGCGCCCGGCTGCGGGTGCGCATCAAGCCGAACCCCGGCTTCCGGCTGCCCGCTGATCCGCAGACCCCGATCGTGATGATCGGCCCCGGATCGGGCGTCGCCCCATTCCGCGGGTTCCTGCAGCAGCGGCGTGCCGCTGGAGCGGCTGGCCGCAGCTGGCTGTTCTTCGGCCACCGCCAGCGCGCCACCGATTTCCTCTATGAGGAGGACTGGCAGGCCGCGCTGAACGACGGCACGCTCGAGCGCATCGACCTCGCCTTCTCGCGCGACCAGGAGCAAAGGGTGTACGTGCAGCACCGCATCCTCGATCGCGCGGCCGAACTCGTCGAGTGGATCGCCGACGGTGCCGAACTCTACATCTGTGGCGACCGCGCCATGGGACTCGCGGTCGAGCAGGCCATCGGACACGCCCTTGACGACGCCTTCCCCTCGGGCGCGCACTCGCTCGCGACCCTTCGCCGGCAGAACCGTCTGCATAAGGACACGTACTGACGCGTCATCCACCCCGCGCCCCCCGCACCACCCGACGACAAGGAGAGACGATGAGTACGACAGCACTGACCTGGAACCCCGAGGCCGAGTTCGAAGCCCTCAGCCACGGCGAGGCCCCCGGAACCGCGGGGGTGTACGGAGCCCTGCTGAAGCAGGGCTCGGTCGGCCTTCTCGACCGCGGCGACGGCAATCCCACGTTCGGCCTGTTCAGCCGCGAAGCCATCCAGAAGGCCGCCGTCGACACGGCCACCTTCAGCAGCGTGACCGTTCCGGCCGGCACCCCGCGCATCCTGCCGCTGATGGCCGACCCGCCCGAGCACACTCAGTACCGTCGCTTGTTCGGCGAGTGCTTCAAGGCCGACGAGATCGCGCGGGTCGAGGAGGAAGTCGCGCTGGTCGCCGCCGAGCGCCTGGACGCCATGATCGCCGCAGGCACGGCCGACTTCGCGCAGGAGTACGCCTACCCCTTCACCACGCACAGCCTCTGCGTGCTGCTGCGCGTCGAAGACGACTGGAGCATCTTCAACGACTGGTCGAGCACCATGGAGAAGCTCACCGCCTCGGGCTCGCGTAACTCCGGCAACGCCTTGCCCCAGGAGCATTTCGTGAAGATCATCCCGTACCTCCACAAGCTGATCGGCGAGGCGCGGCAGAACCCCGGAACCGATCCGGTGAGTCGCTTCCTGGGCGCCGAGATCGACGGCGGTCCGCTGGATGACCAGGCGGTCATCGGCCTGATCATCGCGCTCATCCTCGCCGGCCGCTCCACCACGGCCTCCGGCGTCACCAACCTCGTGCTGCGTCTGGCGCAGGATCACGCCCTGCAGCAGTTCCTGCGCGAGCACCCCGAGCGCATCGCGGACGCCATGGAGGAGAGCCTGCGCCTGGACAGCCCGCAGCAGCAGATGCCACGCATCGTCACCACCGACATCACGATCGACGGCGTCGACATTCCCGCCGGCGCGCCGCTCTTCCTCAACTTCGGCTCGGCCAACGTCGACCCCGCGTTCTGGGATCGGCCCGCCGAGTTCGACATCGACCGTCCGTCACGTCCGCACTTCGCCTTCGGTCGCGGCATGCACCAGTGCCCCGGTTCTCCGCTCGGGCGGATGCAGATCCGCCTGACCGTCGAACAGCTGCTGAAGCGCACGAGCTCATTCGATCTCGTCGGCCCGATCGAGCGCGAGACCTGGCCGCGCCTCTCGGTGGAGCGGATGCCGCTCAGCTTCGTCGCCGCCTGAATCCGTTCACTTTCCTACCACCGCGAGAAGGAGTGCCACCATGCCCACCGAGATCATCACCCTCACCGTCCAACCCGACCGCCGCGCCGAGTTCCTGCAGAAGGTGGGCGAGGCCGGCCCCGCCTACCTGGCCCAGCCGGGCGTGCAGAACGCCCGCTTCTTCACGCAGACCGACGACGACGACGTCGTCCTGGCCGTGATCGACTGGGCGTCGAAAGACGACCTGGATGCCGCCGTGGCGAGCCCGGCGGGCCAAGCGTTCCTCGGCGCGATCGGCCCGCTGCTGGCGGGAGCGCCCTTGATGCGCCTGGGTGAGTCCGTGAACTAGGCATGAGCGCCATCCGCCCGTTCCATCTCGACATCCCTCAACCTGAGATCGACGACCTTCGAGCGCGCCTGGCCCTGACGCGCTGGCCACCGAGGGAGACAGTCGACGACACCTCGCAGGGCGCGCAGCTCGAGCCCCTGCGTGCGCTGATCGGTCACTGGCAGGACGGCTACGACTGGCGTCGCGTCGAGCGCGAGCTGAACGGAATCGGCCAGTTCCAGACCGAGATCGACGGCGTGGATGTGCACTTCCTGCACGCGGTCTCTCCGGAGCCGGATGCCCTGCCGTTGCTGATGACGCACGGCTGGCCGGGATCGGTGCTCGAGTTCCGCAAGGTGATCGGGCCGCTGACCGACCCGGTCGCCTTCGGTGGCGACGCCCGCGACGCCTTCCACGTGATCGCACCCTCGATGCCCGGATTCGGCTTCTCGAGCGCGCCTGCGTCGAGGGGCTGGTCATTCGACCGCACCGCCGAGGCGTGGATCACCCTGATGGACCGGCTCGGCTATCCGGCCTGGGGCATCCAGGGCGGCGACCTGGGCGCCGGCGTCTCGGAGACCATCGCGGCGAAGACCCCCGCCGGGTTGGTGGGCATGCATCTGAACTTCTCGACCATTCAGCCCACCCCGGATGAGATGGCCGACGCGAACCCCGTCGAGCAGCGCATCCTCGCGCAGGGCCAGGACTTCTGGCTGAACAAGAGCTCGTACGCCCAGCAGCAGCAGACCCGTCCTCAGACGATCGGCTACTCCCTGGCCGATTCCCCGGTGGGGCTGGCCGCGTGGCTCTACACGATCTTCCAAGAGGGCTGCGCCACCCCCGGCAATGCGCTGGAGAGCTTCACGATGGACGAGCTGCTCGACGACTTCATGCTGTACTGGCTGCCCAACGCCGGCACGACGGCAGCGCGCACCTACTGGGAGCTGAGGAACACGGGCTGGTCGTCGGCGGCGACCGTCGAGAATCCGATCACGGTGCCCACCGGCTATACGCAGTTCCCGGGCGAGCCCGTGCGCCAGTCCGAGCGCTGGCTGCGACGCCGCTTCACCGACCTGGTGTTCTACAACGAGGCTCCGCGTGGCGGGCACTACGCGGCGCTCGAGGAGCCGGAGCTGTTCGTCGACGACGTGCGGGCGACATTCCGCCCATTGCGCGGGTAGCAGGCCCGGCTCGGTCGCCGCCCCGCCCACGCGCCCACATCTGAAACGAGCGGATGAACGAGCCAACACCCGGGTGCGAGTCGTCTCCGTACGGCACCTCAGTGCACGAGGACGACCTTGCCGACGTTGTTGCCGTCTTCGACGTAGTGATGCGCCGCCGGCGCGTCGGCCAGAGGGAACGCGCGGTCAACGACCGTGCGGAACCCGTTCGCCACCTCGGCCCACAGCGTCTCGACTGACTCCGGAGTACCCGTGCGGACACCCACGACCCGGATGCCGGTGGAATACAGCTGCTGCAGGTTCAGTGACACGTGATGGCCGAGGAACGCGCCCGATGAGACGATCGCGCCGCCTGGCTGCAGCGCGTTGAAGCCGTGCTCCCAGATGAGCGGGGCACCGAGATTGTCGACGACAACTGTCGCCCCTTTGCCGCCGAACGCGTCGCGGGCTCGAAACGCGAAATCCTCGTCGATCGCGTCGAAGATGTGCACGAAGCCGAGCTCTGCCAGACGAGCTCGTTTGCTCTCGTGACGTGAACTGACGACGACTTCGGCTCCGAGGTGGGCGGCCAGGAGGGCAGTCGTGAGGCCGAGCGCACTCGTGGCCCCTTGGACGATGACTCTCGAGCCTTCACCGACTCCGCCGACGCGCGCGAACTGACACGTGGCAACGGCCCCGACGCTCGCCAGAGCGGAGGCCTGCTGGGGACTGACCCCCGGCGGCACGATCGACGCGTTGACCGCCGGAACCCGCACGTACGCGCCGTACGCGCCGGGGCGATGGGTGCCGATGATCTCGACGGTGGGCGAGATATCGGCATAGCCGGTGCGCGTGTATTCGTTCTCCTCCAACTGCACGACCGGGAAGACCGCCACGTGGTCACCCACCGACACGCGGGTCACGTCATCGGCGACGGCGACGACGGTGCCGGCATGCTCGCCGCCCAGGATGTGGGGAAACGTGAACTTCGCGTAGGGGTGCTTGCCCGCGCGCGCGACGAGGTCGAGCAGTCGTCCGACGCTCACCGCCCCCACTTTGACCAGGATGTCGCCCGGCCCGAGTTCGGGCACCGGCACCGTCTCGGCATGCAGCACCTCGGGCGCGCCGAACTCGCGGAACAGCATCGCGGTCATCTCGCGAGGTGTGGTCGCGTCGACCGTCGGCCACTCCTCCGTCGTGATCATCGTCACCACACACCCACAATCGTGTTCTCGAGTCGGCCGAGGCCATGGATCCCGGCGGCGACGACGTCGCCGTCGTGCAGGAAGTCGTGCCGTGGCATCCCCACGCCCGCGGGTGTACCGGTGAGGATCACGTCACCGGGCTCCAACGTGATCGTGCGGCTGACCGCCGCGATGAGGTCGTAGACGCCGATGACCATGTCGGCGGTCGACGAGTCCTGCTTGGTCACCCCGTTGACGCTCAAGCGGATGCCGAGGTCATGCGGGTCGTCCACCAGCCAGGCAGGGACGATTCCCGGTCCGAGCGGGCACGAACCATCGAAAGCCTTGTGCTTGATCCAGTCGAACGCGAAGGGCGCGGCGACGGCGTTCTCGCGCGGGAACAGCAACCGCGCGGAAAGATCGTTGGCGATCGTGTACCCGGCGATGTGCGCGGGTGCATCCGCAGCCGTCAGGTTCTTGCAGCGGTCGGCGATGACGACGGCGAGCTCGACCTCCCAATCCAGCCCGGCGGCGGGGAGGTCATCCACCTCGATGCGCGCGTCAGGGCCGACGATCGTCGTGGTGGGCGGCTTGAGGAAGAAGAACGGCGACTCGGTCGGATCGGGGCGGGCGGTGTTCATCTCGGCGGCGTGGGCGTAATAGTTGGCGCCGGCGCAGATGAGCTTGCGCGGATAAGTGATCGGAGCGAGCAGGCTCGCACCCTCGATCGGCGACAGCGCGCCGACATCCAGGTCACGCAACCGAGCCGTCCATGCGGACCACTGCTCGAGCAGAGCGAGGGTCGAGAGCGGCCATCCCGAGGGCGGGGCGTGCAGCGTCTCGCCGCGGAGGATGCCGAGGCGGGGGAGGGCGTCATCGGTCGTGCGGTATTGGGCGAGCGCCCAGTGCTCGATTGCCATGGCGGAGACGGGGTCAGTGATCGATGAGGGCCGGATTGATGGGTCCCCAGCTGTTGACGGCCACGAGGTCGACTTCCCAGGTCTTGGGAAACTGCGGGAAGTCGGTGTGCCACGGTCGCGGCTCGAAATAGCCCTTGGCCTCGTCGTGGATCACGTCGAGCTGCGTGAACAGCTCGATCATGTTGCCGTCGGGATCCTTGTGGTACGTGAAGATGTTGTGTCCGGCGCCGTGGCGGCCCGGACCCCACTCCAGGCGCACGTCGTTCTGCGCCATGTGGTCGAGCATCGTCTGCAGATGATTCAGGTCGCGCATCTCGTAGGCGATATGGTGCATGCCCGTGAACGACGTCGACGCCATGAAGTTCGCCGCGTGGTGGTCGGAGTTGCACCGCAGGAAGACGAAGAAGTCGCCGACGGTGTCCGACCATTTGAAGCCGAGGAGCTTCTGGTAGAAGTCCTGCATCGGGGCGAGCTCGGGAGTGAAGGATGCCACGTGGCCGAGCTTCGTGGGACGCAGCGAGCTGTCGTCGGGCCCGACTCCGCTGCGTGCCTGCTGGTCGTAGAGGTGGATCTTGGTGCTGGTCGTCGGCTCGTCGAGGATCAGCACATCGGGAGTCGAGGGTGCGATATCGCTGCGCCGTTCGACCGCGTAGCCCGCATCGGTGAGGCGACGCTCGGCATCGGAGAGGTCTTCGAAGATCTCATAGCCGACGCTCGTGCGCGGCTTCGTCTCGCCCTTTCGAATGACGACGGCGTGGTGGTCGAACGACGGAGTGAGGTAGACCTCGTCGGCGGTTCGGTCGACCTCGGTGAATTCGAGGATCGTGGTGTAGTAGTCGACGAGACGGTCGACATCCTGCGTCTCGAATTCGACGTAACCGAGCTTGGACACCGTCACCGGGGTGGACGGCTGAACGGGGTTTGTCACGGGGAGTCCTCTCATCGCACGGCTTTGTGGCTCACCGACGGTAGCGCGCCCGGAGCCGGGCACGCATAGCGTCGTTCCGGCCAGTGGGACGACATCAGGTGAATCGCATCCCCGGCCGCCGCGCGATGAGGCGGGTGATCGATTGGGCCGCGGTCTGTACGGCCAGGCCCACGCGGCGGATGTCCACGTCGCCCGCCCACCCCGCTGCCGAGAGCGCGGCGATGGGCTCGCCGTTGGACGCACGCAGCGCCGCCGCTGCGCAGGCGACACCCGGGGCGCTCTCTTCACGCTCGTACGCGAGACCGCTCGCGCGGATGCGCGCGAACTCGCGTCGTAGCGCCGCAGGATCGGTCACTGTCTTGGGCCCGACGCTCACCAGCTGACCGGACAGTATCTCGTCGATCACCTCGGGCGGCGACCAGGCCAGCAGCGCCTTGCCGACACCGGTGGCGTATGCCGGCATCCGGCCGCCCACGCGGCTGGGAAGGGGAGGGATGCCGCGTGCCGGCAGGATCTCGATGTATACGACTTCGTCGCGCTCGAGAACCGCGAGATGCACGGTCAGGTTGACGGCTGCCCGCAGGTCGGCCATCGACGCGAGCGCGATCTTACGCAGGTCTCTGGGGCGAGCGGCGGATTCTCCCAGTTCGAAGAGTCGCAGCCCGAGCCGCACCCCCCGCCCGCTGCGCTCGAGGAACTTCCTTTCGGTCAGTTCGCTCACGATTCGCGACACCGTCGATTTCGCGAGCCCGGTTCTGCGGGCGATCTCCGAGATTCCGAGCTCGTCGTCATGGGCGGTGAAGGCATCGAAGATGGACGCGACCCTGCCCACCATGGACCCCGAGTCGTCCCGTTCAGTGGTACGCACCTTTTGAGTATGAGAACCGCGCGGTCAGAATGCAATCACCGCAGACAGCGGTAATGAACGACGACGGAGTGTTCGTGGACGACGTGATCACACGCGAGAGCGGCGAGGCACTGCTCGGCGCGTACGAATCCGGGGTGCCGATCGCGCCGCTCACCGCGAAGCTCGGTACACTGTCGGTGGACGAGGCCTACGGCATCCAGCTTCACCAGGTCGAAGCCTGGCTGTCGCAGGGGCGCGAGATCGCGGGATTCAAGGTAGGTCTCACGTCGAAGGCGATCCAGGTGCAGCTCGGTGTCGACAGGCCCGACTTCGGCCACCTCTTCGGCGACATGATCCTCGACGGCTCGTCGACCATCGACCTCACCCGGTTCATCAGCCCACGCATCGAGCCCGAGATCTCGTTCGTGCTGGGCTCGGCACTCGCCGGCCCCGGTCTCACGATCGTCGACGTCATCAACGCCGTCGACTACGCGATCGCCTCCGTCGAGATCATCGACTCCCGCATCGCGGACTGGAAGATCACGCTGGCCGACACGATCGCCGACAACGCGTCGTCGGGCGCCCTCGTGCTGGGCACGACGCCGTTGCGCATCGACGCGACCGATCTCGGGCTCATCGGCTGCGTGCTCTCGCGCAACGGCGAGGTGGTCGCCACCGGTGCGGGTGCCGCCGTGCTCGGGCATCCGCTCAACTCGCTGCTCTTCCTCGCCAACAGTCTCGGCTCCCTCGGTCGCGACCTGCCGGCCGGTTCGGTCGTGATGGCGGGGGCACTGACGGCAGCGGTGCCCATCGCTCCCGGTGACCGATTCACCGCCACGTTCGCCCATCTCGGCAGCGTGAGCGCCACGTTCTCCACAATCGACAGCTAGGAATACTCGATGACATCGTCCACCACTGTGTTGCCGCGCGACACGCGGCCGTCCGGTCATCGCCACACGGCCGCCATCGTCGGACCCGGCAACATCGGCACCGATCTGCTCATCAAGCTGCTGCGCAGCGAACACATCGATGTGCACTCGGTGGTCGGCGTGGACCCGGCCTCCGACGGACTCGCGCGGGCACGGTCGATGGGCGTGGAAGCGTCGTCCGAGGGCGTGCCGTGGCTGATCGCGCACCCGAACCGGCCCGACTTCGTCTTCGAGGCGACGTCGGCGAAAGCGCACGAGTTCAATGCTCCCCGGTACGCGGATGCCGGAATCGTCGCCATCGATCTGACGCCCGCGGCGATCGGGCCGTTCGTCTGCCCGGCGGTCAATCTGCGCGAGCACCTGACCGCGAAGAACCTCAATATGATCACGTGCGGCGGGCAGGCCACGATCCCGATCGTGAACGCCGTCGCGAGCGTCACGCCGGTGTCGTACGCCGAGATCGTCGCGACCATCTCTTCGCGCTCGGCGGGGCCCGGCACCCGCGCCAACATCGACGAATTCACCGAGACGACCTCGCACGCGATCGAGAAGGTCGGAGGAGCCGCGCGAGGCAAGGCGATCATCATCCTCAACCCCGTCAAGCCCGACATGATCATGCGCGACACCGTCTTCTGTGCGCTCGAACCCGATGTCGACCGTGACGCGATCGCGGAGGCGATCCACACCCGTGTCGCCGAGGTGCAGGAGTACGTGCCGGGTTACCGGCTGCGCAGCGATCCGCAGTTCGACGATCCGACCGAGCTCTGGGGTGGCCGCGGTCGCGTCGCGGTGTTCCTGGAGGTGACCGGAAACGGCGACTATCTCCCCCCGTGGGCCGGCAACCTCGACATCATGACCGCCGCCGCCGTGCGGGTCGGCGAGCAGCTCGCGATGTCGAGGAGCGCAGCATGACGCTCGACGCGAGGCTGGAGGCGGTGCCGGGCGCGGTGCTTGACCCGGTGCGCATCACCGACACCACGCTCCGCGACGGCTCGCACGCCGTGCGCCACCAGTTCACCGAGAAGCAGGTGCGCGATGTCGTCCATGCCCTGGACGTCGCGAATGTCGAGGTCATCGAGGTGACGCACGGCGATGGCCTGGCCGGTTCTTCGTTCAACTACGGCTTCAGCCTCGTCCGCGATATCGAGCTCGTCGCCGCGGCGGTCGACGAAGCCGAGCGAGCCCGTATCGCGGTACTGCTGCTGCCGGGTCTGGGCACCGTGGCAGAACTGCGCGAGGCCCGCGATGTCGGCGCATCGATCGCCCGCGTTGCGACCCATTGCACTGAGGCGGATGTCTCGATCCAGCATTTCCAGGCCGCGCGCGAGCTCGGCATGGAGACTGTCGGCTTCCTCATGCTGTCGCATCGCAGCGAACCCGGGGAGCTTGCTCAGCAGGCACGGATCATGGCGGATGCCGGCTGCCAGTGCGTCTACGTCGTCGATTCGGCCGGCGCGCTGGTGCCGGACTCGGCAGCCGCCCGCGTCGAGGCGCTCGTGCAAGAACTCGGCGACGACGCGCAGGTCGGCTTCCACGGCCACCAGAATCTGTCGCTCGGCGTGGCGAACTCGATCGCGGCGTATCGAGCGGGTGCACGGCAGATCGACGGCACCCTGTGCGCGCTCGGTGCCGGGGCCGGCAACACACCCTCCGAGGTACTCGTGGCGACCTTCAGCGCCCTCGGCATCCCGACGGGCATCGACGAGGAGAAGATGCTCGCCGCTGCCGAAGAGGTGCTGCGCCCGCTCATCACGCGCCTTCCGGTCGCCGACCGCGCCTCGATCGTGCAAGGTCGCTACGGCGTGTACAACTCGTTCCTCCTGCACGCCGAAAGAGCCTCGGAGCGCTACGGCATTCCCGCCTACCAGATCCTCAAGCGGGTCGGCGAGGCGGGCTACGTGGGCGGTCAGGAAGACATGATCATCGACGTCGCGATCGAACTCGCCGAGGCGGCCGGGAAATGACGGATGCTGCGTCCTGGAGCGTCGACCGCGTGGCCGACATCCTGATCGACGCCGAGAACGCCCGCCACGACATCGGCCGGTTGACCACCGAGTGGCCCGGCCTCGACCTCGCGACCGCGTACGACGCACAGGGCGTCGTGATCGCACGCAAGGTCGCGGGGGGCCAGACCGTCGTCGGCATCAAGCTCGGCCTCACCTCGCGCGCCAAGCAGGAGCGCATGGGCATCGCCTCCCCGCTCACGGGCGTCCTCACCGATGCCATGGCGCTGAAGGCCGGCGAGCCGTTGATCGCCGGCGAACTGATCCACCCGCGCATCGAGCCCGAGATCGTGTTCGTGATGCGCGAGGCGCTCCGTGGTCCGGGCGTGACCGCAGCATCCGCGCTCGCCGCCATCGGCAGCGTGCACGCGGGGCTCGAGGTGATCGACAGTCGCTATCGCGACTTCGACTTCGCCCTGCCCGACGTCGTCGCCGACAACGCCTCGAGCGCGCGCTTCGTCGTGAGCGCGACGGGTGTCTCGCCGATCGGACTGGACCTCGTCCTGGAGGCCTGCGTGCTGCGGGTGAACGGCGATGTCGTCGACACCGCGACGGGAGCCGCCGTACAGGGCAATCCCCTGGATGCCCTCGCGCTCGCCGCCAACGACCTCGCCACGCGAGGCGGTTCCATCGCGGCCGGCGACATCGTCTTGACCGGCGGCATCACCGATGCCGTCTTCGTCAGCCCCGGAGACGACGTGAACGTGACGTTCACCTCGCTCGGCTCGCTGACCATTCGAGTGGAAGGAACATCGTGACCTCGGTACTACCCGCGCAGACCACGATCGCGACCGGCGCGATCCAGAGGATCGGGCACATCATCGACGGCGTCGAGGTGCAGTCCGAGTCGGGCCTGACCTTCTTCAGCATCGATCCCTACACACGCCAGCCCTGGGCCGAGATCGCGCTCGGCACGAAGACAGAGGCGGATCTCGCGGTGGCCGCTGCGCGGAGAGCCTTCGACGAGGGCCCGTGGCCGCGGATGTCGGCCGGCCAGCGCCGTGCGCTGATCAACCGCTTCGCCGATCTCATCATCGAGCACGCCGAAGAACTCGCGCTGGCCGATACCCGCGACATGGGCAAGCCGATCACGCAGAGCCTGGGCAACGACGTTCCTCGCACGGCCCTCAATTTCCGCTTCTTCGCTGATCACGCCCACCTCACGCCCGCCGAGGTGCTGCCGATGGATTCCGGACACCACACCTACACGCGGTTCGACCCGGCCGGTGTCGTCGTCGCGATCGCGCCGTGGAACTTCCCGATGATGCTCGAGAGCTGGAAGGTCGCGCCGGCTCTCGCCTGGGGCAATACGGTCGTGCTCAAGCCCGCCGAAGACACCCCGGTCTCGGCGACGATCATGGCGCGGCTGGCCCTCGAGGCCGGCATCCCACCCGGGGTCTTCAACGTCGTGCACGGCTACGGCCCGGACTCGGTGGGGGAGGCGCTCACCCAGAACCCCGACGTGGATCGCATCACGTTCACCGGCGAATCCGGCACCGGCCGGATCATCGCGCGCGCGGCATCCGCGAATCTCATTCCGGTGAGCCTCGAACTCGGCGGAAAGGGCGCCAACGTGGTGTTCGCGGATGCCGAGATCGACAATGCGATCGACTGGTCGATCAAGGCGATCTTCACCAACGCGGGCCAGGTCTGCCTCGCCGGCAGCCGGATCTATGTCGAGCGTCCGCTCTACGAGGAGTTCGTCGACCGGTTCGTCGCCGCCGCGAACGCCATGGTCGTCGGCGACCCGAAAGACCCCGCGACCCAGATCGGCCCGCTCGCGAGCGGTGAGCACTACACGAAGGTGCGCAGCTACTACGACACGATCGGTGAGTCGAACGGGTCGCAGCTGTCGGGCGCACTCGGGGAGGGCTGGTTCATCACTCCCACGATCATCGCGACGCCAGACAAGGATTCGGCGCATCAGCGCGAGGAGATCTTCGGACCGATCGTGACCATCACTCCGTTCGACACTGAGGACGAGGCGATCCACGAGGTCAACGACAGCCCGTATGGCCTGAACGCGATGCTCTTCACCGAAGACCTCACGCGTGCGCACCGGGTCTCTGCTGCGCTCATCGTGGGCACGGTGTGGGTCAACTGCTTCTTCATCCGCGACCTGCGCGCCCCGTTCGGCGGTGCGAAGGCCTCGGGCATCGGCCGCGAAGGCGGCACCTTCAGCCGCGAATTCTTCACCGAGCCCAAGGCGGTCGTCATGCAGATGGTGCCGCCCGCCCACTAGTTGAGTCATCGCCGCGCGTTCCGCCGGTGACAGCAGACGTTCTGGTGAGTGGAACGAGCGCGCCTTGTTTGCGACTGGCGCTGGTTATGCTCCGAACGTCGTCGTTTCAAGGGAGCATACGAATGACCATCGTTGATTCGTCTACCGAATTTCCGCTCGTCGAGCATCACACCGCCACAGTCGGAGATGTCCGCATCCACTTCGCTCGAGCCGGCGCTGGCGAGCCGCTCGTGCTGCTGCACGGCTGGCCGCAGACCTGGGCCTCCTGGCGCAGGGTCATCGGCCCGCTCTCACAGAAGTACACCGTCATCGTTCCCGACCTCCGCGGACTCGGGTTCACGTCGAAGCCCGACAGCGGCTACGACACGAACACCGTCGCGAAGGACGTGCATGGCTTAGTCAGGTCCCTCGGCTTCGACAAGATCTACCTCGCCGGACACGACTGGGGGGCGGCGGCGGCGTACGCGTACGCCGCGCAATTCCGCGATGCCGTCCACAAGCTCTCCATCTTCGAAATGGTGCTGCCCGGCTTCGGAATCATGGAAGGGGCCATGCAGCCGCAACCGGGCGGCAATTTTCTGTGGCATATGGCATTCCAGAGTGTGCCCGACATCCCCTTCGCACTAATCGAGGGTCGGGAGGATATCTACCTCCGCTGGTTCTTCGAACACTTCGCATACGACCCGACGGCATTCTCGGAGGAGGACATCGCGCTCTACGTCAACGCCATGACCCATGTCGGGTCGCTCCGTGCGGGCCTGGAGTACTACAAGAGCTACTTCCTGTCGGCCGAGCAGAACCAAGAGCACGCGAAGACGCCGCTCTCGATCCCGGTGTCGGCGTGGGGCGGCGAGGCGTGCCTCGGCGGCTACACCAAGCAGTGCCTCGAGCTGGCCGCGACAGATGTGCGCGGGGGCATCATCGAGCGGTGCGGTCACTGGATCGGTGAGGAGCGACCCGAGTTCGTGGCGGATCACCTCCTCGAATTCTTCGGAGAGTGAGCCGTGGCTGACGATAGGTCGATCGCCGTCGACTCCGCGGCGGCGCCCGTCCCGGGAATGACCGGAATGGAGCACGTCGCATTCACGGTGCCTGACCTCGAGCAGGCCGTGAAGTTCTTCGTCGAAGTTCTCGGCTGCGAATACTTTTACGACATCGGCCCGTTTCGTGACGACGAGGGAACGTGGTTCCGCGACAACCTCGACCTGGATCCCCGCGCTCAGATTCCGCGGGCGGCGCTGCTGCGCTGCGGTCACGGATCGAACTTCGAGATCTTCGAGTATGACGCCCCCGACCAGGTGCGGAAGATGCCGCAGATGAGCGACTGGGGCGGGGTGCACCTTGCGTTCTACGTCCAGGACATGGATGTCGCGCTGGCCGACCTCGACCGCCGCGGCATACGCATTCTCGGTGGCTCGAAGCCGGGGATGGGCGTTGAAGCCGGCGACGGCTCGACCTTCGCGCACTTCCTATCTCCGTGGGGCATGCTGCTCGAATTCGTCTCGTTCCCGAACGGCAAGACGTACATGACCGGCCGGGACCGCATCCTCTGGCACCCTCTGGACCCTCAGGCGTGAGCGACTGCGCTGATGGCGCGGCTGTCGCGGTACTCGACGCCTACGCGAGAGCGGCCGCGGCCTTCTCGGCGAGGGTGATCCCGCCCGATGACCAGTGCTCGGGCGGCACCTCTCGCACAATCACGCGGATACTCTGGGTAGGCGCTCCAATGGATGCCTCGACGGCGGCGTGCAGCTGAGCCATCAGTTCTCGCACCTGTTCGGCGGAGCGCCCCGACGACAGGGTGACCTCGACGAGCGGCATCAGATCACCTGCAGGGTAGCGTCTTCGATCTGGTACTGGGTGGTGGCTCGCTGCGTCGGCCCACCCCACATGTCGATCGAGTGGGGCAGTTCAGGGTCGAAGTAGCGGGGCACCCAGGCCGCGTCATCCTCAATGCGGCGCACGCCGTAGGAGTATTCGTAGGTGAGCCCTTCCGGACCTTTGAAGTAGATGAAGATCGCGGTGGACTGCGGGTGACGGCCCGGTCCCTGTTCGATCTCGACGCCGTTGTTCACGAGGAAATGCCAGCTGCGCATGATGTCGTCGATCGACTCCACCTGGAAATTGATGTGGCAGAGCCCAGGCTTGTCGCCCTGGAACACCGCGAGCTTGTGGTGCACCGCGTCGAAGCGCATGAGCGCTGCCTTGTTTCCGATCCAGTCGCTGATCTTGATGTTGAACAGCGAGGCCCACCATTCGTAGGCCGCCCGCGGATCGGGGGCGTCGACGCACAGGTGACCGAACTCGATGATGCCGGCGCGGCGCGAGAACTCGACGGGAGCGGCATCCGTCTCGGCGTCGATGACGAGGTCGAAGCGGTTTCCCCACGGGTCGTTGAACTCGATGAATTCAACCACGTGGCGAGACCGTGCCTCCTGCGCAGTGCCCCAGCGCACAGGGGTGCCGGCGAGGATGAGCTCCTCCTCCGCGGCGACCAACGCAGCGTGGTCGGCAAGGCTCAGTCCGGAGCTCAGCACCCCGGCGGTCCCTTCGACGTACGCCAGGCAGTGGTGGCGTGAGTCGGCACGCAGGTAGTGCACCCCGTTCTCCGAACCGCGGTACTGCATGCCGACGATCTCGGTCGCGAAACGGATGGCTTCGGTGACATCGGCCGTGCCGGATCGGACGTACTGGATGTCTTTCAGCTCGATCATGGTCAGTTATCTCCTTCTGCTTTGACGAGATAGTCATAGATACGGGGGAGCAGTTCGCCGGCTTGGGCGAACCACCATTCGCGCTCGGGTTCGGGGAGAGCGACAGGGTCGCCCGCGGACCAGGCCTGGAGGCTGAGGTCTGCGAGGCGCTCGAGCAGCCACATGCGTGCGACGGCATGGGGCAGATCTGTGCCGCAGGTCACGGCACCGTTTCCGCGCAGGATGACGGCGTCGTAGGTCGCGATCGCGGTTTCGACTTCGATCGCTCGGGCGGCATCGCGCACGAGCCACGAAGCGGCATATGTCGCGATCGGCCCGAGCACAGCGCCATGACCGGACAGTGCAACGAGGTCACGGTTCAACGCGGAGACCGCCGCTACACTCGGCGGTTGCGCGCGACACACGGCTCCGATGTCGGGACGGTCGCGCATGAGGGCGACGTGAATCCACGCCTCTTTCGGTGCTCTTGGGGGCAGTTCGGTGGCGTCGAGACGAATTTCGACGGGCGTGAACCCTGGGCGAATGAGCCCCAGCGGAGTGACCGGCGTGATCGCGAGCGCCGTTTCGGAGATGCGAGTAGACACGTGTCCGAAGGCGTCACTCAGGCCATTGGCGGCAATCACCCGCGCCGCGTCGAGCAGTGCGAGGGTTACGTCATCGTCCATGGCATCCTTATATCACCAATAAATATACCTGTATGAGTAGAAATGTCAACCCAGCAATAGCTCCCGCGTAGAGTGCTGTCATGTCGCTGCAGCACGCGATCCTTGGAGTTCTAGAGGCGCGCCCGATGACGGGATACGAGCTCACTCGCTTTTTCGAGTCGACGGCGCGGTGGGTGTGGACGGCACCGCAAAGTCAGATCTACCCACTCCTGCGCCGCCTCGAAGAGGAGGGACTCATTGTGGGGGAAGAGCAGGTACGTGGCGAGAAGCTCAAGCGCACGTCATACTCGCTGACTCCACTCGGTCATAACGACCTCATCGAATGGCTCGGCGGGATTTACGAGGAACCCAGCATGCGCGACCCCATGCTGCTGAAGGTTCTGTACTTCGACATGGTCGATCCGGATGTCGCAGAGCGCGTATTGACCGAGCACATCGCCGCGCTTGAGATCGTCATCGAACAGTGGAGCATCCACCGCGCTCGGCTGCTCGCACGAGACACGCCCCTGCTCCGGGAGCGGCTGCGGTCGCGGCCGGAATCCGATCACGAACGAATCGCGACTCTCAAGGCTCACGTGTTCGGATACCTGATCGAATCAGCAACGTTGCGTATCCGCTGGGCCCGAACAGCGATCGGCATCGCGACCGGTCGCTCGAGCGACTGAGTCGGCCTCTCTCCCTGGGTCTCCTGAGAACGCACTGAACGCGTCGATCGTGCCCTACCGACATCTACTCACCGGTGCAATCGCCGATTGCCGAAGCGCGCGCAGATCCTGCCACCAGCGCGAGCAATGAGCGGAACTGCTCCGCTTGCGGCGGTGTCAACGGGTGCAGGAGACGCTCTTCGGTGATGGAGAGCCGCTGGCGAGCTTTCGCGAGCGCGGCCCGGCCCACGTCCGTGAGCACAAGCTGACGCACTCGCCTGTCCATCGGATCCGTGCGGCGCTCGACGAGCGACTGCTCGACCAGAGCGTCTACGAGGTAGGTCATGATCGTCTTGTCGATACCCAATTGGCGAGCGATGGTCAGTTGCGAGCGAGGGACAGACTCGTTGGCAGCGACGAGTACGAGGTAGCCGCGCGCGCCGCTCGGAATATCGGTGACTGCCCCATCGGCCCAGGATTGGAACGCTAACGAGGTGGCGCGCAGGGCCCATCCCAGGTCGCTGGTGAGGCCTGCCTGCTGAATGCCCGACGGGCCCGTCGCTCCCTCTGCCTGTGTCATCGCGGGTCGCTTCTTACGCTGCGGCCGGGTCGTGCGGCACGAGAAAATCGTCCACTGTGGCGAGGAACCACTCGGGGTCCTCCTCGGCCACAAAGTGCCCGGTGGGTGCGGCCATGGCCACGAGCTTCGGCGCATGAGCGCCGAGGGCTGCAGCCATGGAGGCGCTCATGCGGTCACCGCCGCCGATGGCGAGCACGGGCATGTCGAGGTCCTTCTCAGCAAGAAGTGCTCGATTGTCTTTTCCATCGTCGAGCAGCGTCTGGTATTGGAGGAATCCGCCGCGGAGTCGATCTCGCCCGGTGTACGAGCGGGCGTAGAAGGCCAGATCTTCCGCACTGAACGTACCGGGGTTGCTCATCCCCTGAAAGGAGGTGGAGATGAACTCCAGCTCGTGACCGTCGAACAGCATCTCCGGCACGTGGGGTGTCATGAAAAGTCCAAAGTGCCACATGCCGCCTTCCGCGACGTTCATGGACTGTTCCAAACCGAGCCCGGGCAATATCACGTCGAGCACGACGAGGGCGGTGACGTCTTGGGGGTACTTCTCAGCAAAGGCGAGAGCCACCATGGCTCCGATGTCGTGGCCGACCACGATCGTGGGCCCGGACAGTCCCAGCCCATCGAGCAGCCCGCGGATGTCATCGGCTTGGTTGGTCTTACGGTAGCCGTCCTCGGGCCGCTCACTCATTCCGGCGCCTCGAAGATCTGGAACGACCACGGTGTACTTCACGGCGAGATCGGGCATCACGTGGCGCCACGCACGGCCGGTCTCAGGCCACCCATGCAGGAGCACGATTGTTGGTCCGCTTCCACCGACGGCCGCCGAGAGTCGCACTCCGTTGGTGCTGATTGCGCTCACCGAATAGTCGGCGGGTAGCCAGCTGTAGTCAGTTCCACCCTGGTCAGTGAGGACGGTTGTATCGGACATTGTCGAGTCTCCTTCATCGAGCAATCCGAACCGGACTGCTGCCTGAGCATCCTGCCAAGATATCATCTGCTAGATAGATCATCTACCCGCAAGATCATCTTAATGCTCTGAAGGAGAGTCCGTACACGATCCAGATGGCACGGCGTTGGTGGCGGAGTGATCCGAGGACCGAGATGACACGATCCTGGCCTTACGAGCGAAGCAACCCTCCGTCGACCCAAAAATTCTGGGCGGTGATGAAAGCCGCGTCGTCTGACGCAAGGAAGGCGATCATTCCCACGAGATCGTCGGGCACCTCCGCCCGCTTGATGGCCTGAAGCTGGGGCACGATGTCGTAGAGGTGCGCGGGTGACGTACCTGTGTCGGTTCTGACCAAGCTCGGCCCCACCGAGTTGACGGTGATCCCGAACTCGGCCAACTCCGTGGCGGCGCCACGAGTCAGCCCGATAACGGCCATCTTGGAGGAGATGTAATGCGTCAGGTTGGGAATCACCAGCCCCACCGAGTTCGAGCTGATGTTGATGATCCTGCCCCAGCGGCGCTCCTGCATCCCCGGCGCGAACGCCTTCATGGTCGTGAACAGGGCTTCGACGTTGACGGCGAAGGTCCGCCGCCAGTCTTCGACGGTGAGGTCGTTCCACGGGATCTGCGGATAGATGGCGGCGTTGTTGACGAGAATCCCGGGGACACCCACGGCTGCGCTGACCGGAGCGACCACGGCGGCTACCGCATCCGGATCCGACAGGTCGACGACATGACCACTAGCTGTTCCGCCAGCGCGGATGATCAGATCGACAGTCTCGGATGGGTCCGATATGTCGAGCACCGCGACGGCGGCGCCCTGTGCTGCCAGGTGCTGCGCGTAGGCGCGACCGATGCCGGTGGCTCCGCCTGTGACGACCGCGGCTTTCCCAACGAGACGATGTGTATTCATGGCTGCTCCTTCGAAGCTCTCCTGAACGGTATGGGTCGACCAGGGCAATAGCGAAGGCTTGTCCCGGTGATCGGGACACCTTCATCACGCGATCGAGGGCCAGTCCACCCAGTGGAACGAAATATGGACGGCGTGCTGGACCGCGTGGTTTGGTTCGCGCATGGCGAAGACGGCAGACAACGGACGACTACACGGCAAGCGCGTGCTCATCACCGGGACAGGAGGTGGACAGGGCGAAGCCGCACAACGGCTGTTCGCCCGAGAAGGCGCTCGCGTGGTCGGCTGCGACCTCAAGGGAGCGGCAGAGGTAACGGCTGCGGCACTTCGGGCCGACGGATACGACGTAACCGGGCATACGGTCGATTTGAGCGACAATGCACAATCCACCGCGTGGGTTCGAGAAGCCGTCGCCGGCCTGGGCGGCATCGACGTCCTGTACAACAACGCGGCGGGCTTCGGTTTCGCGCCCTTCAGCGGGATGACCCTGGAGCTGTGGCGTCACGTCATGTCGGTTGAGCTCGACCTCGTCTTCCACACGACCAGCGCTGCATGGCCGCTGCTCTGCGAGAACGGCGGAGTCCTGATCAATACAGCCTCCTACTCGGCCCTGCGGGGCATCGAGCCCCTGGGGCAGGTGGCCCACGCAGCCGCGAAGGGCGGCGTGGTTTCGATGACCCGCGCTCTGGCCGCGGAGGGGGCGCGTTATGGGGTGCGTGCGAACTCGATCGCCCCTGGATTCGTCGCCTCACCCGCGACCGACTCGGCGGTTGATCCCGTCGGTCGCGCGTGGCAACTCTCGAATCACCTGATCCAGCGTCCAGGAACGGGGGAGGACATCGCCTACATGGCTCTGTACCTGGCCTCCGACGAGTCGTCATGGGTGACCGGGCAGAACTTCAGCGTCGACGGCGGAGCGACTGCAGGTTGGCGTGACGACAGAGAAGCCGATCGCATCCGCGCGCTCTACACGTGATGCCGCGCGCGTCCTGGCTGCCTTCACCAGGCGCGGTGGATCGAACAGGCGTCCCGGTGACCGGCACGACTGTTCGACACCAATGAATCTCGTATGTCACCTTCGTCCCACGGCACCCGGCCGTCGCATTCAAGGAGGAATGCTATGACTGACACATCGGCCCGAAAGACCTCACCTGCGGAGGACCCAGGTTCGAGCGTCGAGCAGCACCGCGCTGAACCCGCGGTATCCGGCCTGAAGACGGCGCGAGCGCCGTGGCACCGGAGTCTCGTGGGCGAGGAGACCGGCGTACTTGGCGCGCTCATCGTGCTCGTCATCGTGATCTCCGCCGTCCACCCCGGCTTCCTCCAATTCCACTCGATCACCTCGGTGCTTCGTGACTCAGCGTTCATCGGCCTCATGGCATTCGGAATGGTGTACCTGCTCTCGATGCAGGAACTAGATCTGTCCGTGGGAAGCATTTTCGGGCTCACTGCTCTGATCTGCGCGATGATGATCCGCGGCGGGCTCGACCCGTGGCTCTCCGCCCTCCTCGCGCTGGTCATCGCCAGCGGGCTCGGCGCGTTGAACGCAACGATCGCCAACGTATTCCGGCTCCCGGGCATCATCGTGACGCTAGGGACCGTGTCGGTATTCCGCGGGTTCGGATTGATTATCAGCGGTGGCGCGCCAGTGACGATGCCGACGGACAGCAGCTTCTTTGACGTGCTCGGGCGCGACATCCTCGGCATCCCGACCTCGATCATCGTGTTCGTGGTCCTCGGAGTCGTCCTGCATGTCGTTTACCGCTGGACCCGTTTCGGAGTCCTGGTGCGCGCCGTCGGAAGCAACGGTCGCGCGGCGGAGTATGCGGGAATCCCCGTTCGCCGCGTACGTGTGCAGACGTTCGTGCTCGCGGCCACGCTGAGCGGGCTGGCTGGAATCCTCAGCGTCGCATTCTTCGGCACGGCCGATCCCTCGCTCGGTCTCGGCCAGGAGATCGTCGTTATCGCTGCGGCGATCATCGGGGGCACAGCGCTCTCCGGAGGATCGGGCACCGTCATAGGCGCGATGCTCGGCGCCATCCTCATCACCGTAATCAACGCGGGTCTCGTTTACTTCGGCGTCAACGCGAACTGGGGCACTCTCGTCACCGGTCTCGTCATCATTGGCGCCGTAGCGCTCGACAGCACGCTGCGTCAGCGGCTGTTGTCGAGCGTTCGAAAGAGCGCCTAATCGCGCATCCATCACAGCACCTCTCACGCACCTTCGAAGGAGAAGAACAATGAGACACCGTTATCGCCTTGCTGCGGCCGTCACCGCACCACTCATGCTCGTAAGTCTCGCGGCCTGTTCCGGCTCTGCCGGTGGTGGAGAATCGGGAGACGACATCTCGATCACCATGGTGCAGGGCGTGACGGGCTTGCCGTTCGCCCAGACCGCAGCGGCGGGAGCAAAGGCTGCGATCGCCGACGTCGGAGGCATCGGCTTCGACATCGCCGGCCCGGCCAACATCGATCCCGCTGCCGAGGTGAAGATCTTCCAGCAGGTCGTCTCCACCCGGCCGAGGGCAATTCTGCTGCACGAGTTGCCGCCCGAGTTGTTTACTCGTCCAGTCGAAGATGCTGAGGCCGCAGGCGTCGTCGTGCTCCCCTACAACATTGCACCGACTGCCGACAGCTCGTCTACGAGCTACGTCGGAGGGAGCGGCGCCGACCTCGGCCGTATGGGCGCCGACGCCATGGCGGATCAACTGATCAAGCAGGCGGGGTCGGAAGACGTCACCGGCGAAATCGTCACAGGCATCTGCGTGCCGGGACTATCAGTGATCCAGTCGCGCATCGACGGCTTCAAAGAGCGTCTCGCAGAGCGACTTCCGAACGTGGTCGTGCTCGACCCGTTCGACAGCAAGACCGATCCCGCCCAGGACTTCACTGTCTGGCAGCAGGCGGTATCGGCCAACCCGAATGCGCTCGGAATGATGAGCCCGTGTGAAGCCGACGTCCAGAACCTGATCAAGATCAAGCGGGACTCCGACGCCGACTGGCTGCTCGCAGCCTTCGACATCAACGACGAGATCCTGAAGGGCTACCGTGACGGTCTGCTGGTGAGTCTCACCCCCGAGTCGCACTACATGATCGGGTATGTCTCGGCCCGCATCCTCGCCGAGTCGCTGAAGAACGGCACCGACCTGCCGGAGGGCTGGGTCGAGATCCCGGTGGTCCCGGTGACCGATGAGAACATCGACGCGATAGAGGTGCGAGAAGGGTCGGAGGAGGCTCAGGCTGCGTTCTGGAAGCCCTACATCGACGACCTCTTCTCGAAGGATCCGCTGGTCACCCGTCCGCTTTCGGATTACTTCGAGTAGTCGAGAGGCGCTGTCAGACATGTATGAGGCTCGTTCGGTCACCAAGAGTTACGGAGCTGCGCCCGCGCTGGCAGGCGTCAGTTTTGCCGCCGCTCCGGGCGAGGTGCATGCACTGCTCGGGATGAATGGGGCGGGGAAGTCCACCCTGGTGAAGATTCTCGTCGGTGCCGAACAGCCTGATGCCGGGGTGCTCGTGCTCGACGGCCGCGAACTGACACTCGGGTCAGCTCGTGAGGGTGGCGAGCACGGCATCGCGGTCGTTGCCCAGGACCTCAATGTGTTCGAGCACCTGAGCGTCGTGGCGAACTTGTTCATGATGCGTGAGCCCCGCCGTGCAGGGCTCGTCGACGCCGCCGCCATGCGCGAGCGGGGCAGTCGGGCCCTGGCCAGGGTGGGACTCACGGTCGATCCCAAGACCCTCGTCGGTGCCCTGCCGCCAGCCGATCGGCAGCGTGTGGCGATCGCCCGAGCTTTGCTGTTCGAGCCGCGTGTGCTGGTGCTCGACGAACCAACCTCGGCACTACAGGCCCGCGAGACTCAGCGACTGCTGCAATTGGTGCGCGAACTTCGCGATAGCGGGACGGCCATCGTGTATGTCTCACACTTCCTGCAGGAAGTATTCAGCGTCGCCGACCGCATCACGGTGCTGCGTGATGGCCACACCGCTGTGTCCGGCGTCCCCGTCGCAGACACATCGCTGGCCGAAACTGTTCGGGTTATGGCGGGCGACGTCTCCGCAAGCGTCGATGTCATCCCTCCGCCGCGTTCCAGCGACCGCCGCGGTCTAGGGCTCAGGGTCGACTCCCTCACCGTGCGGGGCGCGTTCGAGGACGTCTCGTTCCACGCGGATGGGGGCGAGATCCTTGGCATCGCGGGCCTCGAAGGCTCCGGCGCCCGAGATGTGCTGGCCAGCGTATTCGGAGCGCTTCCGGCCGATTCCGGAACCGCGGTACTCGCAGACGGTCGCGAGATCGGCCGCAACATGACCGCGAGCGTGCACCGCGGCGTCGCCTACGTCCCGGCCGATCGGCAGCACTCCGGAGTGATGATGGATGCGAGCATCGTCGACAATCTCGTGCAGGTGCGGGTCGCGACTCTCGGGCGAGGGGGACTGTTCCTCACTCGACGTGCGCTGACCACTCGAGCCAGCCGCCGGATCGAGCAGCTCGGGATAAAGGTTGACCGACCCTCCGATCGGCTGCGCGCGTTATCAGGCGGCAACCAGCAGAAGGTGCTGCTCGGCAAGTGGCTCGAAGCTGATGCCTCGGTGTTTTTGCTCGACGATCCAACCGCCGCTGTGGATGTGCACGCTCGCGCGGACATCCACGCGGTCATTCGCGGACTCGCCGCGTCGGGTGCCGTGGTGGTTATCACCTCTAGTGATGGCGATGAGCTACTCCAGATCTGCGATCGCATCGGCATCATGTACCAGGGTCGCTTGTGCGCCATTCTTGACAACGACGCCCTCACGACCCCCGCCCTCCTCGAGGCCGTGAATACTGGCGCATCCCCCTCCCTGGTCGAATAGCGAGTTGACCAATCCTTGAGAGACGAAGGAGTCTGATGAGCGCCACGATCGAAGCGGCAAACAGCATCATGTGGGTAGCCAATCTTCGGGGATTGCCGTTCGCGGAGCACGCCCGCACCGCGGCGCTCGCAGGTTTTGGCGGGCTCAGCATCACGCCTCTCGGCTGGCATCAGCTGGTCGCCGAGGGGATCTCATCGAGCGATATCCGCGCGCTGTGCGCCGACGAGGGCATCTCCCGCATTCACCTCGATCCGGTGGCCAATTGGACTACCGCATGGCGACCCGAGAACCTCGACGGCTTCCCGCTGGCGTTCTTCGCGTTCCCGTCCGAGGACTTCTTGCGCATAGCCGAGTCGGTGGGCGCAGCGTCGCTGACGGCGATCGCCGCGTTTCCCAGCGGCGCCGTGAGCGTCGGTCAGATGACTGAGGATTTCGCGCGACTCTGCGATCGGGCCGCCGATCTGGGCATGCACTGCTCATTGGAGTTCATTCCGCTCGACTGGGGCGTTCCAGACCTGGAGACTGCCTGGACGATCGTGCGCGACGCTGGCAGGGCGAACAGCGGCCTGGTCATCGACACGTGGTGTTTCGAGCGGAGCGGATCGAGCCTCGAGCTGCTGGAGTCGATTCCCGGCGACCGGATCGACTTCGTGCAGCTGGCCGACGGCGTGGTGCGGGTGCCGGCGAATCGCACCTGGGTCGAGGACAATCTCCAGCACCGGCTGCCACCAGGCATGGGCGTGTTTCCGCTGTCCGACCTGCTCGGCACCCTTGCCCGCACCGGCGGTCTTTCGAGCGTCGGTCCGGAATTGTTCTCCTGGCAGTTCGACACGATGTCCCCTGAGGACATCGCCTCCGTCTGTCGCGCGTCGCTTGCCGCCGCGGCGGATGCCGCGGGCATCGTTCATGACCTGGGCGCGCCGGGATCGGGTTGGGAGGAGCTCTTCGCCAGTCCACCAGCGGCGTCGGATGCGCGAAAAGACGTGCCAGCGCGCAGCCACATCTGACGGATGCGGGCCCAACCCGGGGCGTCCGACTGAACACCCTCGCACCCACAACGAGTAGAAGCGGCCCCTTCCGGGACCGCTTCTGCTCGTTACGCGCGCTTCCGCAATCCCACGGCAATCGAGAGAGGGCGACGAAGCAACTGGGTCGGTGCTGTCACGGGTGTGCGGGTGGAGGGGATGACGGGAATCGAACCCGCGCTATCAGCTTGGGAAGCTGAAGTTCTGCCATTGAACTACATCCCCGCAGCGGCAGGCCGCGGCATCAACCAGCATAACAAGACCCAGCATCGGCCTCAGAGCATTCCCAGCGCCTGAGCGCGGGCGATCGCGGTGTCGCGATTGGGGGCGTCGAGTTTGCGGTAGATGTGCGCCATGTGGGTCTTGATGGTGTTGACCGACACGAAGCATCGCGCGGCCAGCTCGGCGTTCGTGAGCCGGCTGGGCAGGAACATCAGCAGCTCGCGCTCGCGGTCGGTGAGGGGCTCGGCCAGCTGCGCGATCTCGGGCGCGTGCGGCGCCGGTCGCCCGCTGACCGTTCCCACTCGGGGAGAGGTCAGCACGCCGCCCGGTGTGCGTGTCGCGATCTCGGCGAGGCGTGCGCGCGCGATCGGGGGTGGCGAAACCGGCGGAGGAATCACGTCCTTCCCCGGATGCGCGAGCACGCGGATGACGTGCCCGATCCACATCAACTGCGTCCGCTGATTGGAGGTGGCTCGGGCGATGCCCTCGTGCAGCGTGAACGCGCCGCCGAGCGGCTCACCTCGTTCGACCGAGACGAGCGCGAGGGCGAGGTACGCATCCGCCGGAGCGGGATGCCGCAGCAGCCCGACATCGGCGGCCAGATGCAGCGCCTCGTCGGCGAGCGCCTCGGCGCGATTGAGGTCGCCGGTCCAGGCATCCAGGAGCGCCATCGTCCCGAGCATGTGCACGCGGTAAGCGGAGTATTGCGCCCCTGGGGTGGCGGCGGTGCGGGCCAGCCACCGCTGCGCGGAGTCGAAATCGCCGAGCAGGAAGTGGGCGCGAGCCGCGCTTCCTGTCGCGGCCGTCTCGAGCAGCTCTCGCGCCGTGAGGCCGAGGAGGTCGGGGATCTCGACATCCGGATGCCGCTCCAAGAGGTCGACCGCGCGCAGCGACGTCGCCAGCGACACCTCCGGATCGGGGCGGAACTGGACGAGCGCAGCGAGGAAGGCCTGTGCGACCAGGCTGTGTCCGAGGGGGAGCGCCGAGCGCCCGACGATCCTGCGCAGGACATCCTCCGCCATCGCATACTGCCCGCTCATGCCGAGCATGATGCCGTAGACGACTTCGGCGTCATCGTTCTCACGGCGCACCGGGGCAGGGATTCTCCCCAGCCATCGGCTCATCGACCCGGTCTCGCCGCGCTCGAACACCTCGCGGCCGCGAGACAGGATGAGGCTCACGGCCTGATCCCACTCGCGCGCCCGGAGCAGGCATTCGATCGCCTCGTCGGTGTCTCCTACGCTGACATGCCATTGCGCCGCGAGCACCAGCATCCGCGAGTCCTCACCCGGGTGCGCCGCCCTGAGTCGGTACCGCAAGAGGTCGCGGAACAGATGGTGGAAGCGGAACCACTCGCCGGCGTCGTCGAGCGGCACGAGGAACATCGATTCGCGTTCGAGCTCGGAAAGTATCGCGCCCGCGTCGTGCACCCCTGTGATCGCTTCCACGAGTCCGGCGCTGATCCGGTCGAGCACCGACATCCGCAGCAGGAGGTCGCGGCGCTCCGGCGACTGGGCGTGCAGCACCTCCTCGCTCAGGTAGTCGGCGATCAGGCGATCGCTACCGGCGAGATGAAGGGCGAACTTCTCCGGATTCTCCTTGGTGCGCAGGGTGATCGCGGTCAGCTGTACTCCCGCCGCCCATCCCTCCGTTCGGTCCAGCACAGCGCTCGTCGTCGTCGACGGCGTTCCACCCCAGATCCGCTGGAGCACCTCATCCACGGTTTCGGCATCGAATGCCAGTTCGGCCTGCCGGAGTTCTACAGGAGCGTGCGCGAGACGATGCCGGCCCCAGTCCAGTCGCAGGTCGACGCGCGAGGAGAGCACGAGATGGATGCCGGGCGGCAGGCGGTCCGACAGGGCGCCGATGTCGGCGAGCACCGCACGATTGGTCAGGTTGTGCAGGTCGTCGAAGATCACCACGATCTTCTCGGAGGATGCTGCCACCGCCGCGTTGAAGACCTCCAGCAGTCCGGCGCTGAGCCCGGAGGGGCCGACGGACTGGAATCCTGCCGCCTCGGGGATCTCGACGAGCAGCTGGCCCAGAACCTTCTTGATGAGGACCGTGGGGTCATCGTCTGTGGAATCGACGTCGACCCAGACGAAACGGACGTCATCGCGGGAGGCTGCCCACTGAGAGAGCAGCACGGTCTTGCCCGACCCCGCGGGCGCGACGATGACACTCATGGGAGCGGTCAGACCCGCGTCGAGCCTCCGGCGCAGAGCGGGTCGATCAACGGCGTGAGGTGGGCGAGACGGTGCCGTCATTAGTGCGGTGCTTTCTGTCGCGCCCAGTATGCCAGCATGGGAGCGCTTCCACCGGGCAAGCAGCCGCCGCATCAGAATCACTCCGGGAGGATGACAGCCTGCGACGCCGCGCCACTCAGGATGGGCACACGGATGCTGGTCCCGATTCCGCAGCGGAAGGATTCGTCGTGGGAGCCCGCCGATACGAAGTGCTGGTCAAGGGCCGGTTCGGCCCCGAGTTGTCGGCCGCTTTCGAGGGGTTCGACATCACGGCGGATGCCGCAGGGCTCACGCTCGTGGCCGGGGACGTGCCCGACCAGCAGCGGCTCCTCGGGCTCCTCGCGGCGTTCGATGACCTGCATATCCAGGTGATCTCGGTGAACCCATCGACGCCGGATGCGACCGGCTCACCCTCGCCGGGTGACGCCCCGGCGTCATCCGGTGATTAGATTCCCCTATTGCGGCACTATGTGTCGTCCCTCACCGAGTAAGGAAAAATAAATGAACTTCTGGGATGTCGTCGCCTGGTTCTTCTGGGTATTCGTCTTCTTCGCCTACCTGATGGTGATCTTCTCGATCATCGGAGACCTCTTCCGCGACCACAAGCTGAACGGGTGGCTCAAGGCCATCTGGATCATCTTCCTCATCTTCGTGCCGTTCCTGACGGCACTGGTCTACCTCATCGCCCGCGGACGCGGCATGGCCGAGCGTCAGGCCGAGGCCGTGCACGCAGCCCAGGCAGCGCAGGCGGCGTACATCCGCCAGACGGCCGGGACCGCGGCATCCCCCACCGATGACATCGCCAAGGCGAAGGCGCTCCTGGACAGCGGCGCGATCAGCGCCGAAGAATTCGCGAGCCTCAAGGCCAAGGCGCTCGCCGGCTGAGCCGCGCGAGCCTGAGACCCACGTGGACGGCGCCGCCACCTCGAACCTGATCTGGACGACTCTGGCTCTTGCCGATTTCGCCATCAAGGTGGCGGCGCTGATCATCCTCCCGAGGGATCGCAAGCCCACGGCCGCAATGGCCTGGCTGCTGACGATCTTCCTCATCCCCTTCCTCGGCATCTTCCTCTTCTTCGTCTTCGGCGGCACCAAGCTGCCGAAGAAGCGCATGCAGCAGCAGGCGGAAACCACGGCGCTCATCACCGAGCGGGGTTCGGCACTCGAGCTCACACCGCTCCGTGACCAATGGGCGCCGTGGTTCTCGCTGGTCGAGAGGCAGAATCGCCTGCTCGGCGGAATCCCCATGGTCGGGGGCAACACGGCGACCCTGATCGGCGATTACGAAGGCTCGATCGCTGCGATGACCGAGGCCATCGCGGGCGCGAAGACCTTCGTACACGTCGAGTTCTTCATCGTCTCGTGGGATGCCACCACCACGGCGTTCTTCGCCGCGATGGAGGCCGCCGTCGCACGCGGCGTGACCGTGCGAGTCCTTGCCGATCACCTGTCGTCGCGGAAAATGGCGCACGCGAAAGAGACGTTCGCAGAGCTCACCCGCATCGGGGTCGCCTGGGCCTACATGCTGCCGGTGCGCCCGTTCCGGGGCGACAGGCAGCGACCCGACCTGCGCAACCATCGCAAGATCGTGGTCGTCGACGGTCGCGTGGGGTTCATGGGTTCGCAGAACCTGATCGACAGAAGCTACAACTCCAAGAAGAACATTTCGCGGGGCCTCAAATGGCAGGAACTCGTGAGCCGGGTCGAGGGGCCGGCCGTGACTGGCATGAACGCGGTGTTCCTCTCGGACTGGCTCGCCGAGACCGGTGAGGACCTCTGGGCCGAGAACGTTCCGGCCGACCAGGTTGCGTTCGACACCTCGGCCGCGGCGCTCGAATGCCAGGTGATCCCGAGCGGCCCCGGCTTCCCGCAGGAGAACAACCTGCGGATGTTCCTCGCGATGATCTACGGAGCGCAGGAGCGCGTCATCATCACGAGTCCGTACTTCGTGCCGGACGAGGCGATGGTCTACGCGATCACCTCTGCCTGTCAGCGGGGCCTGGACGTGCAGCTGTTCGTCTCGGAGATCGGCGACCAGGGCCCGGTCTGGCACGCGCAGCGTTCGTACTACGACGTGCTGCTGAAGGCAGGGGTGCGGATCTTCCTCTACCCGGCGCCCTACATCCTGCACGCCAAGCATCTGTCGATCGACGACGAATTCGCCGTCATCGGCTCGAGCAACATGGACATCCGCTCGTTCAACCTCAACTTCGAGGTCGTCCTGCTCGTGCGCGGCGAGACCTTCGTGCGCCAGATGCGCGCGGTCGAAGAGGGTTATCGCTCGGCCGGGCGCCAACTCACCTCGGCGGAATGGGATGCCGAGCCCGGCAAGTCCCGTTTCCTCGACGGCCTCGCGCGGCTGACCTCGGCACTCGAGTAGCGCCGCCGCACGCTCGCTAGGCTGATCGCGTGCTGCTCTCCGACCACGACATCAAGCTCGAACTCGACTCGGGCCGGATCGGTCTGTCCCCCTGGGATCCCGAGATGGTGCAGCCCTCGAGCGTCGATGTCCGGCTGGATCGTTATTTCCGGCTGTTCGACAACCACAAGTACCCGTTCATCGATCCGGCCGCCGATCAGCCCGATCTGACGCATCTGATCGACGTCGCACCGGAAGAGCCGTTCATCCTGCACCCCGGCGAGTTCGCACTCGGGTCGACGTACGAGCAGGTCACGCTCCCCGACGACGTCGCGGCGCGGCTGGAGGGCAAGTCGTCGCTCGGCAGGCTGGGCCTGCTCACCCACTCGACCGCCGGTTTCATCGACCCGGGTTTCACCGGCCATGTGACGCTCGAGCTCTCGAACGTCGCGACGCTGCCGATCAAGCTGTGGCCGGGTATGAAGATCGGGCAGCTGTGCTTCTTCCGCCTGTCGTCCCCCACTGAGAACCCCTATGGCTCGGGGCCGTACGGCAACCGCTATCAGGGGCAGCGCGGGCCGACAGCATCCCGTTCGTTCCAGAATTTCCACCGCACCGACGTGAGCGCGGTCGACGCGGGGTCGCTGGGCGGCTGACCCCGCGCTCCGCGGGTGTCCCATAGGTGCGCCAGTTCGCGCAATGCACCCTCAGTTCTCGCAATGCACCCTCAGTTCCCGCAATGCACCCTCAGTTCT
>NZ_CAXTJR010000008.1:0-118643 GCF_964244775.1 uncultured Microbacterium sp.
CTACCTCTAACCCCCCGAGACGCCGCCCACTTACACACACAACTTGACAAGCTCTCGTGCAGCAGGCCGCACCTCAGCTGCTCGAGCAATTCGGCATCGGCGTCGACACCGCTGCCGAGATCCTCATCGTCGCCGGCGACAACCCCGAACGGATCCGCTCCGAAGCCGCATTCGCGAAACTCGCGGGAATCGCCCCAGTCCCGACAGGCTCGGGTATGACCAACGGGAGGCATCGCATTAACCACGGCGGGCACCGACAGCTCAACGCCGCGATCTATCGCACGGTCATCGTCAGGATGCGGTTCCACGAGCCGACCATCGCCTACGTCGCCCGCCGCACCAGCGAAGGACGAAGCAAACGCGACATCATCCGATGCCTCAAGCGTTACGTCATCCGCGAGGTCTACCACCTCGTCAAAGCAAACCCGACGACCGGCGAAATCAGGAGTTGACAACTATAGGAGCTTCAACGCCCTCGCCGAGACCGTCGTGGGGCTCTACAAGACCGAGTGCGTGAAGATCGACGGCCCGTTCCGGACCGCCGACGACCTCGAACTCGCCACGCTCTCCTGGGTGCACTGGTTTAACGAGAACCGGCTGCACTCATCGATCGGATACCTCACACCGATCGAGAAGGAGAACGAGTACTACCGTGAGATCAACCCCCAGCACCAGCCGGCACTGGGAAAACTCGCCCTCCACTAAACCCGGGGCGATTCAACTCGGCGATTGTCGCACCCTCACGCCACAATCGATACCACGACTAACGACGACGTCAACGACGCCCCGACCAGGACACCAATGAAAGATCGAGGTTAGGTCGCCGCTCCGGAATAGAGGAAGTCGAAAGCCCGGTCAATCAACTCCGCCTCCGTAGTTTTCCAAACGGATATTTGACCTTCGAGACCATCGAAGCTGTGTTGTCGATCGCTCAATGAGTACATCAGAATACGCATTCTGCTCCTATCGATTGACGCGGCATGTAGCCTAAGATGCTCGATAAGTTCCCCACCGGCAACATTATGGTGAATAAACAGTCGTTTGAACCTCTCAGCAAGACCATTGGTGTGCTGCATCAAGAAGTGAAATGGGCGGTAATCAATGCGAGATGACGCACCTAGATCACCAACGTAAATTGATAACAGATCAAAGATATCAATGCCGAAATAAAAAGATGTTGCCCGCGAAACCGCGATTCGAGGGTCTATCCACCAGACACCATCGTAATATTGTCGCTCTGGGTCGATGGGATCCGACATACGGTAGCGATGTAGCTCGTCTCGCAGGAATTCAGCATCAAACCCCGGATAATTCTCTGGCGGGGAGAGCAGTTGTATGCAATTTGTGTATTCGGAGGATTCCTGCCGCCATTCGTATTGTGCAGCAGTAAACGCTTGATCAAAATCGGAGTAACGATACCTTATGGCGCGAAATCGACGATCTGTGTCGAACTCAACCGTTAGTATCTCCTCGGCCGTAGGATCATATCCATAAATAAGAATGTCATGCAAATAGGGGCTACCGCCAAGGTGCAATATGGTCGCCTTATCCAAAAAGGCAATTATATATCGGCCGTTGTCAATTGCGGTTCGAATGAATTCGATAATCGATTCGATCCGGGTGGAATCATACCTAGATATTAATTCTGAGTCGAAAAGATCCGCACCATGAAATCCGTTTGAATAATCTAAATTTAGTATTGCTTCTTTCGAGCTCGAAAAATAGCGAAAACCTATGGCGTGAACAAACCGCGAGTCGATCCAGTCTTTCATCCCTGTAGCCAGACCAATGCATAGAGGAAATGCGACGTATTGAAAATGATTGTAATTCGTTTGTACCACGATCGGCAATTTTCGAAGGTTGCCCATTCTATATCCTCCACCTTGGGAATCGTTTACGAACTTCAGAAGAGACGATTGAAATCCACTCCAGCGATACTCGATTTTATGCGACTTAATCATGTAGTGCAATCGATCATGCTATCGACTGGTTCTCAACGAAGTGAATTGTGCACGGAAGCCGATGATGAAGTGTGCGCGAGCGTTGGTCAACCCGGTCAGGCGGATGGTAGAGAACTTGATTCTGTCACGAACGCCACCGCTCGAGCCGGCGCGGGCGGAAACAGGTCGGGCTAATTCCTAGCACCGGGCCGGTCCCGGATATTCACCGGACGCTCGCCGACGCTTGAATACCGGAGCGGCGCCATACCGAGGACGTAAGGTTGACCTTGAATCCCGCCACGTTGAGTCACGAAGACTTCCGTGGCCAGGAGAGTCAGAGGAGTGGCCCACGCTAACGCGCCCTGAACGCCGGATGCGCGTTTTCGACTTGCCGTGACGGCACTCGCTGAAAGTCGCCAGTTCTGCTCATCGAACACAACTTTCGTCTCTGATCTGAACCCGAAATGAGTCCTCACGATGGACTCTCATCTACAATTCCGCCAACACGTGTTGCGCCAAGATGGATGCTCCGTTGGTGGGTCCGATAAGTTCATGTACCTGATTCGGGGTGAGGGCCGGTGCCGGGTCGAGCATCAGGCTACGTAGTCGCTCAGGACTAATGTGTTTTTCTGCGATCCGCCGCGAGGCCACGAGACCGGAGGTGATAGCAGCCCCAATGGGCTCCGGGATTACCGCGTCAGCTAACCACGGCTCCAGCTCTGATCCCCAGGCGGCGCCCACAATGCCTGCTTTCGTAAATGCGCGGTGGATCTTCATTTGAGAGAAATTCTGTGGTGGGAGCATCCTCAAGCTGGCTCCCATCGCAATCAACTCGAGGATCGTGGTCAGGCCCGGTGAGACGACGGCCGACGATCCACTCGACGCTGCGTCCAGGAACTCTCGTTGCGTTGTACCACGGATGGTACGGAGCGTTCGTTCTCCCGCGAGCGCCCGTAGCACGCGCTCGTTTCCGAACAGACGTACCCGCTCTGGCGGCACAAGGCTGAGCTCAAGTAGACACTCCAACCCCTCCAGCACGAAAGAGGGGTAGACAAGGGTTCCATCCTCCAGTCGCGTGTGCGGGGATTCGAGACCAGAGAGGGAAATGACAAGATCAGTCGAATTTGTCCGCGTCTCCGCCCCCCGCGGTTCGCTTTCATCAACGATGGCCGGAATCGCGCGAGGCGACGGGAGCCCCCGCAGATTGCGTTCGGGCACCGGGAGGATAGGAAGATCTTGGTAGTAGTAGCGGTGCGCCACCGCTTCAACGGGCAACGGCACGTCCCAGAGCCAAGCCAAGGAATCCACGACGAATGCACGCTCACCCCGCCTTGCCGCGTGCCGCACTCCTGCCACGTTCATCGCAGTGATGACGGCGTCCGCGCGGGTCGGTTGTTCCAGTCCGTCAACGACTCCATCGAATAGGCCGTCTTCGACCGTGAGCCGCATGGAGGACGTGGCGCACAGTTCGATCTGCACGCTCTGGCCGGCTGCTGCCCGGATAGCGCGTCCGATATGAAGAGCTTTACCAAGTGGGCCGAATCCAAACTCGACCGGCGCGATCCGAATTAATGGAGGTTTGCCCATCTCATCATCCTTTGACCTGTACGATGATGGGTGACAGGTCAGCGAGCGCATGCAGGCGGTAGGCTCCATCAGCGCCGCTCTCCCCCCGCCTCCGAATTTGAAACTCTGATCCCGTGATTGCGACGCCCTCGACCAAGAGTGCGTCATCCGCCAAACCCTCGATACCTGACCCCCGCGCCACCTCGAACGCTCGCTGACGGTCGTCCAAAGATTCGATGTCGAGATAAATCGCTTGGGTGTCGCGTGGCTCGCAGAAGACGCGAATGACTCTTCCCCCGGCAATCTGCTCTCGCGCGGCTGTGTGTGCGTCCCCACACGCCGGGCATGCGACGATGGTCGCTTGAGCGTCAGGCGGCAACCTAAGAGCGGTCGACAGAAGTGGAATCAGCTGCTCACTGAGGCCCGCGACCTGTCGACCGAATTCGAACTTCAGGGCGGTAGAGGCCTCCGTAGCAAGGAGGTCGATGGACATCGACAACTGCTGCAGAGCCCCTTCAAGGGGTGCTGCAGCTGAGACGTGCGACCACCAATTTGCGGCCTCTCGGACTCGACGGAGAGTCTGACTCGTCACGCGTCCGTATCGGTCGGGTACCTCTCCTGCAACTATCAATCTCATGCGAGCGCGATTTGACTGTCCGAATGCCACTCTGGTCGACACCCCGTGCAGCGGCCCCTCGGCATCGGGCGCGGCCTGACGCGAAGTCATGCTTTAGCGGCGTGCTGTGAGAGGTTGACGAAATCTACAATGTCGCTTAACTTGTGGTCGCCGTCGAAGAGTTGCACATCAAGCTCTATATCCCACTCGTCCTCGACAATCGCCATGAGTTCGACTGCAGCAAGCGAATCCCCTCCAGTCGCGTACCAGCTGAGACCAGGGCGCGGAGGCGCGGGAAGCTCGAGTATCTGAGAGATCAAACTCAATACCCGATGGTCCCCACCGGTAGCCAGCGCAGATGGGTCGGATTGATCTATCGCCGATTCAGCTGCGAGCAGCAACTCCCGAACTTGGAGGCGGGAGACCTTCCCGGCGCGATTCCTTGGTATCGCGTCGACGACCTCATAGCGCACCGGTACCTCATGGGCCAGCAAACCTTCAGCGAGAGTCGCCAGTGTTCCTGGGCGAGGCCCGTCGAATGCCACTACCGCGCCAATTACCTCGCCTAGGAGCGGGTGCGGGATGCCCGCCACGGCGACATCGAGCACGTGAGGAGCTTTCAGAATCTGCGCCTCGATTGCTAGAGGCGAGACTTTCCTTCCACCGACGTTGATCAGATCTTTGGCCCGGTCGACCAACACGATGTACCCCGCTTCGTCCTTAAATCCGAGGTCGCCAGTCGACAACCAGTCGTCAGCGGGGCCTTCCAGGGGTCTCAGCGTAGAAGCGATGAGTGAACGAGGCGGCGCGTCACGGTGCCGCAACTGAATTTCGCCTACCTTCACGCCATTCACCTCCGCTTCGTTGCCCCAGATACGAACCTCGGTACCCTCCACTGGTAACCCAAGGACGTTCACCGGATCTTTGCCCCAGACGCTTTTGAGCTTCGCTCTACCCGATTCAGTCAACGAGTACTGGTTGACGATTACCGCGTTCGGTAGCGCCTCCTGCAGCCGCGCGGAGAGTTCCGGCGGTGCGTATGCGGAACTCAGCGAGACCGTCTCAACTGACTCCAGGACCTCTCCGGCAAGAGCGCGGATCAAGGCGGCGGCGAGCGAAGGCGTGAGCCGCAAGACCCGCACGCCGCCGTCGCGAACGGCGTCGACCACTGTCCCGCCGCTGGGCACGGGCAGGGTGTGAACGCGGGAGCCCCACAGAAGCGGTCCGCGAAGCATCTCTTGCGCGTAGTTGGTGCCGAACGCCGCGCCATGGAGCTCATGGCTGCGGTCATCTTCGTCGATGGCTCGCTCGTCCCATCCGTACGTTACCTCCGCATGGGCGCACCTCACTCCTTGCGGGAGCCCTGTAGTGCCGGAAGTCAAGATCACCTCCGCCGTATCCGCGGGCCATCGGTAGGTCTGCGCCCCATTTAGACGCGAAATTGACGGCGAGTCCCGCGTATCGCCCGCACTGATTTGAAACCCCGTCCGTGCGCTGGCTCGGACGTGCTCCAGTTCTGCCGGTCGCAGCGTGGTGGGAACGGGAACAGGAACTGCGCCGGCACGCTGCGCTCCAACATAAGCGACAGCGAAATGGTCGAATTCGGTGAGCTCGTACCTGAGCTCCACCGCCTGGCCAGCGCTGATACCGGCCGTGGCAAGGCGATCCGCAATGAGATTCGCCCCGCGATGCCATTGCCGGAAGGTCATGGACCGGCTCCCAACTGAATGGGCAATCAGGTCCGGCGACTGAGACGCGCGCAATTGCAACAGGTCATCTGGAGTCATCTGAATCATCAATCTCTCGTTCGAATGTAAGTCAGCGGAATATCTTGTCGAGCGTGGACAATGTGTCGCTCGCCGCGTCATCGGAGATGACCGACGATTCCCATAGGGCGACGATGCGCGCAAGGGCATAGCCGCGAACAAGGGGAATACTGATCAAGTCGTTCACAGAGGAATAGCCCGTCATTACGAGCGGGAGTGCGCGCGCATCGACTCCGCCGAGATCTGACTCCCGCGAGGCCATGCGCCCGTCGGACCAGTCGATAACGCCCGTGAGGGTGCCATCCACGACAAGGAGGTTCGCGCAGCGGTAGTCACCATGGGTTGCGACGGAGTGGCTCGTCTCCCAGTCCCTGCAGGCGTCCGCTATCAGGGGTCGGTATTCGGCCCATCGCCTCAGTGCGCTTGCCTTCGAGCTTTCCAGCGCAATCCCGAACCGCCGCATACGGCGGGGGCGCGCCCGTTGGCTCATCGGATACCCCCGTCGTGGAGGCGCCGCGTGAAGTCTCGCTAACGCCCTTCCTGCTGAAACGAGCACGTCGTCGGTTGGTTTAGGGGCTGCTCCGAGGAGCTTGTTGTAGGCAATGAACGCACGCCCAGCCACCTCTCCCGTTCGTCGCAAAATTGGGGTCTGCATGCCGGCCCGGCGGCCGTGGCTCCACATCGCTTGCTCACTGGCGGGGTACAGGGGGGCCCCCATTGCGAACTTGTAGATAAGCCCGGGCGCTTCGACCACGACCGCGTTGGCCGACGGGCTTGCCTGCAGCAGTCTCAAGTCGCGCTCGTTCACTTTCTCCAGCCGAGCGATTGCTTCGACGATGCCATGCACGACGTGGCCCTCGACTAGTATGCCCACGGTTCCGCGATCAATCCGGCGGCACGGTCATCACTGTATCCAGCCGCCGAGCTGGAGCAACCGGTGCACAGTTTGGGGCCGTTCTCCCGGAAGAATCGGCGACGATCCTCGAACTTCGGGGCTGCCAGGTGCACCACGCCTTCACCGCGGGAGACATCTCCGCCGTACAGGGAGGGGGTCGAGCGGTGAGGCAGCAGACTGCACGGGAACAGGTACCCGGCTTTGGGATCCAGATACATCACATCGTCTGCGACATGACAGACCGGCCCAGAAGCCCGCGGCGGGGTCCCGTCCTCGAAATACCTGCGTTGCTCTTCATCTGTGTCCCCGAACCATTTTTTACCCATCGGCACCACACCGGGTCCCTCGTATACGAGGCGGCCGACTGCCAGCGCTTCGCCAGGAGTGTCATACGTGATCTGACTACTGAGCTTCAGCGCTGAGAGCTCCCACTGGGTAACGCCCGCTTCGGTGATGAGCTCACGCAGGAGTGGCATCGACTCGTAATTGTGAGGGCCAATTACGGTGTTCACGCGAACCTGAATCCCGTACTTACGGGAGGCGAGAATCCCGAGGAACGCCTTCTCGAACAGTTTCGGCGTATTGCGGTACTCATCGTGGAGTGCCGCCTCGCCCGAGTCAATACTCACGATGACTTGGTCCAGCCCCGCCTCCGCAAGGGACTTCGCCATCAAGGGAAGGCTGAACCCGTTGGTGATAAGCGACGACCGAGTGTCAGTTTCCTTCGCAATCCCGACTAGATCTAGAATGTCTCGGTGCATGAGCGGCTCGCCACCCGTGAATCGCACGTACCCGACTCCCGCTTCCATGCCCTGACGGAGGATGTCTCTGAACTCATCCGGTTGCGTCCGATACTTATCGCGAGAAAGCGCGAACCCACACATGAAGCAGTCCGCGTTACAGGCTTCCAAGACGCGAACAAACAGATATTTACCTCGGTCAGGTGTTCGTGCGGCGTCATCCACGGGAAATCCCTTCCTCAGTGCTTACACTCGTCATTCTCGAGATAGTCGAAATCAACTGCTCGCGTGAAGACCAAAGATCGAGATGTTCGACCGGGCTTACTGCTTGCAAGCCACGTACGAGGTGACTGTAGCCAGCGGTGTAGGCATGGTCGGACAGGATGACCACGGGTTTGCGGAACGCCGTCGCCCACCCCAGTTCGATGCTCGTGCCCGCACTCGGGATCGCAACCCCGAATTCATCGACCGGGAGGAGCGCGACGTACACATCGCACGACAGTTGCCACCTGAAGTCGCGCGCAGTCGTCTGCACGGATGTGAGGCGGGCGATCTCGAATTTTTCCGCTAGATGGGCGCTGTAGACCAGAGCGCCTGCACTCCGGAGACTTGATACGGTGATCTCAACGCGCTGTCGCATGTCGGAATCGAACGCGTTGGCCTTAAATAGAGCTTTCATAGGCCCTCCAACAAGCACGCGGATGCCCTCGAGCAAGCTCATGCCACTGCTCCCGTGGACAGTGCGAGGCACCGCGACACGAGCCGCGCCAGCGCCGCTCGCGGCCCGATTAATGCGTCGGTGAGGGGCAGATCGGATTGGGAGGGTACAACTGAAGCGGCGAGGACTATGCGGTCGTCGTGGTCCCTCATCACGAACTCTCCGTCTACGCACAAGATGCCAACGCAATGGACAGCTCGCACCCGTGATCCAACCGGAATTCCCGCCCACCGTGAGCCATCCTGCAGCCAACTCTTCGTCGCAGGGCCGGGACGGCCTTTCAACGCCTCGAACTCGAATCCGCTGTCGTGCGCGAGGATAGTCGCGCTCGCATCACCGGCTTTCTTTCGTGCCGCGTGCAATTTGGCACGCACCGCGGCCTCGTATCCGAGGGGAGCATGGTCCTCCGCATCACCTGGGTCAATGACCGCCCAGCCGACGTTCGCTTCTTCCAGCAAAGAACTGAGCAACCCCACCTTGCCGACGTTCCCCGTTGCAATGAGTACCGTGCGCTCAGTCAAGTTCCGCTCCGAACACCAGAACATCAGCTCCCGGCTTGTAGGGCTCTCGCAGTTGCGCTTCAAGCCCGAACCCCTCCTCCTGAAGGACCTGCGCAGTCAAGCGCATCTCCATCGGAACGTGTGCGTACAGCTTGTGTCGATCGGCTCCTCGCGCATGGGCGCCACAACTCTGGATCAACAGCCTCAACGCCGTTTCTGAGTTGGCCACCAGGGGAGACAATTTGGCTGCGCCACCCCGCTTGGGAACGAAAACTGCAATCGCCTGGACTGCGCCCGTGACGGAACGAGTCGCAATGAGGCTCTTGCCCTTCCGGTGATAGTGCTGGCGTTCAGGCGCGCACGCCGCGACCATGTGGGAGTAGAACGAAGCGTCGAGACCTGCGATGTACGTCTCCAGTACCGGTTCTAGGTAACGGCGCACCTCACCAACGTCAGGGTCTGCCCACACGCTCGTCACCATGCCTGCGCCATCGCTGTCACGTTCCGCGGGGCGCTCTAGGTCCCTGCTTACCGATGCCGATGTCGGGTGGCCGGATGACTGAAGGAGGGTTTCAACATCTGTCGCTACAGAGTGCGCAAACTTTCCTAGCACCAGCTCGTCGCGACCCAGCCGATACTGCGAGCGAAGCAGTCCTTCGACTCGGAACTCTCGGCCGAGGTTGAACATCAACGCGGGCGTGTTGGAGTTCGCGATGGTGACGTATAACTTGCGCGTCCCTCCTGCGAAGAGTCGCCGCTCGACTTCGTCACGAAGGAAGCTTGCCAACCGGCGCCGTCGAAACTGCCGGAATACGGCGGTAGGACCGATCTTGACCGATCCCCCTCGCTTGAAGGTCGCGACAGTGAAACCGACGGGACGGTCGCCGAGTAAGCCGACGAAAACCTTCTTCCGAAGCGTGAAGTAGCCGTCGGGATCGGCATCCATTCCGCTGACGCGGAAAAGGTTGGTCGCGAAGGTTTCGTCTACTTCGTCGTAGTGAGCCGGGAGTTCCTCGGTAAGGAGGCTGACGAACTCGGCGGTGGCCGTCGCGGTGTCTAGCTCTTTCACAACTAGAGGCGTATCGGACCGGCTAGAGTCAGCTAGCCCTGTTCCCGCCGCGGCGAGATTGGTTGCTTTTGGAAGCATTACTTTCCCCTTCGTCATGCATTTCAAGGCCGAGGTGACAGGTCACATGAGTTGCCACTCGCTGATCCATAAGGTCCCGTCTCGTAACTGAAGCTGTTTGCCGTCCACGGGCCGCAAGCTTGAGCGCAGAATCCGTAGTTGATTCCCCTCGACCAGCGCTGCGGGACCTGAAATCCTCTGTGTCCCCAGCGACCAGGCGCGCACCTGGGCATGTACTGACCGGACCGATGCGGTCTCGTCGACTTCGGCATACGCCGCCTCGAACTCCCCGGCGTACGTCGCTCTGGATTCATCCTGCGGACGTCCTTGCTGCCCGTCTCGAACCTTTCGAAGCGCCCGGGCGAGGGTTCCTTTCACTGCTTCGTCGATCCGCGCCCATATTTCACTGCCGAACTCGCTGTCGCCGACCTGCGCGCTTCCTACTTCCAGGATCGGGCCGCCATCAAACCGCTCGTCCATGAGGTGCGCAGTGACTCCGATCTGGTGAGCACCGCGTCGGACCGCCCAATCGACGGGGAAAGGGCCGCGAAGTTCAGGGAGGAACGATGGATGAAGGTTGACCACTCCGTGCGCGAATATGTGCGCGCTGGATGCGTCCAATAGCCAGGGGAACCCCCGGCAGATCGCTAGGTCTGCACGGGTCATCCGCAGCGCGTCTGGTAATTGCGTCGGCGAATCGAGAACGAGAACCGGGATGCCCTTCGTCGTCCCAGCGACGATTGACCGGGCCTGCTGAGAAAGCGCGGGCTCGACGACTCCTTTTCCTCGACCGCGAGCGCAAATGACCGCAACAGGCTCGATCCCCTCGGCGTTGCATGCACGAAGGATTCCGCGGAGTGAAGTCACATACTGCGATATAACGACGGCACGCATGGTTCACCTGGCCCCGGGATCGTCGACGAGGTTTCGGTACACATCCCCGATTACTTCGTCGATTGACGCTGGGCTAGTGGAGATGTCGTGTATGTGCTCCTGCTCCGTGAGTTGGCTGAGCAGCGACACAGCCGAGGTCTCCGCGGCGACAAAGTCATAGGTGTGCACACCATTTATGCTTTCGATCAATCGCGCACCCTCCAGATTGGGCGCCTGTTCGTAGCTCGAACGAACCACCAACCGCCGGCGATCGGTCACCGTCGTCCGCAGCTGGTCGAAGGAGCCGTCAAATCGCAACGAACCCTGGTGAACGATAACTACGCGCGCGTCGAGGCGCTCAAGATCCTGCATGCTGTGGCTCGTGATAAACACCGTTTTGCCGGCATCGCGGTTGAGGTGTCGAATCCACTCCAGCATCCGATCCCGGACCACAACGTCGAGCCCAAGGGTGGGCTCATCAAGGAGGATCAACTCCGGGTCGTGCAGGAGCGCGAGAGCGAGATCCGCCCGCATTCTCTGTCCGAGGCTCAACTCGCGGGCCAGGGTGCGCCACATCGGTTCGAGATCGAATTGATCCTTTAGCCTCCCCACCATCGTCCGGTATGCGGCGTCCTCGATTCCCCAGGTCGCGCGTTTCCATTCGAAGCTCGCCCCGACCGAGTGATCCCACCACAGCTCGGTCCGTTGTCCGAAAACGACGGCGATTCTCCGCATGTAGTTGATCCGCTTTCGCGCCGGGTCTACGCCGAGCGCGCGGACCGATCCGCTGTCGGGTACGCTCAGCCCCGCAATCAACCGGATTGTCGTGCTCTTACCTGCGCCATTTGGGCCTGCGTACGCGACGACCTCACCGCGCTGAATGTCGAGGTTGACCCCCCTCAGAGCTTGGATGGTTCTGAACTCAGGGCGGAACAGTGACCGCAGCGAACTCGCTACATCCTGCGGGCGCTGACGCTGTCGGAAGGACTTGTGGACGTCGCGCACCTCAACGACGGTGTCCCCAGTCTGAGTAACGGCCGGATCCGATGTGGGCATACCGTTTCAGCCCCTTTCTGAATACGAAGACGGTGAGCAAAGCGAGAATGATGGAAAAAACGGGCGTCAGCCAAGGGCCGAATCCAACGGGTTCGTATAGAAGCGATCTGCTCGGAAGCCATCCGATGAAGCCAACGGGAATTATGGAGAGAAGAATGCCCTTCACGGGCAAAGGGGTCGCGTCGAGCGGGTAGCCCGACAGGGAATTGGTCACTGAGAAGCTCGTTGTATTCACTTCCTCCGCGCCACGGGGGGCGTAAAACGCGAGCGAGCCCCACATATATTGGTAGCTGACGACGACAATCACGGACGCCGCCAAATTCAGTGCGAGGATCACATACCAGTAGACGGACGGTGATGCTGACGAATTCGGAACCGTAGCTATGAGAACCCCGATACCCAGCGCCAGGGTCACTGCGAGGTCGAACGGGCTGAACCCTTCCGCGGCAAGTGCTTTCCACAGGGGAAGAGGCTGAGTTAGGACGTGGTCCAGTTGGCCGCGGGCGATCTTTCTGCTAATCATCAGGACGTTTCTGCCTGAGAACACATTCGCGACGCCGCGAGCCACCAGAACGAATCCGAGCATGAAATAGAGGTCGTTTACCCCCCAGCCGCCGATGGAATCGAACCGGGTCGCCAGGAAGAAAGTTGCCGCTACGGTGCTGAGGTTAATGACTGTCTCACCCACCACCCACCCAAGAGCCTGCCATCCTCCGCGAAGAAAGGGTTCGAGACCAAGCCGGCCGTTGGCAAGCAGCAAACTTCCGAAGGAGTTAACCACCGGCTGTCACCACATCGTCTCGAGAGGACCGCGCCCAGAAGAACAGCGCAACCCACAACACGAGCGCCCACGACCCCTGTACGAGCAGCCAATAGACAGGGTCTCCGGCGCCCACGTAGACCTGGAGAGGAGCGAATGCCATGGCGGCAAAAGGCAGCGCCGCGAGAACCTCGCCGATGTGCCATGGCATGATGCTCAGGGGGATGAGCGAACCGGAGATGAGTGATGTCGTCGCCGCCCGGATGGAGTTCACAAACCAGATTCCATTGTTGAGTCGCACTGTGAGAAGGGCAAATGCGAAGTCCACTGCTATCCCTACGGTGATAGCGAGAAGAATGCTGAGGATCACAATAGGAATGTTCCCGTTCGGGAGGATGTCTATCCCGAGCGCCCATGCGGCCGCCCCGACCCCAAGCACTCCGAGGGCAACGTTGGGCAGGACGAGCCCTGCCCATTCGCTGACAAACTGCGAGATGGTACTCATTGGCCAAAGTAGACGAACTGCAATCGATCCGTTTGCAATGTGGTCAGCCAAGGTGGTACGGGGAGCGAGGAGGGGGCCGAGTGCCTGCGCCACAGCCGTGTAGGTCAGTATCGCCGGCAGGGTTGTCCCACTGGCCTCTAGTTGTGCGACAGGGATACTTGTCCACACTCCGACGAGAACGCCGAAGGTGAGAACCCTGAGCCCGACGGTCAGGGCAACCTGTAGATAGTCGCTTGGCGGCATCGTCATCGCTAGCCGAGCGGTGGCACCGGACCCCGCGATGGCCGTTCTCATGCTTCGAAGCACAGTCATGCTCATCGCAACACCGTGTGACTGACGTGTCCGGACAGGACGCCTCGCCTCCGTAGCTCGCTCTTGACAAGAACCACGTAGTCGGATCCGAGCAGCCCGAACGCCTTCGCCTCCTCGCCAACGCCGTCCCAGCCTGCAGACTGATCGAAGCAGCGACGGGGAAGACCGCTGAGGAGAGCTAGGGGACCGATGTATCCATCAACCGGTAGCTCGATGCCTAGCAGGTCTTCCCACCCCTGCAGGATCACGACGCGCTCACGAAGGTCTCTGAGCTCACGGGTGGCGGCCGGTGAATGCATCGAGTCCTTCACAGCGACCGCATTAAGGACATCGCAGATTTCCGCACACTGCCCGGCGGTGAGGGAACGACCCGAAATGAACTGTTCCCAGTAGAAGAGCATGGTCGCTTCCACGGTGCGCCGGAGCCCCGAGAATCTGCGAAGAACTTCTTCGTGGCTGCATTCTTCACCGAGCCCCGTCGGCAAAGCCACCATCACAGCGGTTGCGCCGCTGGTGGCCGCGTAGCTGACACGGGCGCTGAGTTCGTCCCAACTTTGCGCGTTGCATCCTGCGATGACGGGCATCCCCAGCGCTTCCGCGACCACGCAGTCGAGCAACGCTCGCCAGTCGTCGAATTTGAGGAGCCAACCTTCTCCACAGCCAATGGCGGGTGCAAAACCGTGCACCCAGGGCCGCACATAGTTCATCTGCTTCTTCACGTCGCCGAGCTTCAAGCGCCCGTCTGCGGCCAGAGGCGATACGAGGGGCGCAAACACCCCGGTAAACCTCATGCCACGCCGTTCCGCGCATAGTCCGCGATAATCGACGCGCCTTGCGCGAACGTCGCGCTGTCCCGCGCAAGAGCTATGCGGAGGAAGTGTTCCCCGCGCTCATGATCCGACCAATAGAAGTGGGTCCCCGGCAGTACATGAACTCCGAGTGTGGCGAGCTCGCGTTGGGTATCCTCTGCTGCCGCCCCGCATTCAATCGAAAGCCAGGCCACGCTGACTGGCACCTGTGGCTCGCGAACGCGGAGCCTCGTGCCCTCCAGCTGGGTGCGGAGGAATAGCCTGTTGGAGTTACACAGGGACGCGAGCGGCGTGCGAGGTAGTGCACTGCTGTGCGCCACAAATGCGGCACTGACGAGCAGGGACACCGGCGAGACATTCAAGATCACCCCTGTGTGGAGATCTCGCGTCGCGTGCCAGAGATCCTCACTCATTGTCAGGATCCCGCACTTTAGATCCTGGGTGGCCCAGCTCTTGCCGGTGTCCTCAATTGTGAAATACGACACTCCGGTGCGGTCGAGATAGTCATAGACGTCAGGGCGCCGATTCCCTCCGCCTGTCATCAGGGCCGCTGCGAAGGAGAAATCCAGCACCAAGAGAACTCCACGGTCCACACAGAATTTTACCAGAGCAGCGAATCGGTTCGAGTCGTAAGCGAACATCGACTCACCCGTGGGGTTGTTGGGGTCTACGAGAATGAGTGCGTCCCCCATGTTCGACTCGCAAAGAGCCGCGTATACGTTGGGGGCCCTGCTCACGACGCTTTCGTCGATGGCGTTGATCTCGATCTGGTTCTGGACCAGTAAGTCATGAAGGTTGTCGAAGCATGGCTCAATCAGGGTCGCACTCATCCCCTGAAGCCGCAAATAGGTAGCGACGACCGACATCGAAATGGACGCCGCATACGAGAGCAAAGATCGCGTCTCACACCCCACCCTCGAAACCTGTCCGTGAAAGCTGAAGAAGGTGTCGAGAAACTGCCGATCCACTTCGCCTTGCGTTCGCGTACGGGCCTGCTCCCAGAGTTGGGGCAGTGAATCGACGATCTGTTGCTCGCCCTCAGAGGGCCTCTGGTGCGTATGTGCGTCAGCAAAATTGAATGTCGCTTCAAGCGCGCGGATCTCGAACTGCGTGAGATCCGCAAACGTTTCTGACCGTGAGACGGCGCTCACTTCGTCGCACCTCGTGCGCCCGTCAGGACATCGACGATGCCTCGTCCACACCGACGCCCATCCTCGGGAGACATTTGCGTGCCGATGACGATTACTCGCCCCCATAGCTCCTTCTCGGAACGCTGCAGGTCCTCCTCGAAATCTGTCCACCAGCCTTCGCTCTGCATCCATGGTTTGAGCCACGGCATCTCGATGAGCGAGGGGTACGACGCAACCGGTATGTTCTCGGCGTTCAACGCCGTCACGAGCCAGTCTCGATGCGGTCCCCATTCCTGCGGCAGAACGATCGCGACGTCAAACCAGGCTGGCTTGGCACGGCCCGAGATCGGGGTAGCGGTGACGATGCCAGCACCGTCCAGCACATCTTGGATGGCTTCAGCGGTGGCATTCCTTGCCGCCACACGATCCGCGAGCTCGCGCATCGCGTACAACGCGAGAACGGCCTCCATCTCGCCGCCACGGAAGTTGTATCCGGGCACTTCCCCAACGCCCCGAGCGGACTTTCCGTGATGTCCTACCATGCGCATCCGTGCCAGAAGGTCGCTTGCGTCACACACGTTGATTCCGCCTTGCCCGGCGGTAACCAGCTTCTTATGTGAGCCCGCGAAAGAGCCAATGTCGGACATGGACCCGACGGGCACTCCGTCGAGAGTGGCCCCGTGCGCCTGTCCACCGTCCTCAATCACATACGATGCGGCCACATTGGATGCAATGGTCGGCACGTCCACCACATTTCCGAGGAAATGAGTCAGCAGGAGGGCCGCTGGCTGTTCACTGCCGAACTCGACAGATCCAAGATGGGTCGCCTGAAGGGTTCGTTCATCTGTGGCAAGAAAAATTGGCCGCGCACGGTTGTGGTAGACGGCATTGATGGCCGCCACGAACCCTGAACTCCCAATCACGACCGGGCGCCCTGGCCCAGCTCCGGTCGCGAAGACGGCGGTGATGAGTGCCGATGAACCGGAGCTGTGGAAGAAGGCGTGCTTCCGATGGGTGAGCCTGGCGAAACTCGCCTCAAGTTCACGGGCTTTTGGACCGCCGCCCCAGTAACAAGTTCGTCCACTGCGGACGATCTCTGCTACCTCGTCGGCCGCTTCGCGCACGATCCCCGCGTCTTCGTATGGCGCTGAAGACAAAATGGGTGGGTCACCATAAATTGCTAGTGCATGGCAAGCAATCACCGCTTCAGGCTCTCGAAGCGTTTCAACCACGTGCGCCATTGCCCCCCCTTGATGCCTGCTCCATTTGAAGGTGGAGTCGCTGACTTACGCGTGAAGGAAGCGCCCCCCCCGGGTACCAGCAAGCGACGATGAGGCCCGATGAAAGGCTTCAGCTTCGCCCACACAGTAAGCGTACACATCGGACAGCGGTTTCGATAGTAAATGTCCCGGTGAAAACGATGTTTCGTGACGCGCAGTCTGCTTGCAAAGGTCGTGTGATAGTCCATTGCGCGCCAGGCCGTCATTCATGACTGATCGAGCCGACGCCAACACCTCGCAATGCTGGTACGGAGTCGTTACCGTCTTGCAAGGTCAGGAGGGCCGGCGCTATAGCGACGCCGGCCCACCCTCGTTTTACGAGACTCTCAAAGACAGGTCGTCGACCCGGAATGTCGCGTTTCCGTTCAAGTACATCTGGAATCGCAACGTCTTCGTCCCGCTGTTTAGCGTGCCCGTGAGTGGGTACGTGCTCCAGGCACTCGTCGCATTGATCGTGTACGAGTCTGATTTGATCACGCCACCCGAGGAATTGAGCTGGAAGACAGTGAAGGCGATGTTGCCTGTACCACTCTCCTTAAGCGCCTTGACACTGGCGCTCACCGTGGTTTGGCCCGATGGGGTGAACGGCACATCCTGGTACACGGAGTTCGTTGCGCCGCACGTCCCTCCGCAATTGACGCTCAGGTACGGGGTGCCGTCGACCGAATTCGCCGGAAGCCGGTTCACCGCCCAGTTGGTTCCTGTGCCGGTTCGCGCATAGCTGTCGGTGTTTGCGCGCCAGAGATCGGAGTTCTTCAGCAGGTTGCCGGTCTTTTCGAGTCTGAACCAATACAGGGCGTCGGTGGTGGGTTCTGCGGTTGAACTCCGACCGTAGGTCATCCAGATGAACCCTGTCGTCGGGTCCTTAAAAAGCGAGGTGTACTGCAGATTGCAGGGCATGATGTTGCCGCCTGGCTCATTCGCGGCCCGCCCCGAGTAGAGCACGGGGTTGCCCGCCGGGATGGGTGTCCAACTCGTCGCGCTGAGACTGGTAGAGCGATAGAGCCCAAAGTCCCAGTTCTGGTTGTTGACGCAATTCAGGGTGAGGTCGGCACCCTCGATCAGTTGATAGTACTGACTGCCTTCCTTGTAGATGGAGCCGTGCCCACCGCCGATGGATTGACCGCTCGACCAGCTCTCCCGCCACGACTGAGAGTCGTTGCGGTCGAAGAATGCGTCCGTCGGAACGCCTTGCGCCGGGTCGCCCGCGATCCACGTGGTGAAATTGGTTGTCTTCGCGATGCCGCGATAGCCGTTGGTTCCATCGAATCCGTGGAAGGCTACCCAGTAGTACGTGCCGTCGAAGTCAAAGATGTCCCACGTGCCCTCGTCCCCGACGACACCAGCGGCACCTGGAATCGACACGCAGTCGTCCGTGGGCTGGTTGCAGATCTGGTCCCATAGTTGTCCTGATGTGACCTTCGCTGTCGCGGCGGGCGTGAAGGCTCCCATCGGACTCGCCCCGCTACGTTCTGCGTAGCATCCTTTCCAGCTCGTCCCGTCGTAGCACTGGAACATCAGGACCCACTTGTTCGCCGCGCTGTTGTAGTAGGGTGCCCCGTCCGTCGCCATGCACGAGTAAGGAGTTCCCGCCGTGTGATTGACGACCTGGGTCGGTGCCGACCACGACGCGCCCTGATCGGTCGACGAGCGCACGACGATACCCAAAGAGCAGAACACGGCCGTCTTGGAACGGCTGAACAGATACCACGTTCCTCCGGCGGATACGCGGACGCTCGAACCCTCGAAGTAGCCCGGGGTTCCTGTGGAAGTCTGGCTGTCCCGGCGCTGATACACCCACTCGGCATTGCCCGCCCAGTAGTCGGCCATCGTGGCAGTTACGCCGCTGCCAACTGCCGCTTCGGCATGCTCGGACGGGCTTAGTGCTACGACTCCGGTCATACACGTGAGAACGGCGGCCAGCATGAGCGCGAGAAGTTTGCTGCGCGAACGCCGCGTGGGGCGAGGAGGTGACTGGTGAGACATTAGACTCCTTCGTCGGATGAAACAACGATGTTTCATTCGTAACCCTATCCGCTCCCCGTGACATTAGGAAGCGCAGGAATGCCACCCCTGAACCACCGCGACAGAGCGACCCGGACGGGTTGCTTCCTACCCGCGGGTTCCCAGCCCCATCGACTTCGCTTCGAACGGCGCAAGGTCGACAGTCACGGCGCCGGAATCATCTACCTCGAGCGGCGAGATCTCGTCTTCCGTCGGCGTCAGCAGCACGGCCTTCACATCGCCTGCCGTTCGCAACGCCGCAGGGATCTGCACGATCACGCGCGCCGGTCGACCGGCAGTCTCGAGCGCGCGGATGGTCAGTGAAGATGCGTTCCTCCCCGCGAACACCGACACGACGGCGTTCTCCGGACTATCGACGTCGATCAGAGATCCGGTCGCTGCGAGTGGCCGGGGCGACTTATCGCCACGGTCGTTCTGCAGCAGTGTCGAGGCGAGCCCCGGGGTGCGCAGCGCGCGCCCGAGCTTCGCGGCCGCCGCAGAGTCGAGGTCGGCCGAAGGTCGGAAGGCGTAGCGCAGAGCGATGCGGCCCTGTTGGCTCGAGGCCGTGTTCGTAAACCAGTAGTTGTTCATCACCCACGACAGGATCGAGCCGTTGGCGGCGTGGAATCGGGTCGGCCAGGTCGCCCGCACGATGTCGGATGAGCTGAAGAGCGGTGCGTCGGCTGACGCCCATGCCACGCTCACGTCGGGCGACGACACCGTGACCGCGTTCTGCACGGTGAACCACTCGTTGCAGGCCCCGAGATAGTGATCGCGGGATGGATCGACCCACCCCTGTTGACGGTCGTACCTGAGCGTCGGTTCATCGACGGCGAAGGGGAAGGCCACGTAGACCGACTCCTTGGCGAGGCAGGCTTCCTTCTCGAATTCCACTCGCACTTCGACGCGGTCGTCGTCGTCGAACAGATCCACCTCCACCCGGATCTCGCGCAGGGTCGGACCGCTGCCCGTCGTCGTGATCGACCAACCCCATGGAGTTCTTGCGGCATTCTGCAACGAGAGGGCCCCACGGTCGACGGTGATCTGCGCCGGAGGCAGCAGGGGGTCGTAGTCGTACAGACTGTTCGTCTCGGTGCCCAGGCCGCGAAGCTCGGCGCTTCCGCCGCCCGCCGCGTAAAGCACGTCGCCGAGCCGCCACGGCACGTCGGCATCGAGCACTTCGCGATCGAGGCCCTTGTGGCGAAGGGACCGGATGGCGCCGGTGTCCGGATCGACATCGACGAGGTAGTGCGCGGTTCCCTCCTCGCGGAGCTGGCGGAGCGCCGATTCGACAGCATCCCGATCCAGAGCGATGGCCGGCTCGGCATCGTGAGCGAAGACGGCGAGCGGAGAGTGCCCGTGCGATGCCGACAGCATCCGATAGCCGAAGGCAGGAACGTCTTTCACCCGCACGCGAACCCGACGCAGCCCGTCGAACGCGCTGAGCATCTGCAGCGGCAGATCCTCCCCATCGCTGTCAGTGATCGTCGCATCGAGGGCGATCTCGATCTCGATCCAGACGTCTCGCGCCCAGCTGAGCGGGTTGACGACGAGGATCGCGGGCAGCCCGGCGACCGAGATCTGATCGGCGAGCTGACTGAGCGCGCGATCCAGCTCATCCTGCGCGAGCCGCGAGCCGTGGGCGATCTTCTCCACCGTCCACTCGAGCAACCGCCGTTCTTTGTCAGACCGGGCGTGCGCCGTCGACGTGTCGGCCGTCCACGTATGCTCCGACCCCATGATCACGCAGGCCCACGCCTCGTCGAGGCGCCTGATGTCGGGCACGGCCGCCTCGATGCCGATCGCCGCGAGAGCAGAGATGGTCTCGGCGGCGGGCAGCAGCGCCTGCGACCGCCGATTCACTGCGGTCGAGATGGCCTGCGTGCCCACCCCGTCTTCCCAGAAGCTTCCGCCGTCGCCGGTCCAGAGCGGCAGGTCATCCCGCAGTGGCCGAACCGCATCGAAATACTCCTCAGCTGTCGAGAACGTGATCTGCGGCCAGGCGTAACTGCGCTCCCAGCGGGCGACGAGATCGACGTAACCACCGCCGAGGTCCTCGTTGTCGGCATTCGTGCCGACCAGCGGAAAGTGGGTCGGCAGATAGTCGTCGCGCTCGTACCTGCGCAGGGTTTCGACGAGCCCCTGCGCAATGCCGACCGTGGTGGCGGGGTCTGCGCAGGTGAACCTGAGCTGCGTGTAGCAGTCACTGAAGAACGACAGCACCGTACTGCCGTCCGGGCCCTGCCAGCGCACCGGACTGAGCAGGTGCAGCGCATCGCTGTCGGCGGTTCCACCCCGCGTGTGATTGGACATGGCGAGAAACCCGTCGATGCCCTCCGCCGACAGGATCGAGGGCAGGGCAGAGCTGTAGGTCGGCACGTCCGTGACGTTGGCATACGTGATCGGCACGCCGTGCTCGCGGCGGAGCGCCGCCGACGTGTACATCGCACGATAGAGATCTTCGAGGCCGGCGACGCCGGTGAGCAGCTCGACCGAGAACGCGTTGAGGCCGAGTGTGCCGTCCCGCAGCGCGTCGAGCAGCTGGCCGAACCGGCCCGGTGTGCGGGTGCGCGCATATTCTTCGACGATCAACGAGCCGTCGATCGCGAACCGGTAGTCGGGCTCGCGCTCGGTCAGGGCGAGCGCCTTGTCGAGGTTGCGGCTGTGCAGCTCGATGACCCTCGCCTGCAGGTCGGTGTACCCCACATCCAGGTGCACGTGGGGCAGCAGGTGCACAGTCCACTTTCGGGCGGGAGTGCAGTCATGGTTGCTCTCGGTCACGCCGGTGGGTGTGGCGACGCGCACCCGCACCTCGAACGCCCCGGCTGGGTCTGGCACGCTGAGTCGCCAGCGGATGTCGCCGAACACGTAGCCCGCTACTGCCGGCATCCAATGCGCTTCGATCGGCCCATCGGCACTCACGCTGACGCCACCCAGCGGCCCGACATCGCGCACGACGACATCCACCAGTTCTCGAAGCTCGCCATCCTCGGCCTGGACGTACAGCGGCAGCGGCTCGACCGAGACGATCGGGTCGACGGGGGTGCCGCTCGTCGCACGCAGCGCCAACCGGTGCCAGACGAGTGTGCTGCCGAACCAGTGGCCAAGATCGGGGCGTACTTGCGCCACGAGTTCGGCCGGGTCTGCCGGCTCGAGCGAGATCGTCGTGACGTCGATGCGGTTTATGCCGTCGCGAAGAAGCGACGCCGGAATCGTGATCGACCGGCTCACCACCCCGGCGGTGGGGTTCGGCGGCATCGGTGCGTGGGCGCGGTCGGTCCGCGACTGAAGCATGAGCGCGAGGCCGTCGCTCCCGTTGACCGTGATTCGAAGGTCAGGGCACGGACCGCTCCCCCCACGCGCGTCGAGCTCGAGCACGAGATCGTGGTCGGGGCTCTCGAGCGAGAACTCCACGGACGCGGTCAGCTCTCGAAATCCGGTGCTCTCGTTGAGCGGTCCCGGGTGCACCCGGGGCCAGCCATTCTGGCCAGATGGGTCGCCGAGGCGGATAGGGGCAGCGACGCTCGCCCCGTCGACGAAGATGCCATCAACGAGCGCGGGATGCTGTCCGCCACCGCTTCCGATCTCCCAGATGTAGTCGTGTGCGCTGTCGCGTCGATGCATTGAGCAGTACTCCTGGGCGGGTGCCGTGGCACGAGATGGGGCGGCCGGGGATCAGGCCCACCGGGTGTCGATCACCCTACACACGGCCAGACAACGTTGTCTATATCAAAACTTCCGTCCTGGCTATGCTCATAGGAAATAGCCACTCATTCGTTGCGGAGGCCCATGAGCGATTCGCCCACCATGAACGATGTTGCCCGCGAGGCCAACGTCGCTCTGAAGACTGTTTCGCGCTACGTGAATGGGCAGACGAACATCAACCCGGTGCTCGCCCAGCGCATCGCCGATGCGATCGCGTCGTTGGGGTATCGCCGTAATCTCGCGGCGGCGAGCATCCGCCCCGGATGGACGAGCAAAACCCTGGGGCTCATCATCAGCGATATCTCGAACCCGTACTACTCGACCCTGTCGAAGGCGATCGAAACCTACGCCGCCGATCAAGGCTTCTTCGTCATCAGCGCGAGTTCCGACGAGATCGGCGAGAAGCACGACCGCTTCGTCGAGCGGCTGATGGAGCAACGCGTGGATGGCATCATCGTGGTTCCGCCCCGTGAACCCGGTCGAGACTGGAATACCCTGCCGGGTCCGATCCCCCCGGTCGTCTTCATCGACCGTCCCGTCGATTTCCCCCAGGCCGACATCATCCTCGCTGACAACGTCGGTGGCGCGAGGAGCGCGACCGAGGAGCTGATCTCGAACGGCGCCAAGAAGGTGGCATTCGTGGGAGACGCCCTCAGCATCTACACGATGCGGGAGCGGTACCGCGGCTATTGCGAGGCGCTCGCTGCCCGCGGCATCCCCGTGGACGACGGCATCGTGGTGTCTGCCGCCCACAGCAGTGAGGATGCTGCGGCCGCCGTGTCGCAATTGCTCGACGCCGATGTCGATGCGATCTTCGCCGCGAACAACCGTGCGTCGGTCGGCGCGCTCCTCGCCTTTCGCGAGACCGGACGACGCCTGCCGATGATCGGGTTCGACGATTTCGAGGCCGCAAAGCTGGGCGAACCCGCTGTCTCAGTGGTGAGTCAGGACATCTCCGAGATGGGCCGTAAAGCCGCTGAGATCATTTTCGAACGCATCGCCCACGCCGAGACGCCACGCCGCACCTACGTTCTACCGACCACTCTGGTTCTCCGGGGGTCTGAAATACCAGATCCAGTTCTGTAAGTTCGGCCGTCACCCGGCCGTGGGGAACTCCGGCGCCACCCACTCTCCGTCGCGGCGCTCCAGCCGCACTGAGCGACGGCCGAAGGGAGCGGGCGCAATGACCGCGAGGCCGGCCCAGACCTCCATCGCCCGGGGAACGCAGCGGATCACCGCATAGTCCTCTCCAGGGCCCTCGGGCCAGAACGCCGACCACGCCGCCTTGAACCACGGTCGCGACATCTGCGGCTCGATGCTCGCCGAACACTCGACGCTGACGCACGAGCGGCGCCGGTCGTCCTCGTAGACGAGCAAGCATGTTCCGCTTTCGACCATGTCGCGAACCTTTCGGCTTCTCGGGTCGGTTCCGAAACGGATCACACCGTCTCGATCGGGGTGGAACGGCTCGACGACTCGTGCTGATGCGACTCCGTCCGAGACCGTTACGACGACGCAATAGCGTCGTCGGCGCATGTTCGCCATCGCCCACGAATGCACCTCGGCAATGGTTCGCGGTCGTCGGCCCAGGGCCCAATGGCGATATCGCAGACCCAGCCAGCGTGCGAGCGACGCGGAGTAAAGCAAGGTCTTTGCCAATTGCGGCTCCCATTTTTCGAAATGACGAGTGGAGACGCCTGTGCGCGCGTCGCGAATGGATCTTGACAGACACATTATGAAAAGGGTTTACTTTTCGCATTACCAGCCCTCTCATGCACTTCACCGCAGAATCACACGAGGAGTTAACCCATGGCAAGGACCCACATCGCGGTCACCGCGCTCGCACTCACCGCCGTCCTGGCTCTCAGCGGCTGCTCCGGCGGCGGCTCAGCACCACAGGGCGACGGCCCGCGCCCTGTCCCCACCGCCGATGGTGCGGGCAAGACCCTCACCGTCTGGGCGATGGAGGGCGACTACCAGGACGAGACCCTGCAGGCGATCAATGACGCGTTCACCGAGCAGACCGGAGCGAAGGTCGACCTCCAGATCCAGCAGTGGGATGGCATCACGACGAAGATCAGCACCGCATTGGCCACCTCGACGCCACCCGACGTGATCGACATCGGCAACACGCAGGTGCCGGGCTATGCCGCCAAAGGGGGTCTGCTCGATCTGTCTCCGTACGCAGACGACATCAAGCAGGGCGCGACGTGGCTCGCGGGGCTGGAGGAGCCCGCGACGATCGACGGCAAGCTCTACGCCGTTGCCGGCTTCGCCGGAACTCGCGCCGTGATCTACAACAAGACGCTCTGGGCCGACGCCGGCATCACCGAGGTACCCACCACCTACGAAGAGCTGACCGCAGACCTCGACGCCATCGCGGCGAAAAGCTCTGCGGCCGACTTCTCTCCGTTCTACTACCCGGGTCAGTACTGGCAGTCGACCATCCAATTCGTGTGGGATGCCGGCGCAGAGATTGCGACTTCGTCGGATGGCACGTGGACGGGTGGTTTCTCCACCGCGGAAGGCATCAAAGGCCTGGAACGGTTCAAAGAATTCCAGAACACCTACTCTTCCGGCGCCTCCGCCACGCTCGATAACATCACGCCCGATCAGAACCAGATCTTCGCCGACGGCAAGACCGCGGCGATCCTGAGTTCCGGCGGGAGCATCGGCGGGATCCAGAAGATCAATCCTGCGATCACGCCTGACCAACTCGGGACGTTCCCTTTCCCCGGACTCTCCGGGAAAGCGCAGCCCGCCATGCTCGGCGGTTCAGTGTGGGGGATCGCCGCGAAGTCGCAGAATGCCAACCTGGCTCTGCAGTGGGCGAAGATCGCCGGCAGTCCCGACATCCAGAACAAATACGTGTTCGGCGTGGACGGCTGGATCCCGAACAGCACCGAGGCCGTGGAAGCGGCGCAAGCCTCAGGGCTGACCGAGTTGCAGGAGGGCTTCTTCGCTGCGGCGCTCAATTCCAAGGCCACCCCCGCGGCGGCCAACTGGCCGACCATCGAGGGCGACAAGAGCATCGCCGATCTGTTCGGCGCCGTGGCTTCGGGGTCAAAGAGCGTCGAAGATGCCGCGAAGGCGTTCGATGCGCACCTCGCCGATGTTCTCAACAATTGAATGAGACGTACCCGCAGCACGACGGGCCGAGGCGATGACGACCACGCTGCCTGAAGCAGCAGGTACGGCGGTGCAGCGCGAGATTCTCACGCGACCCCGCCGTACCGGCCGCCGACCGGTGCGGAGCGGGCAGGGTGCGCGGGCGCCGCTGTGGCTGCTCTCTCCGGCCGGCGTGGTCATGGGCTTGGTGACGATCCTCCCCATCGTGCTGCTCGTACTCCTCTCGCTCACCGACTATGACCAGCGTTCACTCTTCATCGGCGCGTTCTCGGTCGTGGGACTCGAGAACTACGCGGATATCTTCACCGAGCCGGAGTTCTGGTGGTCGCTGGGCAGGACCGTCGCCTTCACGGTGGCGATGGTCGTAGGGAGCGTGGTCATCGGGATGGGCGCCGCGCATCTCATGACCCGACTGGGCAATGTCATGCGCTACGTCATGACGATTGTGCTCATCTGCGCGTGGGCGATGCCGAACGTCGCGTCCTCCTTGGTGTGGAACTGGCTCTTTCAGCCGGGCTATGGCGTCATGAACTGGCTCATCACCCAGCTGCGCGTCTTCGGTGACTTCACCGACGTGGCGTGGTCGGAGAGCCCGTTCCTCGCGTTCCTGAGCATCTGGGCGTTGATCGTGTGGCAAGCAGTGCCGTTCATCGCCCTCACCCTGTACGCCGCCGAGATTCAGGTGCCGGCCGAGTACCACGAGGCCGCCCGTCTCGACGGCGCGGGCGATTGGGCGATCTATCGCCAGATCACCCTGGTCTTCTTGCGCCCGACGCTGCTGCTGATCACCATCCTGTCGATCATCTGGGACTACAACGTGTTCAATCAGATCTGGCTCATCTCCGAGGGCGGTCCCGACAGCGCGACCACGACGCTCGGCATCTACACGTACAAGACCGCTTTCGTCGGCTTCGAGCTCGGCAACGGCGCTGCGGTCTCGGTCGTCACGACGCTGATCCTGCTCGTGCTGACGGCGTTCTACATCCGCAACCTGCTGCGATCGGGGGAAGACCTGTGAGCGCGAATCTCTCGCGTGCCGTCACCCCTCGACGCCGGCGCGCGCCGCGGTGGGCATCGAACTCGATCGCGATCGCGTTCTGCATCGTGTGGATCTTCCCCGTCTATTGGATGATCAACACCGCGTTCAAGCCGCGGAGCGAGATCCTCACCCCGACGCCGCTGTTCGTGCCGACGCATCCTTCGATCGAGAACTTCATCGTCGCCGTCACTCAGACCGGCTTCGTCACCGACCTCCGCAACAGCATCGTCGTGGCGGGCGGCACGGTGATCCTCTCGATCGCCCTCGGGTTCTTCGCTGCGGCGGCGGTCAGCCGATTCCGTTTCCGCGGTCGCCGCACGATCATGGTCGTCATCCTGGCGGTGCAGATGCTGCCCGGCACGGCGCTGCTCATCCCGACATTTCTCCTGTTCAACGCCGCGGGGCTCCTGGGCAACTTCTTCGGGCTGATGCTCGCCTACGTCGCCGCCGTCCTGCCCTTCTCGATCTGGGTGATGCGCGGGTTCTTCCTCGCCGTCCCGAAGGAGATCGAAGAGGCCGCCATGGTGGACGGTGCGAACACCTGGGTCATCCTGACTCGGGTCCTCTTCCCGCTGGTCGCGCCCGGTGTGATCGCGACCAGCATCTTCGCCTTCATCGCCGCATGGAACGACTACCTCGTCGCCTACACGTTCATGAAAGACCAGGCGATGTACACGCTGCCGGTCTGGCTGGCGTCGTTCACGACGCCGACGACCGGCACGGACGTGGGCGGTCAGATGGCCGGTTCGGTGCTGTTCTCACTGCCCGTGATCATCTTCTTCCTGATCATCCAACGCAACCTGGTCGCCGGCATGTCGGCCGGCGCCGTGAAGGGCTGAACGAATGCTCCTCCCCCGTGCGCGCACTGCTGCCATTGGTGCCGCTCGCGACACCGCTCTTGACGCCGCCACGCCCGGATTCCGCCTCGAGCCCGGCGCATCGATCCGCGCCGCGGGCGCGCTCGTGCCGGTCGCGGGGTGGCTTCAGGACCGATTGCGCCCTTCGACCGGCTTCTCGCTGCCGATCGACGAGGCGGGTGCCGTGCGGCTCGAGATCGCTCCCGATCTGGGTGTGGAGGCCTACCGGCTGAGCGTCGACGAAAGCGGAGTGACGATAGCCGGAGGGAGCCCCGCGGGAGTCTTCTACGGATGCCAGAGTCTGCTGCAGCTGCTTCCCGCCGACGTGCATCGCCGGGGGCGTGTGCGCGCGGCGCCCTGGATCATCCCCGCCGTCGAGGTCGCGGACGAGCCCCGCTACGCGTGGCGCGGAACGATGCTCGACGTTGCACGCCACTTCCTCCCGAAGCACGACGTCCTGCGCTTCCTCGACCTCATGGCGATGCACAAGCTGAATCGCCTGCACCTCCACCTCACCGACGACCAGGGGTGGCGCATCCAGATCCTCCGCTATCCCCGGCTCACCGAGATCGGCGCGTGGCGCCACGAGAGTCCCATCGGCGCCGACCGCTCAGGGCCGCACGACGGGCGACCGCACGGCGGCTACTACACGCAGGACGACATCCGTGAGATCGTCGACTACGCCGCAGCACGCTTCATCACCGTCATCCCCGAGATCGAGTCGCCCGGGCACGTGCAGGCTGCGATCGCGGCCTACCCCGAGCTCGGGATGAGCGATGAACCGCTGCCGGTGTGGACGGAGTGGGGCATCAACGGCAACGTGCTCAACGCGGAGGAGTCGACGGTCGACTTCTTCCTGGGCGTGTTCGACGAAGTGATGGACCTCTTCCCGGGGCCGTGGGTCGGCGTCGGCGGCGACGAGTGCCCCCGCGATCAATGGGCCGCGAACGCTCGAGTGCAGGAGCGGATGCGTGATCTCGGCCTGGTGGATCCGGGCGACGTGCAGTCGTGGTTCGTCGCGCGCCTCGCCGCGCACATCGGCGCGCGGGGGCGACGGATCTTCGGATGGGACGAGCTGCTGGAGGGAGACCTCGCGGAGGGAGCCGTCGTGGCGTCGTGGCGCGGGATGACGGGAGCCTCCGTCGCGGCTCGCCGCGGAGTGGATGTCGTCTCCTGCCCGGATGACGTGACCTATCTCGACTATCGGCAGTCCGAAGACCCCGATGAGCCGATCCCCGTATCGATCCCGCTGACGGTGCGCGACGCCTACAGCTTCGACCCGATGCCGGCCGGCCTCGATGCCGAGCAAGCCACGCACATCCTGGGCGGTCAGGCGAACATCTGGACCGAGTACATCGACTCGCCTCGCACGCTCGACTACTTCTCCTTCCCCCGTCTGTGCGCGATCGCCGAAGTGCTGTGGTCAGGTGCGGAGGGCGACGTCGAAGAGTTCCTTGCCCGCCTCGAGGTCGAGCACCTGCCCCGCCTGCGCGCTTTCGGTGTCGAGTATCGTGACGCCGCGGGTCCTCGGCCGTGGCAACGGCGGCCCGGGATACCCGGCCGGCCGCAGACTCGCCAGGAGCGGGCAGAGCACATCTCCGAACTCGTCGCCGCACTGAGCGATGGGTGAGCCCGCGCACGCAAGGATGGGAACATGCCCCTGATCACCGTCAGGCGCGGACAGGAGATCGGATGAGCCGCTTCGTCGGCAGCGGCGGCGCCGGGCTGCGCGACTTGAACTCCCGACAAGTGCTCACGGCGCTGCACGGGCAGAGCGAGACGCTGACCGTCTCCGACCTGAGCGGCGCAGTGGGGCTCACGCGGCCCACCGTCGAAACCGTACTCGGCGAGCTGATCGCCGCAGGATGGGTCGTGGAGGGGGCGGCCGAACGGACGCCTGGCCGTGCGGGCAGGCGCGCGCGCCGATTTCGTTTCAACTCCGGTGCCGGTCAGCTGATGGGCATCGATATCGGTCCCCACGCGATCACGTGCCTGATCTCTGATCTCGTGGGTGCGATCGTGCACTCCGAGGAGGTTTCGTACGAGGACCACGGGGATGCTGAGACCGCCTGGCAGACCATCCGCGCGGTCGTCGACCGGGCTTTGGGTGCGACGAACGCCGACCGGCTGCTCGCCACGACCGTCGGGTTGCCGGCGATCGTCGGTCCTGGCGGAGCCATCGGCTACTCGGTCGTGGTGCCGGGATGGCTGCGCGCCGGCATCCCCGCACTGATCGCGACGGAATTCCCCTCCGAGACCACGTTCTTCGACAACGATGTGAAGCTCGCCACGCTCGCGGAGGCCGAGTGGGGTGCCCTCGCAGGCATCGAGCACGCCATCTTCCTGCTGGCCGGGCGCCAGATCGGCACCGGCATCGTCGTGAACCGCCACCTCGCTCGCGGGGCCCACGGAGCGGCCGGAGAGATCGGCGGCCTCGAGCACGTGGACTGGGCACTCGCACCCAGGCACCTGCGGGATGCCTTCGATCCGGCCCCACCCATCGAGGAGATCTTCCTGCGGGCGGCACAGGGCGATCCGGTCGCGGCCGGCGCCGTCGCGGTGTTCGCCCACGACATCGCGGAAGGCGTGGCGGCGGCGGCGCTCACGATCGATCCCGAGGTGATCGTGATCGCCGGCGAAGCCGCGCTCGCCGGCAGCGCTTTCATCGATCCGCTCCGGCGCGCGCTGTCCACTCTCTGCCTGTCGACGCCGCGCCTGGAGGTGTCGTCCCTGGGGCCACGGGCCGTCGCGCTGGGCGCGCTCGCCCGCTCGCTGGATCATGTTCGCAGCACAGTGCTGGAACTCCCCCGCTCCTGACCCGGAGACTCGGTTCGAACGGCGTTTGCGGACGGCCGTCGCGCATGAAACACTAAGGAAGACGCGGGCGGAAAGCGCTTGCCCATCGTCATGATCGTGGAACGGACAGCCTCATGCATGCCGCACTTCATGATCGACGGCCACGTCATTCCTCCGCCGCGTCGGTCGGCAGCCATCCATGAAGATCGTTCTCGCTCCCGATAGCTTCAAGGGGTCGCTGGGTGCTGCCGACGTTGCCGCCGCGCTCGCCGATGGCTGGCGCACGGTCGACAGCACGGCCCAGATCGTGACGCGACCGATGGCCGACGGCGGCGAAGGAACCCTCGACGCGTTCGCCGCCGCGATTCCCGGCAGCATCCGAATGCCGATCTCCGTCACAGGCCCGCACGGCCGTCCCGTGGCGGCATCCTGGCTTCTCCTCGCACCGAGCGACGACGCTCCGGCCGGCACCGCCATCGTCGAGCTCGCCTCCACCTCCGGCATCGAGCTGCTGAGCGGCAGCCTCCTTCCGCTCGACGCGCATTCGGGCGGTTTCGGCGAGGCGATCGTCGCAGCGCTCGACCACGGGGTCTCCCGCCTGGTGCTGGGCATCGGCAGCAGCTCGTCGACGGATGCGGGCACCGGAATGCTGACCGCACTCGGCGCCAGATTCAGGGATGCTGTGGGCGCGACCATTCCTCTCGGAGCGCGCGGTCTCGATGCGATCGAGACCGCCGACCTCTCGGGCCTGCGGGCGATTCCGGAGGGCGGAGTGATCGTGCTGACCGACGTCACCAACCCGATGCTCGGCGCATCCGGATCCGCGGCGGTCTTCGGGCCGCAGAAGGGCCTGGACAGGGAGGCGGTCATCGCGGCCGACGCGGGACTGGCCCGGGTTGCGTCATTGCTTCCGGCCGACCCCGAGACGCCCGGTGCCGGCGCGGCCGGCGGTGTGGGCTTCGGTCTGCTCGCGTGGGGTGCACAGCTCGTTCCCGGCGCCGCCGCGGTCGCAGAGCTCGTCGATCTGCGCGAGGCGCTCGTCGCAGCATCCGTCGTCGTGACCGGTGAAGGCTCGTTCGACGGGCAATCCGCCGCGGGCAAGGCTCCCACCCATGTCGCCAGGGTGGCCGCTGAGGAGGGCGTGCCGGTCGCTCTCATCGCAGGACGCATCGCGCCGGATTCCGACACCGCGGCATTCGCCGCATCCATCTCGCTCACCGAGCTCGCCGGGAGCACACACGCCGCCATGGCCGAGCCTTCGCGCTGGCTGCGCGAGGCCGGTGCGGCCATCGCCCGCTCGCTCACTCGGCAGCTTTCCTGAGCTCGAGACCCGCCGCGGTGTTCGTCCAAACCACGAAGAGAAGGAAGGACAGTCGCCACGGCGGAAGAAGGCGCGTCTTGCTGGAACGATCTGGCTAACATGGAGCGCATGGTGCCCGAGCTCACTACGGTGCGCCACGCGCCGGCACAGCGGCGCCGCGTGCCGGATGGGGAGAGGGCTGATTTGCGAATCGTCGTCGCGACAGGATCGGGCCGCTATGCCGATCCCTGGCACCCGTTCGAAGCGACTTCTGAGCTCGTCGCCTCGATCCTCTCCGATGATGGCGCGGAGGTGTCCGTGAACACGGACGTCGACGACGCTCTGCAGAGGCTGGAGGGCATCGATGTGCTCGTCGTGAACGCGGGAGACCCGTGGCGACACGACTCACATCCCGCGCCCGTGCCGCCGGAGTCGGTCGCCGGTCTGGACGCCGCTCTTGCGCGCGGGATCGGTATCGTCTCACTGCACAGCGCGGTGTCTTCTCTGCGCGATTATGCGGCGTGGGCGCCCGCCATCGGGGCGGTGTGGGTACCTACGGTATCGATGCACCCGCCCTTCGGTGAAACCCGCATTCGCGTGCTCGAGCACGAAGCGACCGAGGGGATGGCCGACTTCGAAGTGAGCGACGAGCGGTACTGCTTCTTGCAGTCGCTGGGAGAAAGCCAGGTCGTCGCCGAGCACCGCCACGATGACAGGGCCTTCCCGACGGCGTGGACTCGGCGCCATGGTAGGTCTCGGGTCTCCTGCAGTCTGCTCGGCCATGACGAGCGCTCGTATGAATCGGCGGGCCATCGCGAACTGCTGAAGCGTCTGACCAGGTGGAGCGGCCGGGGCCATCACCGATCCGAGTAACCGCCTGCTGGCGGCTTGACCCGGTGATCGAGCACGATCCGATACATCGGATGTTTCACTGTCAAGCGGGACACGAAGACCTCGAATTGTGATCTAGACGCTGATTGAGCGGATGATTCGACGTTCTCGGCAGCCACCCGCATCTCACCGCCGCCGCGAGACGTTCGCCACGAATCAAATTTGGCGGACGCACCCGAGTCGTGCAAGAGTGGTCGGAAAGCGTTTACCAAGTCAAAGGATACAGTTCATGACGCACGTCGACGGTCCCGCAGCAACCAGGCTCGTTCCTGAGCCGAGCACCCCGGTGACACGGGAGATCGGCATCATCATGAATGGCGTATCGGGGCGGATGGGGTACCGCCAGCATCTGGTCCGCTCGATCCTCGCGATACGTGCGCAGGGCGGCGTCGTGCTGCCAGACGGTTCGCGCGTCACGGTCAAGCCGATCCTGGTAGGCCGCAACGAGGCCAAGCTCGCCGAGCTCGCAGCCCTGCACGGCATCGAGGAATACACGAGTGATCTGGATGCTGCTCTGGCCGACCCGCGGTGGGAGATCTACGCCGACTTCCTGGTGACGAAGGCCAGGGCATCCGCGCTCCGCAGGGCCATCGCGGCCGGCAAGACGATCTATACCGAGAAGCCCACCGCAGAGACGGCGGCCGAGGCTTTGGAGCTGGCTGAGCTCGCCGCAGAGGCGGGGGTCAAAACGGGTGTGGTTCACGACAAGCTCTACCTCCCGGGACTGCAGAAGCTCAAGCGCCTCATCGACTCCGGCTTCTTCGGCCGCATCCTCTCGGTGCGGGGCGAGTTCGGCTATTGGGTCTTCGAGGGCGATTGGCAGCCGGCCCAGCGGCCGAGTTGGAACTACCGGACCGAGGACGGTGGCGGGATCATCGTCGACATGTTCCCGCATTGGAACTACGTGCTCGAGAACCTGTTCGGCAAGGTGAGGACCGTCTACGCGCAGGCCTCTACGCACATCCCCACCCGCTGGGACGAGACTGGCGAACCGTACGCGGCCACCGCCGAAGACGCGGCCTACGGAATCTTCGAGCTCGAGGGCGACATCGTCGCGCAGATAAATTCGAGCTGGACCGTCCGGGTCAACCGCGACGAACTCGTCGAATTCCATGTCGACGGAACCCACGGCTCGGCCGTGGTGGGGCTGTTCGGCGCGAAGATCCAGCACCGCAATGCAACTCCCAAGCCGGTGTGGAACCCCGATCTCGCGGACGACCACGACTACGACGCCGACTGGGCTGAGCTGCCCGTGAACGACGTCTTCCAGAACGGATTCAAGCAGCAGTGGGAGGAATTCCTGATCTCCTACGTCGAGGGCACCCCGTACGAGTTCGACCTGCTCTCCGGCGCCCGCGGTGTGCTGTTGGCCGAAGCCGGACTCGAGTCCAGCCGTAGCGGGCGCAAGGTCGAGATCCGCACCCTGACGTTGGAGTGACACCGTGACCGCGCTGACCCTGGTGACCGCTGACGGCGCCACATCGACATCCGAGCTGGCCGACGCGCCATCGCTCACCAAGCCGAGCGCTCCGTTGCGCAGCCGGCAGGCGTATGCGGCAGCGCACGTCGTTCCGAGGGTCTGGGCGGACAACACTCCCGGACAACCCGCCGAGATCGATTGGGATGCGACGCTCGCGTTCCGCCGCTCGGTCTACTCGTGGGGGCTCGGGGTCGCTGACGCGATGGACACCGCCCAGCGCAACATGGGGCTGGATGCCGCCGCCACGCGCGAGCTCATCGCCCGCAGTGCCGAGGTCGCGCGCGAAGAGGGCGGGTCGGTGGTGGTCGGTGTCAACACCGACCACATCGATCAGGATCACATCGGCCTGGACTCGATCGTCGATGCCTATAAGGAGCAGCTGCACTTCACCGAGGACCAGGGTGCCGGGCCTGTGCTCATGGCATCGCGCCACCTCGCTCGCGCCGCAGAATCCGCCGAGGACTACCGCCGCGTTTATCGCGAGGTGCTGGCGACGGCGACGACACCGGTCGTGCTGCACTGGCTCGGCACGGCATTCGATCCGTCGCTGGCCGGCTATTTCGGCTCCACCGATTGGGAAGCAGCATCCGGCGTGCTTCTCGAGATCATCGGCGAGCATGCCGACAAGATCGCCGGCGTCAAGATGAGCTTGCTGGATGCTGCCGCCGAGGTGTCCGTGCGTGAGCGTCTTCCCGCCGGCGTTCGCATGTACACCGGCGACGACTTCAACTACGTGAGTCTGATCGGCGGTGACTCCATCGGAGACGGCGACGGCCACTCGGATGCGCTGCTGGGTGCGTTCGCCGCGATCACCCCGGTCGCCTCCGCGGCGATCCAGGCCCTCGACGCGGGCGACCCCGAGCGCTATGTCGCACTGCTCGGCCCGACCGAGGTGCTGAGCCGCCATGTGTTCGCTGCGCCGACGTTCTACTACAAGACGGGCGTTGCGTTCCTGTCCTGGCTCAACGGGCATCAAACGGCGTTCCAGATGGTCGGTGGCCTGCACTCGGCACGCAGCCTCCCGCACCTGTCGCGGATCGTCGAGCTTGCCAACGCCGCGAACGCGCTCGAGCAGCCCGAGCTCGCCGCGCACCGATGGCATGGGATGCTGCGCCTGAACGGAGTCGACGCATGACCGCCCCCGACTCTCGCCTGTCGATCAACCAGGCGACGATCAAGCACGCCGACCTCGCGGCGGCCCTTCGAGTGACGGTCGAGGCCGGTGTCGAGGCGATCGGCCTCTGGCGGGAGCCGGTGCAAGAGGTCGGCCTCGCGACGGCCGCCACGTTGCTCGCCGACTCGGGCTTGCGCTTCACGACCCACTGCCGCGGGGGTTTCTTCACCCTGCCGGAGGGGCTTGCCCGACGGGCCGCGATCGACGACAACCGTCTCGCGATCGAAGAGGCTGCGACTCTCGCCGCCGCGGCAGCCGAGGGGTCGACCGCCGTCCTCGTGCTGGTCGCCGGGGGCCTTCCAGACGGATCACGCGACCTGATCGGGGCGCGCGAGCGCGTGCGGGATGCGATCGGCGAACTGGTCCCGGATGCCGCCGCGGCAGGTGTCACGCTTGCGATCGAGCCGCTGCATCCGATGTACGCGTCGGACCGCGCTGTCGTCTCCACGCTCGGTCAAGCGCTCGATATCGCGGCGGATTTCGATCCGGCCGCCGTTGGTGTCGCCGTCGACACGTTCCACATCTGGTGGGACCCTGATGTGCTGAATCAGATCGCCCGTGCCGGACGCGACGGCCGGATCGCCACCTATCAGGTCTGCGATTGGCGCACCCCGCTGCCTGCGGACGTGCTGCTGGCCCGTCACTATCCTGGCGACGGCGTCATCGACTTCGCCTCGCTCACCCGCGCAGTGTCGGACGCCGGTTACCGGGGCGACATCGAGGTCGAGATCTTCAACGAGCGGATCTGGGCAGACGCGCCCGCGAACGTCGTGCGGCGCACTGCGGAGACATTCGGATCGACGATCTCTCCGCACCTCCCCGCGAAACCGGGTTCCACCCCGTGAGCGGCATCGCGAGCGGCAGGGCACGGACCTCAGCGCCGACCCTTCACGATGTCGCTCGCGCCGCGGGGGTCTCACTCGCGACGGCATCCCGCGTGCTGAACGGGTCGACACGCAACGTTGCAGAGTCCTACCGTGAGCGAGTCGAAGCGGCCGCCGCCGAACTCGGGTACACCGCCAATCTCTCTGCCCAAGCAACCGCACGCGGCACGTCGGAGATCATCGCGCTCTTGGTCGCCGACATCGCCGACCCGTACTTCGCGCAGATCGCCGCAGGCGTGGCTCGCGGTGCCGACGAGGCTGGGCTGGTGATGACGATCGCGGTCACCGAACGCGATCCGGAGCGGGAAGCGCGGCTCGTCCGCGCCTTGCGCGGCCAGCAGCCACGAGGGCTCATTCTCGCCGCGTCTCGGACCTCCGAGTCGATGCATCCCTCGATCCGGACAGATGTCGACGCATTGGCAGCCGCGGGAGCTCGAACCGTAGCCCTCGGCCGCGGGGCCGATCGCCTGCGCTCGGTGCTGATCGACAACGCCCGAGGCGCACGCGACCTGGGTCGCGCACTCGGAACCTACGGGTACCGGCGGGCGATCGTGCTTGCCGCCGGCGAGGGAATACTGACCTCGGACGATCGCTCCGCCGGGTTCGCCGAAGGCTTCGCCGACGCCGGCGGCGTGGTGCTCAAGGTCTATCGCGGCGGATTCACGCGCGAGTCCGGAGCCTCGCTGATGACGCAAGCGCTCACCGACGGCATCCAGCCGGGCACGCTGGTCTTCGCGATCAGCGACCTCGTCGCGATCGGAGCGATGTCGGCGGTGCGAGACGCAGGGCGGGACGTGGGCAGCGACATCGCGGTCTGCGGTTTCGACGACATCCCCGCGGGACGCGATGTGACCCCCGCGCTGACAACCGTCAGCGTCCCTCTCGATCAGGTCGGGTACAGCGCCCTTCGCGCTGCCGTGGACGAGGAGTGGGATGCCGCAGCGAGCCCCCTTGCACTGAGCGTGCTGCTGCGCGGGAGCACTCCGCTGCTGCCCTGACCTGCCCGCGCGGTCAGAGGCCCTGCGCGAGTCGGTAGTAGGCCTGGTTCCAGCGCAGTTCCTGCCGGAACTGCCTCAGGGTGGTCGCGGCGTCGATGGTGACCAGTTCGGTCTGCGCGATCTCGGCGAAGTCCCGGAAGACGTCGAGGCCGACGGCGGTGGTCATCACCGTGTGGTGGGCGGCACCCGCCGTGAGCCAGCACGCGGCGCTGGTGGCGAAGTCGGGCTGCGGCTTCCAGATGGCGCGACCGACCGGAAGTTTGGGAAGGTCGGGGGCTTCGACGTTTTCCACGACGTTGGCGACGAGTCGGAAACGATCGCGCATGTCGGTCATCGCCACCACGAGAGCGGGGCCGGGGTCGGCGGTGAAGACGAGCCGAGCCGGATCGTCTTTGCCGCCGATGCCGAGCGGGTGAACCTCGAGGCGCGGCTTCGCGGTCGTCAGCGACGGTGACACCTCGAGCATGTGCGCACCGAGGATGCGCTCGTCGCCCGGCACGAGGTCGTACGTGTAGTCCTCCATGAGGCTTGCTCCGCCGGGCAGCCCCGACCCCATGGCGCTCGCGATGCGCACGAGCAGGGCGGTCTTCCAATCCCCTTCGGCGCCGAAGCCGTAGCCCTCGGCCATGAGGCGCTGCACGGCGAGACCGGGCAGCTGGGTGAGGGCGCCGAGGTCTTCGAAGGACGTGGTGAATGCGCCGAAACCACCGTCTTCCAGAAATGACCGAAGCCCGACTTCGATCCCGGCCGCATCCCGCAGCGACCGGTGTCGATCGCCGCCGGGCAGCAGTTCGGCGGCCACGTCGTAGAGCTCCACGTATTCGGTGATCAGCTGGTCGACGTCCGATGTGGCTGCCGCTGACACCGCATCGGCGAGGTCATTGACGCCCCACGTGTTGACCTGAACTCCGAAGCGCAGCTCTGCCTCGGTCTTATCACCCTCGGTGACCGCGACGTAGCGCATGTTGTCACCGAACCGCGCGAGCTTCAGAGACCGGGAAGCCGCCCAGCCAGCCGCCGCGCGCTGCCAGTTCTCGACCTGCTGCAGCACGGCGGGGTTGGACACGTGGCCGACGACGGTCTTGCGCGCGACCCCCAGACGCGTCTGGATGTAACCGAACTCCCGATCTCCGTGCGCGGCCTGATTGAGGTTCATGAAGTCGAAGTCGATCTCCGCCCACGGCAGTTCCAGGTTCGCCTGGGTATGCAGGTGCAGCAGCGGTTTCTGCAGAGCATCCAGGCCCGCGATCCACATTTTCGCGGGGCTGAAGGTGTGCATCCACGCGATCAGCCCGATGACGTGGTCGTGGCCGTTCGCCTCGAGAGCCAGGCGACGGATGCTGGCCGGGTCTTTCAGCACAGGCTTCCAGACCACGCGGACCGGGAGCCCTGCGAGCCCCTCGACCACTCGCTGAGATTGTTCGGCGACTTGGCGAAGCGTCTCGTCGCCGTACAGATCCTGACTGCCCGTGACGAACCACACCTCGTAGTCTTCGAGGGTCGTGCTCAGGGGAGTGCGTCTCATGTCGTCCTCGTTCGGTGGTGTCAGATCGCGGTCACCGCGGCGGCCTCGACTGCCAGCCCGGCGCGGTAGGTATCCAGGTAGGCGGCGAAGCCGGCGACGTCTTCAGGGTCGGGGGCGACCACGGCTATGTCGGCACTGGCGAACACGCGCTCGCGCAAGTAGGTGTCGAGATCGGTCACGGTCGTCGCCGACAGATACGAAGCGAGCACCGCCGCTCCCCATGCCCCGCCCTCGGATGCCGCCTTGCCGACCGCGACGGGAACGTCGAGCGCTCCGGCGAGCAGTCGCTGGGCGACCCCGCGAGTGCGGAACATCCCTCCGTGGGCGAACATCCGGTCGAGGCGCACCTCTTCACCGGCGAGTACTCGCATGCCGAGCGCGAGGGTGCCGAACACGGCGTACAGCTGGGCGCGCATGAAGTTGGGCAGCGTGAATCTGCTTTCCGGAGTGCGCACGAAAAGCGGCCGACCCTCGTCGAGACCGACGAGGGGCTCCCCCGCCAAATAGTTGAACGCCAGCAACCCTCCCGCGTCCGCTTCGCCGTCGAGAGCCTCACGAAAGAGCGTGTCGAATGCCGCGTCGTCATCGATCGGTGCCCCGGCCGCACGCGCGAACCGGGTGAAGAGGCTCACCCACGCGGCCAATTCGCTCGCGCCGTTGTTGCAGTGCACCATCGCCACGAGGTGCCCCGCGGGGGTCGTCACGAGGTCGAGTTCGGGATGCGTGCGCAACAGAGGATGCTCGAGCACCACCATCGCGAAGATGCTCGTGCCGGCACTGACATTTCCCGTGCGGGGCGCGACCGAATTCGTCGCGACCATTCCGGTTCCGGCATCCCCCTCGGGCGGACACATCGGGATGCCGGGACGCAACGCCCCCGATCGATCGAGCAGCGCTGCACCACTTGCCGTCAGAGTTCCCGCGGCGCTGCCGGCGACGAGCACCTCGGGTAGAAGGTGCGCCGCCGTGAACCCGGGAGCACGGTCGCCCACGAGCCGATCGAACCGCTGCAACAATGTCGCGTCGTAGTCTCTCGTCTCGATGTCGATCGGGAACATACCCGATGCGTCGCCGATGCCCAGCACCCGACGGCCCGTGAGCTGCCAGTGGACGTAGCCGGCCAGCGTCGTCATATGCCGCACGTTCGGCACGTGCGGCTCGTCGTCGAGCACGGCCTGGTACAAGTGCGCGATCGACCAGCGCAAAGGGATGTTCACGCCGAACGCTTCAGACAATTCGGCTGCCGCTGGGCCCGTGGTGGTGTTGCGCCACGTGCGGAACGGCACCAGAAGCTCGTCATTCTCGTCGAGAGCGAGATAGCCATGCATCATGGCCGAGACCCCGATCGCCCCGAACGTCTCAGGGGCCACTCCGTGGCGCCGGACCACGTCAGCGACCATCTCCGCATAGCCGCCCTGCACCGCCGACCACACATCATCCAACGAGTAGGTCCACCTGCGGTCGATGAACCGGTTCTCCCAGTCGTGGCCGCCCTCCGCCAAGACGGTCGCCTGATCGTCGTCGGAGATCAGACAGACCTTGACGCGCGTAGATCCCAACTCGATTCCGAGCGCCGTGCGCCCCGCGCGAATCGCTTCGTGCTCGCGTGATGGCCCCGACGTGCTCATCGGCGATCGTCCCCCGCCTGCCCGTACACGTTCTGGTAGCGGGAGAACAGGACGTCGATCTCCCGCTGCGGAATGGGGATGAGCGGGCCTCCCTCGCGTGCGAGATGAACCGTACGGGCCACGTCTTCCACCATGACGGCAGCCTTGACGGCATCCCTGGGCGTGACGCCGACGGTGAATGGGCCGTGATTGCGCATCAGCACGGCGCGTGAGCGATGACCCGACAGGGTCTCGACGATGCCCCGCCCAATCGAGTCGTCGCCGATGATGGCGAACGGACCCACCGGCACGGGTCCGCCGAACTCGTCCGCCATCGCGGTGATGACGCAGGGGATCTCCTCGCCACGCGCCGCCCATGCCACGGCGTAGGTCGAGTGGGTGTGGACGATACCACCCACCTCAGGCATATTCCGATAGACGTATGCGTGCGCGGCGTTGTCGCTGGACGGACTCCGATCGCTGCCTGCCGAGCCCGCGACGACGCGACCATCGAGGTCGCACAGGATCATGTCGGAGGGGGCGAGGTCGTCGTACGACACACCTGAGGGCTTGATCACATACAGATTCGCTCCCGGAACACGACCGGACACATTTCCGCCGGTCCACACGACCAGGTTGTAGCGAACGAGTTCAGCGTGGAGGCGCGCGACATCCTCACGAACGCCGAGAATCGCCGCGTCGACGTCCTCCATCCGAACCTCCGAGATCTCATCTGAACATCAAGATGTTACCGGTAACACCTAGACGAAGTCCAGGACCACGACGCCGCTCTATGCGGAGGCCGGCGATCTCGGCGGACCGGTGGAGGCGCGGACGATGAGTTGCGCGGGCGCGGGCGCCATCGCATCCGCGCCCTGGCCCAGGATCTCCGCCACCACCCGCCTCGCCTCACCCGCGATGTCCAGGCGCACGGTCGTGAGTGCGGGACTGTAGAACCCGGCGTCGGGGTTGTCGTCGAACCCGGTGATGCTCACGTCCCTCGGAGAAATCGTCTCGAGTTCGCGCAGGGCCGCAGACAGCCCCAGTGCCATCTGGTCGTTGGCGACGGCGATCGCCGTCGGGCCGTCGGGTTCGCGGATGGCGGCCGCGATCCGTGGTGCCAGGATGGCGCCCGACGCAGCACTCCAATCCCCCATCCATCGATACTCCGAGTTCGCCAGCGCACGACGCACCCCCGCCTCCCGCGATGCCGCTTCCAGCCAATCCGCGGGGCCCGCGACATACGCGATCCGCCGGTGGCCGAGAGCGATGAGGTGCTCCACCGCGAGGGCAGCGCCCTCTGCCTGCCGCTGCGCGCCGACCCCGTCGTGGAGAACGCCGACCCTCACGCCCGGTGCCCCGGACGTCGCGCCGATCAGCGTCCGGACGTGAGCGGCGAGCACGACGATCCCATCAACGCCCTGCGCCGAGAGATGCCGGGCAGCGGCATCCACCGAATCCGGGTCGGCGGCGTCGGCGTAGGCGGTGGCCACCCATCGCCCCGCGGACCGGGCTGCGGCATCCACTGCTTCGATCGCGATCGACGGTCCATACAGCGTCGCGTTGGAGGCGATGAGACCGAGGGTCCGAGTAGAACGTGTCCCTAGCGCTCTCGCCGTGTTGTTGACCCGATAATCCAGAGCCGTGACGGCCTCCAGCACGCGGCGACGGGTGTCGTCGCGGATGCCGGGATAGTCGTTGAGAACGCGCGAGACAGTCTGAGTCGACACCCCGGCCAACTGTGCGACGTCGCGCACGCCGGGCCGTCGCTCCCGCGGGATGCCGCTCATGGCACCCACAGTAATGGGCCGCTGCCCCTGCGGCCCACGCTCGTCGTCCGTCCGCGAGCGGGGTGGGAGTGCGAGTCCGCCGCGTCAGGGAATCGCCGCGGACGAGGCATGGGGCGGCGGCGACTCGTGCGCAGGCTCCACCGCGGTGACCTCCACGACGAGCGCCTGCTGTGGCGCCAGAAGTGGCAGAAGCAGTCCGAGCTCTGCAAGCACCCTTCCGCTCAGTTCGATACGACCAGCGGCGAACCACGGCGGGGGGGCGTCCTCGACAGTTGTGGGCTTTCCACCCATGAGGAGGGGAGTAACCGTGTAGAGCCCGTCGGGATCCAGCCCCGGTAGGCGGGCGGGGGGCGGGGTCGCCGATGCGGGAGAGGTGAGCATCGTCACAGAGAAGACAGCATGCGAGCGGTCCGGGGCCACGACGCCGTGCACCAGCTGTGCCGGGTCGGCGGCGTCTGCGCGCACGACTCGCCCGCCGTGCAGCAGCGGCCTCAGCCGCCGGTACTGCGCGATCCATTCGGCGATCGCATCCAGCTGGGGCTCGTCGAGGTCGGTCAGATCGGACTCGATGCCCGCGCTGCCGAAGAACGCGGTCGCCATGCGGAAGGAGAGGTCGGCCGAGCGTCCGGTGACGTGCGCCCGCGCATCTCCGAGGTGCGCGCCGAGGTACTCCGGTGGAATGAGCAGTGAGGTGTAGAGCAGGATCGACTGGCGCTCGAGCGGGTCGTTGGTGTCGCTCGGCCAGACGCGATCGACCCGGCGGAGCATCCCGAGATCTATGCGGGCGCCGCCCGACGCGCACGATTCGATCTCGACATCGGGATGCTCGGCTCGCAGCCGATCGATGATGGCGTAGACCGCGTGCGTCTGGCGGTGCGAAGTGCCCTCGAGCAGATCGCGGTTGTGATCCCACTTCAGGTAGGCGATCGGGTACTCCGTGAGCAGGGCGCTGAGCCGGAGGAACACGTGGTCGGCCGCCGCGGGATCGGTCAGATCGAGGACTCGCTGGAACCGCCACTCGTGGGCATTCGCCCTGCCGAGGACCCACTCCGGATGCGCGCGGGCCAGTGCCGAATCTGCGCTGATCATCTCCGGCTCGACCCACAGGCCGAACTCCATTCCGCCCGCGCGGACGCGCTCGACGAGGGGATGCAGGCCGTCCGGCCACACCTCGGTGTCGACCGACCAATCACCGAGCGCTCGTCGGTCGTCTCGTCGCCCTGTGAACCAGCCGTCGTCGAGGACGAACCGCTCCACCCCGACACGGGATGCCGCCGTCACGAGCGGCTCGAGCCGTTCGAGGGACTGATCGAAGTACACCGCTTCCCAGGTGTTCAGCGTCACAGGGCGCGGTCGCGAGATGGTCGACCAGGATCGCACCCACGGGTGCACACGATCGGAGATGCCGTCGAGTCCCGCGGCGGAGTACACGGCGACGGACCACGGCCCGGTGTACCGCTCTCCCGGCCCCAGCACGATCTCTCCGGGGGCGGGCAGCTCACCCGCCCCGAGCACCGAGGTGCTGAGCGGCGAGGATTCGGCCCACAGTTCAGTGTCGCCGCTCCACGCCGAGTGGACCGCCCAGACCTCGCCGGTGCGGAACCCGAAGTGGGGGGTGCCCGCCGCGAGCAGGAATGCACTGTCGTGCCCGCCGCGACCGTGCCGGCCTTCGCGGGCGTGGATGCCGTGCGCCAGCGGTCGTCGGACCGGTCGGCGCTCGCGTCCCCAGACGCCGCTGAAATCGAGCAGTTCGCTCGCCCGAGCGGGGATGGGGAGCACGGGCGCTGCCCGCGCGACGACGAGCGGGCCCTCCCCGAGGTTGACCACTTCGAGGCGCAGCGTGAGCACGCCCTCACGCGAGAGGACGAGCGGCACGCGGACGCCGATCGCCGCATCCTCGTCGATCAACTCGAACGTCAGGGAACCGCCGCCTTCGCTGCCGGGGGCGATGGAGGCGGCATCAGCGTGCAGAGCGAGTCGCGGTGTGCGCGCGCGCGCCGCGGCGACAGGACCGTCGGCTCCGGCGGGGTCCCTTGAGACCTGCAGAGCGGGGCGACCCGTCCAGCCATCACCCCAGGTGGGCACCAGTCCCAGCCCGAAGGGCGAGTCGATCGACGACGGGGCGACGGCGGGGACGGATGCTGCGGCAACGGCCTCTGCCTGTTCGCCCGTCAGCGCACCGAGGTCGCGGCCCCAGTGCAGGACGGTGGGCATGCCCGTGCCGCGGGCGTCGACCAGAAGGCTGACACCCGCGGCACGGAGGTGATGGATCACCGTCGCAGACTACTTCGCAACCGGGATGGACTGCGCCTCGAGAGCGGCGATCGTCTTGTCCTGGCCTTCGGCGAGGGCATCGGCGAGTGTGCCGCTGCCGGCGACGGCGGCCTTGAACCCGTCCGACACGTCGGAGTAGGTCTGGGTCATCGTCGGGCCCCAGATGAAGTTGGGGTTGACCTCACCGGCCGCCTTCGCGAAGACCTCGTAGATCTTCTGGTCGCCGTAGAACGGAACGCCCTTCTGCAGGACCGGCAGCTCCAGTCCGGCCTTGGTTGCGGGGTAGATGGCCGCGGTGGCGTTCAGCGAAGTGAGCGATTCCTCCGAGGTGTTGAGCCAGAGGGCGAACTTCGCCGCCTCGTAAAGGTGCTTCGTGCCCTTGAAGACGGCGATCGACGATCCGCCCCAGTTTCCTGCGGCGGCGCCTCCTGCCTTCCACTGCGGGCTCTGCGCGACCGACCACTTCCCGGACGTGTCGGGTGCACCGCTGGAGATGGAGTTCGCGCCCCAGACCGCGGAGTTCCACGACCAGACCTTGCCGGAGTTGTAGGCGTTGTTCCACTCATCCGTCCATGCCGGGTAGGTCGAGACCAGGTCGTTGGAGATGAGGTCCTGCCAGTAGTCGGCGACCTGCGTCGAGGTGTCGCCGGTCAGGTCGACCTTCCACGCGTCGCCGTCGTTGCCGAACCACTCTCCGCCGCCCTGCCAGACGAAGCCCGCGAACTGGTTGATATCGGTCTGCGAGAAGTTCGTGATGTAGCCGCCGAGAGCGCGGATCTTCACGGCCGCATCGCGGTACTCGGCCCACGTGGTCGGCACGGCGATGCCGGCCTGCTGGAACAGGTCGGAGCGGTAAAAGAGTGCCATCGGACCGGAGTCCTGCGGAACGCCGTAAACCTCGTCATCGGTCCCGAGGGTCACCTGACCCCAGGTCCAGTCCACGAACTGGTCCTTCGCGGCGACGACGTCCTCGCACGCGGCCAGGTTCTCGAGCCCGTCCTGCACCCGGAAGTTCGGGATCGCGTCGTACTCGATCTGGCCGAGGTCGGGCGCGTTGCCGGCCTGCAGTTGGTTGAAGAAGTTCTGGTAGGTGCCGGCGTTGCCGGAGGGACCGGTCTGCACCTGGACCTGGATGCTGGGGTTGGCCTTGTTCCAGATCGCGACCGCATCTTCGATGCCCGGGATCCAGGATGTGAACGTGAGGGTGACATCGCCCTCGGACGGCGCGCACGCAGCGGCGTCGCTGCCGCCGCTGGTGCCGCCGCTCGTGGAGCACGCGGCCATCGTCAGTGCGACGGACGCGATCACCGCCACGGCTGCTGCTCGTTTCATGTGACGCATGGTCTCTCTTTCTCGGTTGGGGTCTTGCTCGGGTTCTGATTCATTCGGGCCGACCGGGACGGATCCGGCCGGGTCTGTCACTTCAGCGCGCCGGTGCCCAATCCCCCTCGCCAGTAGCGCTGAAGAAGTAGGAAGGTGATGATCAGGGGGATGATCGACAGCAGCGCGCCGATGAGGACGAAGCTGCGCAGTTCGGGGAACTGGTTGATGGTCGAGTTCCACGCGTAGAGCCCGTACGTCACCGGGAACAGCTCCTCGCTGCGCAGCATGATCAGCGGCAGGAAGAAGTTGTTCCAGATGCCGACGAACTGGAACAGGAAGATCGTGATCAGCGCCGGGAGCATGAGCCGGATCGACACCGTGAAATACGTGCGCACCTCACCCGCTCCGTCCAGTCGGGCGGCCTCGAGCAGTTCATCGGGAACGCTCGCCTCGGCGAACACCCGTGCGAGGTAGACGCCGAACGGGCTGACGATGCTGGGGAGGAACACCGCCCAGAACGTGTTCGTGAGGTGCACCTGACTGAACAGCAGGAACAGCGGCAGGGCCAGAGCTGTCGCCGGCACGAGGACGCCGCCCAGCACGACGTTGAACAGCAGTTCGCGGCCGCGGAAGCGGTACTTGGCCAGGGCGTAACCGCACATTCCGGCGAGGATCGTCGCCACGAGCGCGCCGACTCCGGCGTAGCCGATGCTGTTGACGATCCAGCGGACGTAGATCCCGCCGTCGTAGTTCAGCAGCGCCACCAGATTGTTCCAGAAATTGAGATCTGCGAACCAGAGCGGGTTGGTCGTGAACAGATCGGAGCGGCTCTTCGTGGAGGCGACCAGGAGCCACCAGATCGGGATGAGGAAGTAGAGGGTGAACACGAGCATGATGAGCATCGCGACACTGCGCGAAACCAGGCTCTCGCGCTGTCCCCTCCCCACTCGCGACGACCGGATGCCGGTGGACGCGTCGCGGACCGCGCGGGCATCCGCATCCAGCACGCGGCTCATGCGTCGGCCTTCCGTCGGGTGATGCGCAAGAACGTGAAAGACAGGATGAAGGTCGCGAGTGCGAGCACCACCGAGAAGGCCGCTGCGAGGCTCACGTTCGGAACCGCGGAGGTCGCGTAGATCGTCATGTTCGGCGTGTAGGTGCTGGTGACCGCGGAGCTGAACGACCGGAACACCTGCGGTTCGGCGAGCAGCTGAAGCGTGCCGATGATCGACAGGATCGCCGTCAGCACGAGGGACGGGCGGACCATCGGGATCTTCACCGACCAGGCGATGCGCATCTGTCCCGCACCGTCGAGGCGCGCTGCTTCGTAGATGTCGGTGGGGATCGCGAGAAGCGCCGAGTAGATGATCAGCATGTTGTAGCCGACGAACACCCAGGTGACGACGTTGGCGATCGCCCACAGCACGAGATCGGCCGAGAGGAAGTCGATGTTGGCGGTGAGCGCCGTGAACGGCGACAGGTTGGGGGAATAGAGGAAGCCCCACATGATGGCCGCGATGACGCCCGGCACCGCATACGGCACGAAGAACGCGAGACGGAAGAACTTCTTGCCCTTCAGGAGCGGCGAGTCCAGCAGCAGCGCGAATACGAGGGCGAGTCCGAGCATGACCGGCACCTGCACGGCGCCGAAGATCAGTACGCGAGCCACCGACGTCCAGAACGCCTCGTTCTGGAAGACCAGCGCGTATTGCGCAAGGCCGCCGAAGACCTCCTTGGCCTCGCCGAATGTGCCCTCGCGTTCCACCACCAGGAGCGACTGCCATACCGCGTAGGCGATGGGCACGAGGTAGAAGAGCACGAACAGGATGACGAACGGCGCGGTGAAGATCAGGATCGCGAGCTTGTGCTGAACACGTGCCTTGTTCGGCCCCGTAGATCGGCGGCCCGCAGATCGGCGCCCCGACTTCGGGGTCACCAGCGCCTCGGTGACAGTCTGCGCGGTCATGAGGCAGCATCCTCTCGGATCACACGGACGGCGCCCGCGGGAACGCGGATGCTGCCGGAGGCGTTTTCGCCCGTGACGAGGTCGACGCCTCGGGCATTGAGCAGCACGTCTTCGGTGCCGTGGTTGATGATGAAGCGGTAACTGCGGTCGGGTCCGACCCTGCGGATCACATCCACGTCAGGGCGTGCTCCGGCCGCGCGCTGCGCGCCCGCCCCGCTGAGCGCGTGATCGATGATGCGCGCCAGCCCGGAGCGGTCGGGCAGCGTCGCCAGGTACCAGGCGTCTCCGGCCGTTCCGCTCCCGCGTCGGCGGGTCAGTGCCGGCAGCCCGCCCGCCGGGCCGCCGACGAATCTGTCGAGCACCTCGGCGTCGTCGGCCACCAGCCGTTCGGTCCACAGGGACGCAACGGTCCCCGACTCGAGCATCACGATCTCGCCCGGAAGCACCGGGGCGAACTCCTCGACGCGGATGCCCAGAAGTTCGCGCCACAGCGCCGGGTACCCACCCGGGCGCACCCGGTCGTTCTCGTCGACGATGCCGCTGTAGAACGTGACCAGCGCGTCGGTTCCGCCGGCCACCGCGGCGTCGAGCGTCGCGGCATCCTGCTCGCTCACGAGGTGCAGGCCCGGAACGACGACAAGGCGATAACCGGACAGGTCTGCGCCCGGGCGGACGATGTCCACGGTCGCCCCGGATTCTCGGAGAGCCCGATGCAGCGCCCACACCTGGTCGAGGTACTCGATCGCCGAGCTCGGGCGGTTCTCGGCGTCGCTGGCCCACCAAGCCTCCCAGCTGAACAGCAGAGCCACATCCCCGACGACGCGTGTGCCGGCGACTTCGCCCATCCGCTCCAAGAGCGAACCGAGCTCGAGCGCCTCGCGCCACAGCGCCGAGTCGGTGCCCGCGTGCGGGAGGAGCGCGGAGTGGAACTTCTCCGATCCCTGCAACGAGGCGCGCCACTGGAAGAAGCACACCGAATCGGCTCCGCGTGCCACGTGCTGCAGCGAATCGCGCGTCATCTGGCCTGGCGCCTTGGCGAGGTTGTACGGCTGCCAGTTCACCGAGCCGGTCGAGTGCTCCATCAGCATCCACGGTGCTCCGCCGGCGAGGCCACGGGTCAGATCGGCCGCGAAGGCCAGCTCGGCACTCGGATCGTCCAGCCGGTGGTCGAGGTAATGGTCGTTCGCGACGACATCGACCTCCGGCGCCCACGTCCAGTAGTCGAGGGCCCGGATGTGCGCCGTGACCATGAAATTGGTGGTGACCGGGGCGGCGCTGTGCCGGCGGATGACCGCCAGTTCGGCGCGGTAGTAGTCCAGCAGCTCGTCAGAGCTGAACCGCGAGAAATCGAGCACCTGGCCGGGGTTCGGTGTGGAGAGCGTGAGGCGCGGAGTGCCGATCTCGTTCCAGTCCGTGTACCGCTGACTCCAGAATCTGGTGCCCCACGCGTCGTTCAGGGCGGCGATGGTGCCGTACCGGCGCCGCAGCCAGACCCGGAACGCTTCGGTGCTGACATCGCAGTAGCAGTGCGCATTGTGGCAGCCGAGTTCGTTCGACACGTGCCACAGCACGACGGCAGGGTGATGTCCGTATCGCTCGGCAACCGCTTCGACCAGGGTCAGAGCGTACTGGCGGAAGACGGGCGAGCTCGGGCACCAGGCTTGACGTCCGCCGGGATAGCGGGTGGTGCCGTCCGCGACCATGGGAAGGATCTCGGGATGCCGGGTGGTCAGCCATGGAGGCGGGGAGGAGGTTCCCGTGCCGAGGTTGATCCGCATGCCGGCCTCGTGCAGGAGTCCGATGATCTCGTCGAGGCGCGAGAAGTCCACCGACCCGTCGGGGGACTGCAGTTCGGACCATCCGAAGATGTTGACTGCGACCAGGCTCACGCCCACTTCGCGCATGAGGGCGACGTCTTCGCGCCAGACGCTCGGGTCCCACTGCTCGGGGTTGTAGTCGCAGCCGAAGTCGATGCCACGGTGCTCGTAGCGGGGCCGGGCACTGTGTGGCTCGGTCAAGGCGTGGGGGCTGCTCACGGTACTCCAGGTCGACGTCATCGGCGATATGTGCACGTGCACAGTTTCGCGGGAATCAATCGATCGCGAATCTTCTGTGAACGTACACAGAGTGGCACCTCGGCCTCCCCATGTCAAGTGATCGGAACGCTACAGTTATCGCGTGTCGACGACATCAGGACGCCCGCGGCGCGCCACCGTCCACGATGTCGCCGTCGTCGCAGGTGTGTCGCGCGGCACGATCAGCCGGTACGTCAACGGCGACCCGTATGTCTCCGCCTCCGCGCGCGAGGCGATCGAGGCCGCGATCGCCGAGGTCGGCTACGTACCCAACACCGCTGCGCGACATCTAGTGATGCAGCGGACCGAGTCGGTCGCCTTCATCGTGCACGAGCCGCACTCGCTGTTCGTCGAAGATCCCAACATCGGCGGCATCCTGCTCGGTGCCAACGCCGCGCTCTCCGAGGCCGACCACCAGATGGCCGTTCTGATCGTGGATTCCGAGCGGGACACCGGCCGCGTGGCTCGCTACCTGTCGGGCGGCTCGGTCGACGGCGCGATCATCGTGTCGGCGCGCGCGAACGACCCCGTGGCCGCCGTCGTCGAGCGGCTCCGGTTGCCGGCCGCGTTCGTGGGGCATCCGCCGGGCGCATCCTCGGCTGCGTTCGTGGTGATCGACAACCGCGGCTCGGCGCGGACGATCACCGAACGCCTGATCGGTACAGGTCGGCGCCGGATCGGGATGATCGCCGCCGCCCTCGATCGCGACTCGGGGTCGGAGCGTCTCGCCGGCTTCGCGGACGCTCTCGGCGACCGTTTCGACGAGAATCTCGTCGAACGCATCCCGCTGTACTCGTACTCGGCCGGTCGAGAGGGCATGGATTCACTCCTGAAGCGCGCACCGGACATCGACGGTGTCTTCGCCGCGTCGGATGCTGTCGCCGCGGGCGCCATGGAGGCGATTCGCGCCGCGGGGCGTAGTGTGCCGGCGGATATCGGGGTGGTCGGCTTCGACGACAGTGCGTGGGCGCGCCGAACCCTGCCGGCTCTGTCGACCGTGCGCCAGCCCGCCGAGGGCCTCGGCCGCCAGGCCGCCGCACTCGTGCTGGAACAGCTGCGGGGTGATCCTGCGCCGCGAGAAGTGATGCTCGAGTGCGAGATCGTGTGGCGCGAATCAGCGTGAGGCGAGCTGATCCGGGAGCAGTTCGGATTTCGAACCCCGGATCATGAAGAACGCGATCACCGATGCGAGCACCATCGCGACCGCTCCCGCGACGAACACGGCGACGTAGCCCGAGGTGACCGCATCCCGTTCCGCTTGTCCGGCGTTCGCCGCCTCGGCGACTGCGCGAACGTAGATTGCGGTGAAAATCGGAATCCCGATCGAACCCCCGATCTGCAGTGCCGCGTTCACGGTCGCCGAGGCGGCTCCCGCATCCCGAGGAGCGACGCCGGTCAGCGCGAGGTTCTGCAACGGCACGAACAGCATCGACAGCCCGATCCCCAAGAGCACGAGGCCCGGCAGAACCTGAGTGAAGTAGTTGCCGCCCGCAGTGATGCCGGTGAGCGCCAGCAGCCCGCCCGCGGAGACGAGGGGGCCGGTGACCATGAAGACCCGAGCACCGACGCGGGGCAGGATCCTGGTGAGCACGGGCGTGGCCACGAGTATGGCGACCGTCATCGCCACGTTCGCCAATCCCGCCAGCAGGGGCCTGAGACCCAGACCGATCTGCAGGTAGAAGGTCAGGTACAGCGTCGCACCGATCAGCACCACCCCGATCAGGAGCTGCACCAGAAGCGCGCCTCCGCGAACGGGATGCAGCACCACGCGAAGAGGCAAGAGGGGTTGAGCCACCCGCGACTCGATCCAGACGAAAAGCGCCAGCAGCACCAGACCGGCGGCGATGAACCCGACGGTATCCGGCGCTCCCCAGCCACCCTCGGCCCGGCTCAGCCCGTACACCAGAGCGCCAAGCCCCAGAGTGACCGTGACCGCGCCCCAGACGTCGTAGCGGTTTTCCCCCGCGGCTTTGCTCTCCCTCAGGAAGAGGAGTCCGCCCACGATTCCCACGATGACGAAAATCACGTTCACCAGAAGGCACCATCGCCAACTCGTGAAATCGGTCAGAACACCACCGAGGATCAGCCCCACCGCGGAGCCGCAGGCGCCCACCGCCCCGAACACGGCGAAGGCCGTGATGCGCTGACGGCCCGACGGGAATGTCACCGTGAGCAACGCCAGCGCGGCCGGTGCGAGCAGAGCGGCGAACGCTCCCTGCGCTCCGCGGGCGATGATCAGCTCCGTGCCGGATTGCGCCAATCCGCCCCACGCCGAGGCCGCTCCGAAACCCAGCATCCCGACCAGGAACGAGCGCTTTCGCCCCCAGTAGTCCGCCACGCGCCCGCCCACGAGCAGCAGCGCACCGAACGCGAGAACGTAGGCCGTGACCACCCACTGCCGGTCCTGATCTGAAAGCCCCAGCTCCTCCTGCGCCTGCGGGAGGGCGATCGTGACGATGGTCGCATCGACCACGACGACGAGCTGAGTGAGGGCGAGCACGGCAAGCGACCACCACGGATGACGGCCCTGCGAGGATGACCGCCTAATCGAAGACCACCAGGGTCCATGGCGCGAGGTCATACGACTGCTGCGGCCGCGACGAGGATGCCCGAAGCCGCGAACCTGCCGTCCACTGGGCATCGGTGGAGATCACGACCCTATTCTCCTCGTTCGCGAGGAGGGCGGGCACGCCGAGATCGCGCAGGATGGGCTCGAATCTGCGTTCCAGGGCCGACACTGTGATGTCTCCGCCCACCGAACCGAGGAACACACCGTCCAAGCGGACAGCGCGCGCGAGTGTGACGGTGTAGTCGTTCGTCCCGTTGAAATCCACATACGGGCCGAACACCGTGTCGTCCTCGCCATCACGCAGAGCGGTGAACCACTCCGTGCTCGGATAGTCGTAGAACGCGTCGTTCGCCGGGTCGAGCGCGTGCTCCCCGACTTGCAGCTCCCCGGCCGGGGTGCGCCACCACCATCGTGCCCAGTAGTCGGCATCGGCGATGACCTCCGGCTCAGCCATGTAGCCCGCGCCATGCAGCAACTCCGGCTCGAGCGTGAGGCCGGCGCGGCACGCAGCATCGAGCATCGCCAGAGAGGACTCGAATGCGCCGTCCGTGTCGGGCGCTTTCGCGAGGACCACTGCAGGCTCGACGAGATCGGAAATAGCCTGGAACGTCGGTCGAAGACCCTCGGCGAGCGCATCGCTGAAGGACCGGATGTGAACCCCGGTCACAGGTCCGGTCATTTGCGCTCCATCTCTTTCGACGCGAAGGCCACACGCTGCTGCATCAGTCGCTGACTGAGCTGTTGGGAATGGGCGGCAGCATGTAGGAGGGCCCCTTCCGGATCTCGCCGTTCGATGGCGTCGGCGATCGAACGGAACTTCTCGCTGGTCTCGCTGCGATATGTCGCGATGTCGATAACGGCGCCGACCACCCACCCGAACTGAGCCTGCAGCTCTATCTCCGCCGAACTCATCCGCACAGACTGAGCGGATGCCGCCAGTTCCAGGTAGAAGCGGGAGTGTGCCCGACGGGCCAAGGCCAGCACTCGGGCTTCTCCGAGGATGTCGGCCTGATCACGAAGGTGATCGATGTTGCGCTGGTCGGCTCTGTCGATAGCGAGGCGCACCGCTGCGACCGTGAGCATCTCGCGCCAGTCGAGCAGGTCGCGAAGCTCGATGGTCGCTATCGACTGCAGCCGCTCCGCGGCCAGGGAAGAGTTCAGCCCTTCCGGCAGCCGCACGAAGGAGCCACCGCCGCGCCCACGCTTCGTGACGATGAGTCCCTGATCTCGGAGGATGCGCAGTGCCTCGCGAAGTCGGAAGGGCGGCACCTCGAACAAGCGCGCCAGCTCTTGCTCGGCGGGCAGCGGCTCGCCGTCGGCGAAGACGCCGACACTGATCGCCGATTGGATTCGTTCCACGATCGCGGATGGGCGCTCGGAGGAGTCCACCGGCCGGAAGATCACCGCATGAGTCGACCGCCCCGAGGTCACCGCTGCGTCAGACACGGACCCAGCGTAGCGGTGGGGATGACGGGCAGCCCGCCGTCCCCACCGCCATCCCCGAGTGGGGATCAGCAATCACTGATTGCCGATCTGCTCGTACACCGCCGGTCGGGTCTTCTTGTAGCGCAGTGCGAGGAAGAACCCACCGAAGGCGACGATTGCCAAGGCGATGTTCGCAGCCATTCCGACCACATCGCTGCCAACCAGCACCCGAAGATTCAGTGCCGTCAGAACGAACAGGATCGAAAGAGAGATGAACGCCAGTGCCGGCGCGATGACCGCCTGCCACACACCCGGGCTCAGCTGGCGGTGACGGCGGAAGAACACGATGGCCGCGAGGCTCGTGAAGATCAGCAGCGGAAGCAGGAAGTAGATGCCGGCACCGGACAGCGCCGCGTAAGAGGCAACGGCATCCAGCTGGAGCACGAAGATCAGCAGCATGATCGCCAGCGACGCAGTGCTGACGGTGAGCACCGCGACGTAGGGCGACTCGAGCTTCGGGTGCACTTTGGCGAGTCTGCGCGAAAGGACGCCGTCGCGACCCAGCGCGTACAGGTAGCGCGATGCCGCGCCCTGGATCGAGTTGATGGCCGCCAGCTGACTCGTCACCAGGATCAGGGCCACCACGTTGAGGAAGAAGGGACCGATGTAGTCGTTCACGCTGTTGAAGAACGACCCCACCGGGTCGGTCTGCGCCGATTCGACGACGTTGCTCGCACCCTGCGTGATGATGTAAGCCCAGATGCCGAGCGCGTAGAAGACGCCCATGAAGGTGATCGAGATGTAGGTGGCGCGCCCGACCGCCTTCTCGGGATTCTTCGTCTCGGCACGGAAGCACGCCGCGGTCTCGATGCCGATCATGCAGAGCATGGCGAACAACACGCCGAGGCCCGGATTGCCCTCCAGGAACGACGCCGGCGCGAAGGACTGGAGAGCGTACCCTTCCGGACCGCCCTGGATGAAGACCGCCACTTCCCAGATCGCCACGACGACGATCTCGACCAGCACCAGAGTGCCGAGCACCTTGAGTGACAGATCGATGCGCAGCAGGCCCAGCACCGTGGCGATCACCAGGAACACCATCGCCCACCACTGCCAGCTGATCGGCTCCCCGCCGCCGGTGAGCCGCTTGACGAGGTCGACCATGATGAGACCCATGTACAGGAACGACCCGGCGATGAGGATGACGTACGCTGCCGTCGCCAGGAACGCTCCGCCGAGCCCCGCGGGCTTGCCCAGGCCCGCGACGATGAAGCGGTAGAACGCGCCCGGGTTTCGGATGTACCTGCTCATGGAGACGAAGCCGACGCTGAAGACCAGCAGGATGGCGGCTGCGACGAGGAACGACAGCGGCGCGCCGATGCCGTTGCCGAATCCGACCGACAGTTGCGAGAACCCCGCCATGGTCGCGATCGGGGCGTTGAAGGCGATGACGATCATCACGAGCGACACGACGCCCAGTCGCCGAGGCAGCTCGGTGACCGGAATGTTCATCGTCGCTGGACCGCTCAGCGCAGGAGCTTTTTCAGACATCCCATTTCCTCTCGTGGACCGAGCGCCCCTCATTGGACGATCGGCGGGCACCGGCTTCGCAGCCCGGGTTGCCGCAACTGTATGACTCCAATCAAAGTTGCGTCAAGTAATGTTTTATCGCAGAAAAATCCATCGTCGCTATTTTTGTTACGCTGAACAGGTAAATCTTGGCGCCGATATATGTGTTTCGGTCAGGTTAAATCACCTGGCTATGCGAATAGCGGCTCCAGGTACGAGTTCAGGAAGACGCCTTCCGGATCGAGTTCTCGCCGAATCTCGCGGAATCGCTCAACTTTGGGGAACTGATCGTCCAGCCGCTCGAGGCTCGTGTGGTGCAGCTTGCCCCAGTGCGGACGGCCGCCGTGGGCGGTGAACAGTTCGTCGAACGTCTCGAAGTAGCCGTCGGGAATCTTGCCGGGTTCGGCGGTCACCGACACCACTGCCGACGGGCGACCGTAGTTCTGCGAGAGGAAGCTGTCATCGGCCGCGACGAAGCGCAGCTGCACGGGCATGTGAGACTGCGGGAACTTTTCGCGCACGACATCCCGGCTCGCGGCATAGCACGCGAGCCCGCGGTCGATCGGCATCATGTATTCCATCTCGTAGAAGAGCGGCTCCCAGTCATCGGGATAGACGCGATACGCGCGCTCGGTGCGCCGCACGCTGCCGTATTCCGCAATGGGACCGGCGTCCACCTCTGTTCCGCTCTTCTCGTAGATCTTGATGAAGCACGTGTCGGACGCGTCGGTCGCCCCTTCGGGCACGGTGTCGAAGTTCACGCAGGCCTGGTGCGTCGGAAACCACAGCAGCGAGAAGTTGCGGTGGCTCGTAGCGAGGTCGAGGCTGTGCGGGAACACGACGTCGAAAGGAGCGAATCCGTGCCACTCGTGGAGTTCGTATGCGGGCGAGACGGCCAGCTCGATCTCGGTGAACACACCCAGCATCCCGAGAGACACCCGCGCCGCGGCGAGGTGGTCGGGGCTCGACTCGTCGATCTCGATGATCTTCCCGGTGCCTGTGACGATCCGCGCCCGAGTCAGAGCCGACGAGATGTTCTTCAGCTGCAGCCCCGTGCCGTGCGTTCCTGTGCCGATCGCACCGGCGATGGCCTGCCTGTCGATCTCACCCTGGTTGGTCAACGAGAAACCCCGCTCCCAGAGCGGCAGGCCGAGGCTGTTGATCTTCGTGCCGGCATGGACGACCGCCCGCCCGCGCTCGGTGTCTCCCGAGATCACGCCCTGAAGGTTATCCAGCGAGATCAGGAATCCTTCGTTGCGGCACAGCGGGCTGCTGGAGTGCCCCGTGCCGACCACGCGGACGTTCTCCGACCGCGATCGAGCGAGGTTCACGATGTCCAGCACTTCCGCTTCGGAGTGCGGAATCACGTGACGGGTGTCGAATCGTTCGTTGTTCAGCCAGTTCTGCCAGGGTGCGATCTCGGGCAAAGTCGTGTCGGTCATCGTCGTCCTTCTCTCCTCGTGGTGCGCGGGTGGCTCCAATCGGTGGCGCGGAAGGCTCTGTGCAGAGCGCCGAGGCGCTCGGCGAACGCGGTCTCCTCCGGCTCTTCGGGCGTCAAGTAGGGCGCACGCACGTCGCCGACCTCGATTCCCACTTCCCGGAGGCCGACCTTGCACAGCGCGATGTAGTTGTCGGAGTCCTCGAGGAACCGCAGGAACGGTCGCAGCAGACTCCAATCGTGTGCGGTGCGTGCGCTGGGGCCGCCGTTCTGAAGCTCCCGGATGAGGGGCACCAGCAACTGCGGAATGAAGTTCGCACTGCCGAACACGGCACCCGTGGCCCCCTGGGCAACGCTGTCGTACAGATTCGAGTCGGATCCCACATAGACGGCTAGCCCATCGGGAAGCTGCGCTTCCAGCAGGTCGCCGAAGTGGAAAGGATCGCCGGAGCTGTCTTTGATCGCGGAGACATTCGGCAGCAGCGCCAGTTCGGCGATCTGGTCGACGTTGAGCAAACCCGATGGAGGCGTGTTGTAGATCATGATGGGCAGCTCGGTGGCGGCGGCGACCTCTTCATAGAAGCGATAGCGCTCGCGCCAGTTGATCGGCTCACCGAACGGAGACGCCACGAGCAGCCCGTCCGCCCCGGACTCCGCTGCTGCTCGGCTCAGGCCAACGGCATCCCGGGTGGATAGTGCACCGGTCTGCACGATCACCGGCACTCGGCCGTGCACACGGACGACCACGTCGCCGGCCAGTCGCGCGCGTTCCTCGACGCTCAGCGTGCCGTATTCGCCCGTGCCCCCGGCGACGATCAGCCCGCTCACCCCGGCGGCGAGCTGGAACTCCAGAAGGTCATCGAGGAGTGACGGATCGACATCGTCGCCCGTCATCGGGGTCACGAGCGCAGTGAGGAGACCCTTCGGCCAGATCTGATTCGTCATGCTTCCTTCACGAGGGTCGGGTTCTCAGCGGCATGGGGTAGGGGAAGGAGGAAGTCGAAGTCGCATCCGGTGTTGGCCTGGGTCACGCTCTGCGCGTAGAGCCGAGCGAATCCACGTTCCGGAAGCGGCCGCGCAGGTTTCGAGCCGGCCAGCTCACGTCTGCGTTCGAGTTCGTCGGCCGAGACGCCGATGTTTATCGAACGGGCCACCACGTCGAGCGCGATGATGTCGCCCGTCTCGATGAGGCCGAGCGGTCCACCCGCCGCAGACTCGGGCGACACGTGAACGACCGCCGTGCCTTTGACGGTGCCGCCCAGACGCGAGTCCGTGACGCGCACCAGGTCCGTGATTCCCAGATCCAGCAGTTTCTGTGGAACGGAGATGCGTCCGGATTCGGGCATTCCGCTCGCCCGCGGGCCCTCTCCGCGCAGCACGACGATGTCGCCCGGCCGGATATCGAACTCCGGATCGTAGAGTCTGGCGTCGAGATCGGCCCTCCCGTCGAAGACCACCGCGCGACCCTCGTGTGCGAGGAGGTTGGCGGAGGCGACACCTGTGCGGATGATGGCACCGTCGGGCGCGACATTTCCATACAACACGGCGATGCCACGCGGCTCCGAGATCGGCGCCTCCAGCGAAGCGATCACTCTGCGGTCGCGCACCACGGCGCCTTCGATCTCCTCGGCCAACGATCGCCCGGTGACGGTGATCACCTCGGTGTTGATCAGCGGACGCAGCTCGTGAAGCAGTGCAGGAACCCCACCCGCCTCGAAGAAGTCGGTCATGTAGAAGTCGCCGGCGGGACGGAGATTCAGCAGCACCGGGGTGTCCGCCGAGAGCTGGTCGAATCGATCCAGGTGCAAGCCCACACCGAGCCGACCTGCGATGGCCAGCAGGTGCATGACCGCGGCGCTGGATCCGTCGACGGCGGCGAGCAGCCGGATGGCATTGTCGAACGCATCCACTGTCATGATCTCTTTGGGCCGGAGGTCGTTCTCGACGAGTTGCATGATGTATTCGCCCACGTTGCGAGACATGGCGAGTCGCCGGGAGTCGACCGCCGGAATCGCCGACGATCCCGCCGGAGCCATCCCGAGGGCTTCAGCGATCGCGGTCATCGTGGAGGCCGTGCCCATGGTGCTGCAGTGTCCGGGGCTGCGCTCGAGCGAGTCCTCCAGTGAGCTGATGTCGTCGGCGGTGAGTTCTCCGCGACGCTGCGCGTCGAGCGCGCGATGGAAGTCGATTCCCGGGCCGACGTTCTGCCCACGCCAGAACCCGGTGAGGGCCGGTCCACCGGGCAGGACGATGGCGGGCAGATCGATGGATGCCGCCGCCATCAGCATCGCGGGGATGGTCTCGTCGCAGGCGCCCAGGAAGACGATTCCGTCCATTGCATAGATGCTGGCGGTCTGCTCGATCTCCATCGCCATCAGGTTGCGATGCATGAAGGACGACCCCATGGGGTTCGTGTTGTCAGCACCCATCGTCATCGTGTTGAAGACGCGCGGCAGCCCGCCGGACTGAAGGATCGACTCCTTTACCGCGGTCACCATGTTGTCGAAATGCAGGTGGCAGCGAGTGAACTCGCTGGTGTTGTTACAGATGCCGATGATCGGCTTCGCGTAGTCCTTCGGCCGCAGGCCCTGCACTTTCAAAGAAGAACGGTTGAGAAATCCATCGACGCCGGTGGCTTCGGTCCATTTCTGGCTGCGGTACTGGCGGGACGGTGGCCCTGGAACTTCGGAAGCGTCGGGGCTCATCGTTCTCCTTCGGCGGTGGCGGGATCGGGAGGGTTCAGACCGCTCCATCACAGTAAAGTTGCGTGAAAAGAACTATAGTCTGAGCGGCAGTCGGTCGCTAGACTGTACCGAGATTTCGGCGAAGTACTGGCGCCAGACTGCCGCGACCCAGATCATTGTCGTGTGTCATGCTGGCTAAAACTCTGGCACAACTATATTTAGGAGCACCGTGAGCAATCTGAGCGGGAACGCGACCATCGTCATTGCAGACGCGAGGGCCGCCATCGAGAACGCGCGGTCTGAGATCGCCACCTCCGTCTTCGGTCACGTTATCAACGGAAACATCGTGTCGGGCGGGTCGGGCGACACTCTCGAGGTGCTCAGTCCGGTCACGGGCGAGGTACTCACCGAAATCCCCAGCGGCGGCAGCGCGGAGGTAGATCGAGCGGTCGAGGCGGCCACCGCGGCTCAGCTCGCCTGGGGCGCATTGACGCCGTCGGCGCGCGCGAAGATCCTTGGCAGTGTCGCGGATGCCGTCGATGAGAACGTGGAGTCGCTCGCGGCGCTCGAATCGGTGAACACCGGAAAACCCCTCAAGGTGTCGCTGGACGAGATCCCGCTCGTGGCCGAGGTCTTCCGTTTCATGGCGGGCGCGGCGCGCGCGCTGCAGGCTCCTGCGGCGGGCGAATATACAAACGGACACCTGTCCGTGCTCCGTCGCGAACCCCTCGGGGTCATCGGCGCCGTCACCCCGTGGAACTACCCCCTCCTGACCGCCTCCTGGAAGATCGCCGCGGCACTTGCGATGGGCAACACGATCGTCCTCAAGCCGTCAGAACTGACCCCTGTCACAACGCTCCGCTTCGCGGAATTGGTGTCCACGATCCTCCCCGACGGTGTCTTCAACGTGGTCCTCGGCACCGGCGCCGAGGTGGGTTCGGCGCTGTCGAAGCATCCGGGGATTGCGATGGTCTCGCTCACCGGCAGCGTCGGGAGCGGACAGTTCGTCGTCAGCGATTCGGTCAGCACCTTGAAGCTCACTCACCTGGAACTCGGCGGCAAGGCTCCGGTCGTAGTCTTCCCCGACGCCGATCTCGACACCCTGACCGAGACGCTCCGGGGTGCAGGCTTCTGGAACTCGGGTCAGGAGTGCGGTGCGGCTACCCGCATCCTCGTTCACTCGTCCGTCAAAGATGTCCTGCTCGAGAAGCTCGCGGCAGAGGTCTCGACCATCCGAGTCGGAGTCCCCGAGGAGGGACTCGACGTGGAACTCGGGCCGCTGATCAGCGCGGCTCACTTCGCCCGTGTCTCGGGCATCGTCGATCGCGCCCGTGCCGCTGGTGCGCGGATCGTCGTGGGCGGGGTTGCCGACGAGGGACCGGGAAACTTCTATCCCCCGACGCTCATCACCGACATCCCCGCCGGAGAAGAGATTCTGCGCGACGAGATCTTCGGGCCCGTGGTGACGGTGGAGTCCTTCGAAGACGAGATCGATGCGGTCGAGCTGGCGAACAACACCCGCTACGGCCTGGCGTCGTCGGTGTGGACGCGGGATGTCGGTCGGGCGCTCCGCCTGACCGGGCAGCTGCATTTCGGCACGGTGTGGGTCAACACCCACCTCGTTCTCGCAAATGAGATGCCGTGGGGCGGGTACGGATTCTCGGGGCATGGGCACGAACTGTCGACGCTCAGCCTGGAAGACTTCTCGCGCACCAAGCACGTCATGATCTCGACGCAGAACTAGCTCGTCCATCCGTTCCATCAGCGCAGATTCGAAAGGACTTCTTCTATGACCGAGGCAGCCGAAAACTTCCCTCACTTCAACGTGCACACCGTCGAGACGACCCCGCTCCCGGAGTTCGGCGGATCGGAGGCCATCCTCTACAAGTCCGAGGACGGACGCCGGCTCGCGGGCAGCTTTCGTGAATCGGGCACCCACACGATGGAGATGGAATTCGACGAGTTCGTCTACCTCGTCGGCGGCACCCTCACCCTCACCGTCGACGACGGCACGCCCGTGACGCTCTCGACGGGAGACTGCGCCTACCTGCGGCAGGGGCAGACGGTGACGTGGGAGATGTCCGACGACTTCCACGACGTCACCGTTCTGGTCTCCGACGACCCGATCGACTACTAGCCGACACCACTCCAGGTCGGTGCGCCGACACCTCGGGTTCGTGCGACGTCGATGATCGCCCAGGCGGCCGCAGCATCCTGAATCCCGAGGCCTGTGGTGTTGTAGAAGACGATCTGCTCAGCGGACGTCCTGGCCACCGCGGAGCCCACGATGCACGGGCCGAGGCCCAGCAGCGACGCGCGTTCCACGGTGCCGCTCTCGAGCGCTGCGATGATCGGCCCGGCGTGCACCGATGCGGTTTCGGGATCATCGACGACCACCACGTCGGCTCGGGCGATCGTGTCGGTGCCGACTTCGTGGCGGTCGGGCTCGAACGACCCCACACTGACCACGAGGGAGCCGGGCCGGATCCACGCCGCCTCGATGACCGGGTCGTGGCTCGTCGTGCACAGAATGACCAGGGTCGACTCGCGTACGGCCGTCTCGGCATCCAGCTGCGGCTGCGGCGCAATCCCGAGCTGCGTGCTCAGTTCGAGCTCAAGGGCGTGAGCCTTCTCGGCATCCCGGCCCGCTACCCGCACGGAGGTCAGCTGTCTGACGGCCGCGACCGCCAGCACGTGCTCACGCGCCTGAACGCCAGAGCCGAAAACCGTGAGAGCCGTCGGGCCTTCGTTCGCCAGCAGACTCACCGCGAGTGCGGTCGCCGCCGCCGTCCGTCGCGTCGTGATCGTCGTGCCGTCGAGCACCGCCGACACGCATCCCGTGTCGGCATCCAGCGCGATCACCGTAGCCGTGATCGTGGCGAGACCCCGTTCCGGATTGCGCGGATGGACCGCCGTGAATTTCGTCACCGGGCCGCTGTCCGCCGAGAGCTGAGCCGTGTAGGTGAGAGCCATCGACTGGCCGCTCGGGCTGGGCGTGACGAGTTTGCCGGGCATGACCGCCGTGCCGGCGCCGAGCGCCGCGAAGGCCGTGCGCTGGGATTGCAGCGCGAGCTCGCGCGTGAAGATCTCCCCGACCGCGTGGGCATCCAGCCACAGCGTCGGCGGGCATCCACCCTCAGTGGTCATTCGGTTGCTCCCGGTTCTGCGGATGCGCCAGCATCCTCGCTGTTCGCCCACCCGATCGTGGCGCGGTCTGCCCAGGCATCGACCTGCACGATTCCCGTTCGAGGAATCCCGGCGAAATCGTTGGTGACCACGACGGGGGTTCGGATGTCGTAGAGCTCCTCTGCGACGAGCGCGCCCAACGCGATGATCGCATCGGTGGCCCCCAGAACGATCCCCGTGGGCCCCGAACCGTTTCGAATCAGCTCGGCCAGCACGCTCGAGGACGAGCTCGATCCCTTGCCCGCCGGCAGCACCAGCACTCGGCCCGCGACGCTTTCGCCGTACTGGCGGTGGCCGCGGTCGACGATCGTGCCCTCATCATCCACACCGCCCCAGAACGACAGCGCGTCCGTCAGCACGAGTGGCGCCGCCGAGGCGTGTCCGACGGTCAGCGTCGTCGCGTGGATCATCCGCGACTACCGCTTTCGGACAGTCCGGTGGCATCCAGAAAGTGCACCCGCCCCGTTCGGGCCGATTCGATGCACTCGTCGAGGGAGCCCAGCACGACATCCACACCGATGTTGGCCGGTGCGTAGTTCGCCCATTTGGCGGAATTCGTCATCACCACCCGCTGCGACGGACGAAGGATCGACGTCACGTACGTGCAGGTGTCGATGACCAAGGTCACGCCCGCGTCTTCGAGCGACGCTCGGTGGCCGGCATCATCGAGTCGCGCCAGAACCGACCGGTTCGTATTGAGGTAGAACGTCACCTCTGGCGAGATGGGCGGCCCGTCCGCGAGCTTGCCCGCCAGCGCCACACTTTCCTCGTACGAGGCGTGGGGGGTTCCGATGCTCACCGCATCGATGGTCCCATCGATGATCGTGCACAGCTGTTGCCGAGCGCGTCGGATGTCGGATGCCGCCAGAACATGGGTCTCCTCCGCCGCACCATCGTGCAGAGCGGCCGCCAACGTCGGAGCCTCGGGTGTGCGACCCACGATATGGAACAACCCCACGCCTCCCGACGATGCGGCTGCGGCACCGAGCGCCTTGAGTCGGTCTTCGCTGACCGAGTCGGGAAGCCCGACGAAAACCGGAACCCGCTGGCCCGCCAGCCGTCCGGCGATGAATCCGAGCACCGGGTACAGCACGTCGCCCGCAATCAGCTCGGGCGACAATCCGCTGCAATCGATGACGACCTGGCCTCTGCGGTTCTCATCGAGGTGCAGGCCGGTCAGCGGTGCCCGACCCGTCAGGGCGGCGCAGATATCGACGAAGTCGCCGTAGCGGTGCGTGCGTGCGCCGAGCACGCTGTTGGCGAAGACGATGGCGTTGGACTCCGCCCACGCGATGTGTTCTCCGAAGGCGGGTCGCTGCGGCAGCTGGTACGGCGCACACGTCCACGTCGCGGTGGCGCCGAGGTCTGTGTAGGCCTGCATCAGCGCCCGTCCGCCGTCGCGGATGCCGCGTTCCTTCTCCGTGCTGCTGCGAACGAGTCCGGGATGCAGCAGATCCACCGAGCCCACATTCAGGGTGGTCGGGACAGCGACCGCGCCGCCGAGTTCGACGAGACGTCCAGCGAAATCCACGCTCACCGGTCCGTGATAGAGGCACGAGTCGATGTGCGCCGACGAGATGTCGATCAGCTTTTCGGCGCCCAGTATTTCGCCCAGGCGCACGACCACCCGCATCGCGAGCGCTGCGGCGCCACCTTCGGCGCCCCCGAGCATCGCCTCGTCGCGAGCATCCAGAGTCAGCACGTCAGAGCCCCCACCGGTCGCGGGGCGTCTGTGCGTCCCGATGAATCCACTGTGGCATACGTGGTGATTGCCCGCGCCGGACGGGATGGCGTCGTCATCCGAGGCGATCGGCGGCAGCGAGCAGCGGCACGTCGTAGTGGCGAGGCGTGCCGAACCGGTGCGCGGAGACCGATACCGCCTGTTCCCGCAGGAACGGGAGCATCTCGACCCGTCCGGCCGAGACCACCGGCCCGTCGTACACCGCGAGGGCGGGCGAGCCGCCGGTGACCGCGGCAAGGTCATCGAATACTGCGCCCACCAGACGGACTCGACCCCCCTGCGCGGTGAGTTCGATGGCGCGCGCAGACCAGGCGCCGTCCTTCTCTACGACCGGGGTGATTCCGATACCGCTCAGCCAGGTACGGATGCCGGCCGGCAGTTCGTCCGTGGCGCTCACGGTGATGCGCGCGCCCGCGCGCCATCCGGCGGCAACCACCCGCAGCAGTTCGACGAGGCGGCCTCTTTCGAACCGGACGGTGACGGGGACCGCCTGGTACCGCAGGATGTTCAGTTCGCAGTCCAGCCCTGTGGCGTCGGCAACGGCGCCGAATTCGTCGCGCCATGCCGCCGCATCTGTGGCGAGCGCGCCACGGAGCCACGTGATGTCGGCGTCGCCGAGCCCGTCTGCCGCTCGCAACACCGACGGGGAGTACTGATCCTTCACGTCGGAGGCGCCCACCGGCGCATCCAGCCAGTCGGAGAGACCGATGAGATAGCTCGGACCGCCCGCCTTCGTGCCGGTGCCTACCGCCGCCTTCTTCCATCCGCCGAACGGCTGGCGCTGCACGATGGCTCCGGTCGTGCCTCGATTGACGTAGAGGTTTCCCGCCTCCACTGTGGCGAGCCACAACGCGATCTCTTCCTCGTCGAGCGAGTGGATGCCGGAAGTGAGCCCGTAATCGATGTCGTTCACGAGCACGATCGCGTCTTCGAGGGTGGGCGCCGTCATGACGCCCAGCACCGGTCCGAAGTATTCGGTGAGATGGAACGGCGAGCCGGGTACGACGCCGTCGCGGATTCCCGGGCGCCAGAGCGCGCCGGCCTCGTCGAGCTGCTCGGGCTGCAGCATCCACTTCTCCCCGGGCTCCAGCGTGGTCAGTGCGTGCAGCAGCTTTCCCTCGGCAGGGCCGATGAGCGGCCCGATACGGCTGCCGCCCTCCCACGGCATTCCCACCTGGTACGAGCGAACCGCGTCGACGAGCTGCCTGCGGAAGCGGTCAGACTTCGCGGCGCTGCCGACGAGCACCACGAGCGAGGCTGCGGAACACTTCTGCCCGGCGTGCCCGAACGCGGAGTAAGCGACATCCTTCGCCGCCAGGTCGAAATCGGCGCTCGGGGTCACGATGATGGCGTTCTTACCGCTCGTCTCCGCCAGCAACCGCAGCGATGGCCGGAAGCTGCGGAAGAGTTCCGCCGTCTCGTACCCGCCGGTGAGGATGACGCGTTCGACGGCCGGATCGCTGATCAGCTGCCGGCCGAGTTCGCGACCGTCGAGTTGTACGTACTGGAGGACGTCGCGGGGCACCCCGGCATCCCACAGCGCCTCGACCATGACCGCGCCCGATCGACGCGCCTGACGGGCGGGCTTGATGATGACGGGTGACCCTGCGGCGAGCGCGGCGAGCGTCGATCCGGCGGGAATGGCGACCGGGAAGTTCCACGGCGGGGTCACCACGGTCAGCCCCACCGGCACGGCGTAGGCTCCCTCGATGCGCGCCAGCTGCCGTGCACTTTCGGCGTAGTAGTGCGCGAAGTCGATGGCCTCCGACACCTCCGGGTCACCCTGATCGAGCAGCTTGCCGCATTCGGCGCCCATGACTTCGAGCAGGTCGCCGCGACGGCGCTCCAATGCTTCCCCGGCGCGGTGGAGGATCTCGGCCCGACCCTCGGCGCCCAGGTCGCGCCAGGCTGCGCCGGCGGCGACCGCGCGTGCGATCGTGGCATCGAGCGCTGCGGCATCCGAGTGCGTGTGTGCCCGAACGGTGTCGAGGCCCAGTTCAGATCCCTGCATCCGATCGCGGATGGCCTCGCCCCATTCGCGATTGGCGGCGAGGCTCGGGTCGGTGTCGGGCGCGTTCACGAACGTGTCGCGGGCGGCCGGCGCCGGCTCGGAATCGCGGTTCTGCACGCGGTTGGGGCCAGGAACAGTCGATGGCACGGTCGCGATGGATGCCAGGAAGCGCTGGCGCTCCCTCTCGAAGAGTGCGGGATCGGATCCCAGATCGAAGACGGCCGACATGAAGTTGTCGGATGACGCGCCTTCTTCGAGTCGGCGGATCAGATACGCGATGGCGACGTCGAATTCTTGGGGGTGCACCACCGGTGTATAGAGAAGGAGGGACCCCACCGAACGCCGCACCACGGTCGCCTGAGCGGAAGCCATCCCGAGCAGCATCTCGAATTCCACGCCGTCAGCCACGCCGCGCTGCGTGGCCAGCAGCCACGCGAGCGCGATGTCGAACAGGTTGTGTCCGGCGACTCCGATGCGCACCGCACCGATGTGCTCCGGCCGCAGGGCGTACTCGAGCACGGCCTTGTACGACGAGTCCGACTCCTGCTTGCTCGACCAGGTCGCCAGGGGCCAGTCGTGCAGTTCGGCATCGACGCGCTCCATGGGCAGGTTCGCGCCCTTCACAATCCGCACCTTGATCGGCGCACCGCCGGCGGCGACGCGCGCGGAGGCCCATTCCTGCAGGCGGATCATCGCGCCCAGCGCATCGGGCAGATACGCCTGCAGCACGATGCCGGCCTCGAGCGTGTGAAACTCCGGGCGCTCGAGAATCGAGGTGAAGACCGCGATCGTGAGATCGAGGTCTTTGTATTCCTCCATGTCGAGGTTGATGAATTTCCCGCCGTTCGGGGCGGCGGCCGCGATCTGGAACAGCGGGCTCAGTGCGTCGGCCGCGTGGGCTGCCGCTTCTTCGACGGCCCAGGGGCTGTGCGGGGCGACGGTGGACGACACCTTGATCGACACATAGTCCACGTCGTCGCGCGCGAGCAGTCGGCGGGTCCCTTCCAGGCGACGGGCGGCCTCCTCGTCGCCGAGAATGGCCTCGCCGAGAAGGTTGATGTTGAGGCGGATGCCGTCGACGGATCCGATGCGACGGATCGCGTGGGTGAGCTGGATGTCGCCGGCGTCGACGATCAGGTGCCGCACCATCCCGCGCAGAACCCGGCGGGCGCTGGGAACGACGATGCCCGGCGCTAAGGGCGCGATGAGCCCGCCGAGACGGATGAGCCCGCGAAGCGGTGCCGGCAGGAAGCGCGGAGTCAGCGGAATCAGCTCGCGCAGATTGCGCGCTGCGACGCGCGTGTCTTCGGGGCGCACGACACCGTCGACGAAGCCGACCGTGAAGGCGAGTCCGTTCTCATCACGGAGCACTTCAGCGAGGCGGCGGGCGGCGGTATCCACCGGCACCGATGCGCTCTCATCCAGCCATCGACGAACCAGCGTCACGGCGTCATCGGCGAGGGCTTCGAGATCGGCGCTCCGCGGGCCGATGACGCCATCGAAAGAAGTGGTGGTGACAGACACGATGAGGCCGTTTCGATCGGGTGCAGCGTGACAGGGGGTTGACCTTAGTATCGTGATGACGTTGCACAATGAAAAGCGGACATTTAGGGTGGGTATTGTTCGATATTTCCGATGATTGGGATGCCTATTTTCGAGTTGCGCCGTCTTCGTCTTCTGCACGAGCTCGCCTTGCGCGGCACGATCGCCGACGTGTCGATCGCGCTGGGCTACAGCTCATCCACGGTGTCGCAGCAACTCTCCGTGCTCGAGCGCGAGGCCGGCGTCGCGCTTCTGGAACCCGTGGGCCGGCGGGTGCAGCTGACACCGCAAGGCCAGCTCCTCGCGGCTCACGCCGCGCGCGCCCTGGAAATGGATGAGTCGGCGCGTACAGAACTCGCCTCCGCGACGTCGCTGCGCACCCTCGTTCGCGTTGCGGCGATGCCCACCGCGGCCGAGTCGCTGGTACCTAAAGCCCTCACTCTTCTCGCCGAGCGCTCCCCGCACCTTCGGCTCGACGTCTCCGAGATGGCGCCCGAACAGGGGCTCTTCGAGTTGACAGCGCGTTCATTCGACCTCGTGGTCGCAGAGCAATATCCCGGCCACACCCGCGAACTTCGCGAGGGAATCATCCGCACGGTGATCGGGCGGGATGCCGTCCGCGTGGCACTACCAGTCCGTGAGCACGCTGCGGACCTCTACGAACTGCGTCACCACAGCTGGATCTTCGAGCCCCAGGGAACGGCCGTCCGGCAATGGGCGGTGCAGCAGTGTCGCGCTGCCGGGTTCGAACCCGAAGTGCGCTTCGAGGCGACCGACCTCCACACCCACATCCGGATGGTCGCCGAAGGTCATGCCGTCGCGATGCTTCCCGACCTCGTCTGGTCGCCCGGCCACCTGCCGGTGCGGCTCCTCGACTTGCCCGGCGCACCGGCGCGCGAGATCTTCACGGCGAGCCGGGAGTCTTCCTCGAACGACACGGCCATCGCCCTGGTGCGTGTCGCGCTCACCGACGCCCTCTCCGCTCGCTCAGCGCGGTGAGTCGCGGCCCTCCTCGTTCAAGGAAGCTGCACGGAGGGCACCGCGCCATCCCAGTGGAGGGGCACGGAGAGCAGCCCCCGATAGATCAAGAGTTCATCCCAGCCATGGAAGAGCATCACGTCACCGTCTGCGGTCGTGACGATGTCCTGGCCGCCGGGTCCGATGTACCGTCCGCCGCTTGACTCCGTCGACAGCAGCGGTGTGCCGCTCTTCACGTAGGGACCCATGAGCGCCGGTGCGGTCGCCACCCCGATCGCGTAATCGCTCGTGGCGTAGTCGTTGGCTGAGTAGAACAGCACGTACTGCCCGTCGCGCTTGACCAGCACGGGCGCTTCGACGAGCTGCCCCTCCCAGGGCTCGGTCTGCGTGAAAAGCTTCGTCGGCGGACCGGCCAGCTGGGTGCCGTCAGGAGAGAGCGGCGCAATCTGGATCCAGGTGTCTTGGCCGCAGCAGTTGCCGTCGTTCTTCCACAGCAGATAGCGGATGCCGTCATCGTCGGTGAAGGTCGCGGGGTCGATCGCACCGCCCTCATCCAGCGGGCACACCAGCGGCTGCTCGCCGACCGGGGTGTAGGGGCCGGTCACCACAGGCGACGTGGCCACTCCGATGCACTGCTTGTCCGACGGGAACTGATTGGCCACGAAGTACATGATGTAGTCGCCGCCTGCGCGGGCTGACACATCCGGCGCCCATGTGCGCCCACCACTGGCCCAGCGCGGCAGCTTGGGGAGCGCGTCCTCCAGCGACCCCGTCCAGTGGGCCAGATCGTTGGATGTGGCGAACTGCACGTTGCCGCCCCGCGCGTTGATGGCGAACGCGACGTATTGCCCGCTCGCTTCGATGACCTCGGGGTCAGCGAAGTCGCGGTCGATGAGGAACGCCGCGAGCGTCGGCGTCGGCGTCGGATTCGGGGATGCGTTCGGGGCGCAGGCCGTCAGCATCCCGATCATCCCGACGACCGACATTCCGAAGACGCCCGCCGCTCTGCGCCGCGCTGAGATCACCCCTTCACAGCCGACCCGGCGACCGATTCGACGATCTGCCGCTGGGCAAGACCGAACAGGATCAGCACGGGCACGGACGCGATCACTGCCCCCGCCATGACGATCGCGAAGTGGGTCGAGTACGCACCCTGCAGTTGCGACAACCCCGGCTGCAGAGTCAAGTGCTCGGGGCTCAGCAGCACATAGACGGGCCAGAGGAAGTCGTTCCAGTTGCCGAGGAATGACAGCACGGCGAGCGTCGCGAGCGCCGGCCTGGCGAGGGGAAGCACGACCTGCAGGAAGATCCGGATGTCGCCGGCACCGTCGATGCGCGCGGCTTCTTCGATCTCGGGGGGCAGGCCGACGAAGAACTGGCGCAGGAAGAAGATGCCGAACGCGCCCGCCGCTCCCGGAACCGTGATGGCCCAGATCGTGTCGAGCCAGCCCAGGTTGTGGACGATGAGGTAGTTCGGGATGAGGAACACCACCGGCGGCACGAGCAGCGTGGCGATGATGGCGCCGAAAATGACCTTCTTTCCGGGGAAATCCAGCCGCGCCAGCGCGTAGGCGCCCATCGACGCGGTCACGAGGATCAGCACGGTCTGCACGGTTGCGGCCGCGAAGCTGTTCCACAGCCAGAGGAAGATCGGCTGTTGGTCGGAAGTGAGCAGGGTCGTGTAGGCCTCGAACGAGACCGGGTTCGGGAAGGAATACGGGTTGCGGATCGCGTCCGAGTCGGTCTTGAACGAGGTCAGCAGCATCCACAACAGCGGCAGGATGACGATGAGCGCCAGCACGATGAGCAGCACGTAGAGTGCCGTCTGCGCCCACGCGCGGCGAGCCGGCACGTGGCGCTTCTGGGCGATGAGAGTGGTCATTTCATGCCCTTCTCGACACGCTCGCGCTGCAGGCGGAAGTTGACGATGCTGATGATCGAGAGGCACGCGAACAGCACGTAGCTCATCGCCGCGGCAGGTGCCATGTTGTTCTGCGAGAGGCCCTGGTCGGCGATGTACATGATCACGGTGCGGGTTTCGGTGCCCGGCCCGCCCTTGGTGAGCAGATAGGACTGACCGAACATGTTCGCCGAGGCGAGGATCGTCGTGGTGGTGATGAAGATCATCACCGGCCGGAGCCCGGGCACGGTCACATTCCAGAACTTGCGGACTGGCCCTGCCCCGTCGATCGACGCTGCTTCATAGAGGTCTCCGTTGATCCCCTTCAAGCCCGCCAGGAAGATGATCGTGTTCAGGCCCATCGTCCACCACACGGTCACAGCGACGAGTGAAACCCATGCCCACGGGACGTCCACGGTCCAGGGGATGTCGGATGGCAGACCGATCAGCCCCATCACGTAGTTCAGGATGCCGGACTGCGTGTCGAGCACGTACCCCCAGACGACGCCGATCACCGCCACCCCGAGCACGTACGGCGCGAAGAAGACAGTGCGGAATGCCGTCGCTCCACGGATCTTCCGGTTCAGCAGGATGGCGACCAGGAGAGGCACCACGACAAGGAACGGGACGCTGGCGACCACGAAGATGCCGGTGGCTCCCATCGACTTCCAGAAGTCCTCGGAGAGCACGTTGCCCGGGGTGAACAGATCGACGTAGTTCTGCACGCCGACGAAGTCCTGTACATCGCGGAACGGACTCCAGTTGGTGAGGCTCATCCACAACCCGAAGATCGCGGGTGCCGCGACGAACGTGAGGAAGAGCAACAGGAATGGAGCGAGGAACAGATAGGCGGTCAACGTCTTCTTCGCGGAGCGCGTCCCGCCACGCGAAGAGCCCGCACGGCGCGGGACGCGCTCCCCCGCGCCGGAGCGCGGAGGAGCGACGACCGTGGCAGTGCTGAGGTCAGCCACCGTACTTCGCCTGGTTGGACTTCAGGATCTGGTTCACTTTGTCGGCGGTCTCATCCAGCGCAGCCTTCGGGTCCTTCTGGCCGGTCAGAGCCTCGTTGAGCCCGAGGGTGATCTGTGCGTTCGCCTCGCCGATGCCGGGCGAGACGGTTTCGTAGTGGGCATACTCGAGCTCGTCCATGAACGGAGCCAGGTTCGGCCACTTCTGCAGCAGGGACGGGTCTTCACGCACCGTGTTGGCGGCGGGGAGTTCACCCGTCTCCGCCCAGCCGAGCGAGTTGTCGTTCATCCACTTGACGAACACCGCAGCGGCGGCCGTCTTGTTCGCGTCCTGACCCTTGTTGGCCGGGAACACCCAGTGCGTGGAACTGGACCACACGGCCTTCTCGGTCCCGATCTGCGGAACCGGTGCGGCCGCCCAGTCGAGGTCGTTGAACGCGGTGTTGGTCGTCTGCCACACGCCATTCCAGTTGAACGCCGTCTGGCCGCCGATGAGGGCCTTGATGTTGCCGTCCTGCGCCACATTGGCGGGGCTGTACCCGTTGGCCACCAGATCGGTCATCCAGGTAAGCGCCTTGACGCCGGCGTCGGAGTTGAAGGCGGCTTCGGTGACGTCATCGTTGTACAGGTCGCCGCCGAACTGCCAGATCAGGCTTTGGAATTCGAAGGTGCCGGTGAACACGTAGCCATCCACCCACTCGCCCTGCACGCCGGCGCCCTTGAGCGCGTCGAGGGCGGCGAGGTAGCCCGCTTTATCGGTCGGGATGTCGGTGATTCCGGCTTTGGCAAGCACTTCCTTGTTGACGTAGAGCCCGAGTGGGGTGACGCTCCACGGCACCGCATACTGCGTGCCGCCGTAGTTGCCCTTGTCGAACACACCCTGAGGGAAGTCTTCGGCGTCGTAATCGAGGCCCTTGACGATGTCGTCCGCGCTGAGCAGAAGCTTCTGCGCCGCGTAGGTCGCGAGATCGTCGCCGTGCAGAACGGCCACATCCGGCCCCTTACCGGCCTTGATGGCGAGGGGCATCTTCGCGGCGATGTCGCCCCACTCCTGCGGCACGCTCTTCACCGTGATGTTCGGGTGCTCCGAGTTGAACTTCTCGATCAGCTTGGGGACGATCGTCGGCGCGGCGCCTCCGGTCCAGCCGTGCCAGAAGGTGATGTCGACGTCCGGTCCGGTGTACTCCCCATCACCCGAAACAGCTGCACCGCCGGTGCCACCGGATGATCCACACGCTGTCAAAGCGACCCCGACCGCGAGTGCGATCGCCGCACCTACCGCGCGGCGCGCCCATGGCTTGTTCATGCGATTGCTCTCCTTTGAGTTCTCCGGACGTTCCCGGCTTCGACGCGAACGGAGGGACGTCCGCTCGGTGCAGGCAAATTTACAGCGCTGGAATACGACTGTCAAGGTGTAGCGTGTGAACCTCAGGGTCGACAGTTACCTGCAGATCTCGGGGGCACGGATGAGCGCGGTTCGCCTTCAGGACGTCGCCGAGTTGGCGGGCGTCTCGATGAAGACCGTCTCCAACGTCGTGCGGGGATATCAGCATGTGAGCCAGTCGACGCGCGACCGGGTGCAGCGTGCGATCGACGAACTGGATTACCGCCCGAACCTCATGGGTCGCCGCCTTGCAACCGGGCGGACGGGCCTGATCGCGCTGTCGTTCTCGAACGTGGCGATCCCCTACTTCGCCGAACTATCGCGGCTGGTCTCGGCGGCGGCCAACCAAATGGGCTATCGGGTGCTCCTAGAGGAAACCGACGGAACACTGGAGGGCGAACGCGCAGTCCTGGCGAGCTTCGAATCGGGGCTCGTCGACGGCATGCTGTTCCAACCGGCGGTCGTATCGTCGCTCGAGATCTCGCGCCGCCGGAACTCGCTCCCGATGGTCATCCTCGGCGAGGCCGCTGCTCCATTGACGCTAGACCGCATCATGGTGGACAATTTCGCCGCCGCACGGGATGCGACGAACCATCTCATTCGAACGGGGCGACGCCAGATCGCCTTCGCGGGCCACGAATCTGGCAGGCTGTCTGCGGCTTCGAGCCAGCGCATCATGGGCTATCAACAGGCCCTCGAAGACGAGGGGATTCCCGCTGATCCGCGCCTGCTCTTCCCGCGCGACACTGTCACCCCGATGGACGCTGTCATCGGGGTGGGCGCAGCGGTGGACGCCGGCATCCGCTTCGACGGGCTCGTCTGTCGAGACGACCTTGCTGCCATCGGAGCCTTGCGCGCTTTGCAGGAGCGGGGCATCAGCGTGCCCGGTGATGTCGCACTCACCGGATGGGACAACATCATGATGAGCCGCGTCACCTATCCCAGCATCACATCGGTTGCGCCCGACACCGACGCGCTCGCGCATCGGGCGACCCAGATGCTCATCGAACGCATCGAAGGCTGGGAAGGAGCCGGGCGACACGAGCTCGTCGACCATCGCCTGGTGCTGCGGGAGAGCGCTCCGACGCACGCGTGATCGCGATCGCGCATTTACAGCGCTAGATATTTCGGGCATGCTGGACGACATGATCACCGATGACCTGAGAGCGCTGCCGTCTGCGAGCACGCAAGATGGCTCTTACCCTCGCCCTCAGCTCATGAGAGCCCACTGGCTTGACATCAGTGGGCCGTGGGGTTTCGCCTTCGATGACGACGGGGTCGGACTTCGCGATCGCTGGTACACCTGCGCCGGCTTCGATCGGACCATCCAGGTGCCGTTCCCGCCGGAATCCCCCGCCTCCGGCGTGCACGACCCCGGCTTCCATTCGGTGCTCTGGTACCACCGACGCGTCTCCACCTCCGATATCGCCGAGGCCGGACACGGCGACGGGCGCCGCCTCATGCTGCATTTCGGCGCGGTCGACTACCGCGCCGTCGTGTGGGTCAACGGCGAGCGCGTCGGCTCTCACGAGGGTGGGCACACTCCCTTCTCGCTCGATATCACGCACCACGTGCGAGATGACGACGCGAACGACATCATCGTGCGGGTCGAGGACGATCCGCTTGACGTGAGCCAGCCGAGAGGCAAACAGGATTGGCGAGAGCTGCCCCACGTCATCTGGTACCACCGCACCAGCGGCATCTGGCAACCGGTCTGGCTGGAGTCCGTGCCGGAGGTGGCGATCGACTGGATCCACTGGCGCGCTGACGATTCGACCGCAGAGGTGCACGCCCGGATCGGGTTGACGTCTGCGCCCACCGCGGATGCCACCATCGAGGTGGATCTGACCTACCGGGGGGTACCTCTTGGTCGAGCAAGCGTGCTGGCGTCAGCCGCAGAGGTCGAGATCCACGTCCCGCTGGCCCGCCAGAAGAACGGCCAGGCGTACGAGGAACTGCTGTGGTCACCCACCCGTCCTCGCCTCATCGACGCGCGGGTAGCGCTGTCGGTCGATGGTGAGCAGAGCGATGAAGTCGCCTCGTACGTGGGCCTGCGCCGCGCGGCGGTGGACCGGGGTGTGTTCCTGCTCAACGACAGGCCCCTGTACGTGCGATCTGTGTTGAACCAGGGGTACTGGCCGCAGACGCACCTTGCCGCGCCCTCGGCGGAAGCACTGCGTGACGAGGTGCAGCTGATCAAGGATCTCGGGTTCAATGCCACGCGGATGCACCAGAAATTCGAAGACCCGCGCTTCCTGTTCTGGGCGGACCGGCTCGGACTCATGGTGTGGGGCGAGGCGCCCGCCAGCTTCACGTTCACACCCACGTCGATCAAGCGCACGGTGCGGGAGTGGCTGGAGGTCGTGCACCGTGACTTCTCGCATCCCTCGATCGTCACGTGGGTTCCGCTGAACGAGAGCTGGGGCGTTCAGCACATCGCTCACGACCCGAGCATGCAGAACTACGCCGCATCCCTTGTGAATCTCACCAAGGCATTGGATCCCACCCGGCCGGTCGTCTCCAACGACGGTTGGGAGCAGGTCGACACCGACATCCTCGGCATCCACGATTACGCCGGCGACGGCGATGTTCTTCGCGAGCGGTACATCGACCGCGCCGCGATCAACCGCTTGGTCGAAGGTGTCGGACCTGCCGGTCGTCGACTCGTGGTGAAAGGGGACGTCTCCCGAGCGCCCGTCATGCTCACCGAGTTCGGCGGCATCTCCTTCGACGCCGACCGCACGGAGGATGCGTGGGGGTACAGCGACGCCAGTTCGGCGACGGAATATCAGGCGCGGCTCGAATCCGTGATGGTGGCCGTTCACGACAGCACGGTGCTCGCCGGATTCTGCTACACACAGCTCGCCGACACGCTCCAGGAGACGAACGGACTCGTGCGCGCCGATCGCACCCCGAAACTTCCCGTGGAGGTCATCCGGCACGCCATCACAGGTGACCTCGGGCCGGACCAGTGGGAGCCGCACGAGCCATGGGGATGACGGTGGTCGCCGGAGCTGCGCGCGGCGACCTGCGCGCGCCTGCCTACGCGGGGTATTTCGCCGATCCGTTCGTCCTCCGTCTGGACGATGGCACCTACATCGCCTACGGCACTCATCCCGCGCCGCCTGCAGCGGGCCGGATCTTCGACGTGCTGGTCTCCCCCGACCTGACCTCCTGGTCCAGGGCCGGCGGGGCGCTGGAGCGGCTCGCCCCCGACATCGGCGACCAGTACTGGGCGCCCGAGGTCGTCCAGCGCGATGGTTCGTGGTGGATGTACTACTCCGTCGGTCACGGCATCGTCGGCCATCATCTTCGGGTGGCACGTGCCGCGGAACCGACCGGTCCATTCATCGATCTCGGGGTGAACCTCACACCGGACGAGACGTTCGCCATCGACCCACATCCCTTTCAAGACGAGGGTGGCCGTTGGTACCTGTATTTCGCTCGCGATGTGCTCGACGCGGAACGCCCCGGCACCCACCTCGCCGTCGGACGAATCGACTCACCGACCGAGCTGACTGCCGTGGTGCGGGCGCTCGAGCCCACTGCCGACTGGCAACTATATGAGCGCGCGCGCTCGATGTACGGCGCCGTCTACGACTGGCACACTCTCGAGGGCCCGTCCGTCGTTCGCAGGCACGGCCGCTATTGGATGACGTATTCGGGCGGTGCATGGACGGGTGCGGGCTATGCCGTGTCGTGGGCCACGGCATCCCACCCCTTGGGCCCCTGGGAATCAGCCCCCAGCGTGGCGCCCGCTCTTCTCGCCACCGGGGACGGGCTGATCGGCCCGGGTCACAACTCTCTGGTGATCGGGCCGGACGGGTCGGATGTGATCGCCTTCCACGCGTGGAACGACGCGGTCACCGAGCGCAGACTTCACCTCGCCCCCATCGAGTTCCGGCCGGATGGGCCGGTAGTCCACCTCCACGAGCCGCTACCGGCGGCCCCTGACCGGAAGAGAGAAGAGTTCTCATGACAGACATCCAGCAGCACCAGCGGTGGGTCGAGACCCTGTCTCGCAACCTCGAGCCCGACCTCGCAACCGCTGTGAATGCGCTCTACACCGACGGCATCATCGGGAAAAGGGGCGCCTTCAGCGTGGAGTGGGTCGACCAGCTGCACGAAGACATCCAGGTCGCGTACGAGGAAGCGTTGAGCCGGCCGCGCGGAGCGGTGGGCCGCGGTCCTCAGCGTCACTACGTCGAGATCCACCCCGAGCAGTTGCGCGGTTGGCTCGATCTCGTCGATCACCCGTGGGTGCGAGGTGTGTGCGAGACCGTTCTGGGCCCGGACTACCAGATCATCGAGCTCGGATTCGACGTGCCCAACCCGGGTGCGAAGGATCAGCCGTGGCACCGCGACTTCCCGATGCCCGAAGAGACGCGCTCGACCGGCCGGCTCACCTCGCTCGCCTTCAACGTGACGGCGGTAGACACCGAGCCCGACATGGGTCCGTTCGAGATCGCGCCCACCACTCAGTGGGACCTGCCCGTCGACTTCGAGCACGAGATGTTCCCCGACAAGTCGCTCTATCCTCGCTACACCGACCTCGCCGTGCGCAAGTACCCGCAGCGCGGCGACATCTCGGCACGGTCGGCTCTGACCCTGCATCGGGGCACCGCCAACCTGTCGCAGAAGGCGCGGCCGGTGCTGGTGCTGGGAGTCGATGCTCCCGGCGCAGGAAACTTGGAGCACCACGATATGGCACTGACCCGGCCCTTCTACGGCTCGCTCCCCGAGCGCGTGCAGCGGCACATTGTCAGCCCGATCGTCGACGAGCTGACTCCGATCACGCAGAAGCACTCGATCGAGGGCCTCATGATGGGTGAGGACTGACCGCCAGGCACGAGTGAAGCTCGGGTCGCTACGGCTAGTTCGCCGCCTCCCGTCCGCGCCTGACCCGCAGCACGGCGTCGACGAGAATCACGTCCGTCCCGTCCCGCCATTTCGTCGGCCTGTCGACGAGTGTGTTGGTCTCGACGACCCAGCCCGCGGGCAGGTCGAGCGCCGCCAGCACCTCGTCGGCTGTGGGCAACGGCGGAGTATCTGCGTCGTGGTCGTGGTGCGACCCCGGCGGGAACGCGCCGTGCCCCACGACGACCAGCCGTCCGCCGGGTGCGACGGCCGTGGCCGCGCGCCGCAGAATGGCCTCGCGCGGCAGTTCGACAGGCGAGTGGAGGAAAGCCGCCGTCACGAGGTCGAATTCCGACGCCGGATGCCACGTCGCCAAGTCGGCCTGAACCCAGCGGATGCGGTCGGCGACCCCGTCCCGCGCGGCCTGCGCCGCTCCCACTGCCAGGGCGGTCGCCGAGATGTCGACCGCCGTGACCGTCCACCCCTGCGCGGCAAGCCACAGGGCGTCAGCGCCTTCGCCGCATCCGAGTTCGAGTGCGTTCCCCGGGGCTAATCCCTCGACCTCGTGTTCGACGGTTGCGTTGACGCGGCCGCTCCACATCTGTCCGCTCTCGCCACGATTGGTGAGGTAGCGTGCCTCCCAGAACTCGGCAGGGTCGGAGATCGCATCTTCGGATGAGTGCGCCACGGCCCTCACTCTCCCCGCTCGTGCGTCAGCGAAAGGGATGCCGCGGCCATTTCCTCTGCCACGAACTCCCCGTTGATGGCCAGACCCGCCGTCGCTCCCGATCCCATGGCGATCGGAACGAGCGCCGTGGGATCGGCGGCGTTGCCGGCCGCCCAGACGCCCGCGACGCTCGTCCTGCCGACCGCATCCACGGCGGTCCACGCGCCGACGGGCGTGTCGGTGCGATCAGCGCCGAGTTGCCGCAGCGGTTCGTCGAGGGGAACGAGCGCAGGCTCGGCGAACACCACGTCCACGGCTGCGATCGTGCCGTCCGCGAGAGCAAGGCCCGTCAGACGGTCGCCATCGGTCACAATGTGCGCGACGGTGCGATCTTCCAGACGCATACCGCGTTGCTCGAGCAGGACTCGATCGCTTGCGGGGATCACCCCTGCGAGGGCGGTGAACACCGTGATGTCATCCGTGTAGGAACGCAGCATGTGCGCCTTATGTACCCCCGCCGCCGAGGACAAGAGCACGCCGACTGCACGGCCCGACGCTTCGTACCCGTCGCAGTAAGGGCACGCGACGACTCCGCGGCCCCACTGCTCGGCGAGCCCAGGGATGTCGGGCAGGACATCGCGGGATCCGGTCGCGACGACCAGACGACGTCCGGTGATGCGGACACCCGTGTCGGTGACGACCTCGAATCCGTCTGCGATCGGGTGGGTCCCGACGACGACCGCGTTTTCGATGACCCCGTCCGCGGCCCGCACCTCGCGGTAGCCGTCTGCGACGAGATCGAGCGGCGAGTAGCCGTCACGGCTCAATACCCCGTGCATGTGCGGCGCGAATCGGTTGCGCGGCCGTTGCTCATCGAGGACCAGCACTCGCCGTCGGGCGCGCGCGAGAATCAGAGCGGCACTGAGCCCGGCGGTGCCGCCGCCGATGATGATGACATCCCAGTGCTCGGTCTCGAGAGACGGGTTCGAGTTGTCAGGACCGGATGGTATGGAGCTTCGGAGGTTGCTTGTCATGACTCCAGCGTGAGGGTCTAGGATCGTATCGGCAAATATTCATGCTGAATCAGCAAGAGAGCGACACCGTGCCCGACGAATCCCTCGCCGTCATCGGCCCGCGACTCAAGAGTTGGCGCGAAAAACGCAGCATGACGCTGGCAGAGCTGTCGGCCGCGACGGGCATCTCCTCCAGCACCCTCTCGCGCCTCGAGGCGGGCAAGCGCGCCCCGAACCTGGAGCTGGTCGTGCCCATCGCCCGCGCGTTGCGGCTAGAGCTCGACGACATCGTGCCCCGCAAGGCGCCCGACCCGCGCGTGGCGCGCACGACCACGCGCACCGGCGAAACCTCGTACGAGACCCTGTCTGCGCACTCCAGTCCAGTGCAGACCTATAAAGTGACGCTTCCGGCAAAGCCGGCCGGAGTGACGGAATCGCCCGATCCGAAGGTGCACGACGGACAGGAATGGCTGTACGTGCTGTCGGGTCGGCTGCGCCTCGTTCTCGGCGAGCAAGACATCACGCTCGGCCCGGGAGAGGCTGCCGAATTCGATACCCGCATCCCGCACTGGATGTCAGCAGCCGGAGCCGGACCCGCCGAGTTCCTGTCGATCTTCAGTAAAGAAGGCAAACGCATCCACCTGCGTGCCCGCCCCGCCGGACGCGAGCGATGAAGCGGCCGCCGGCGCGGCGCGGCTATTTCACTGACGATTCGTCAATGTTACGAGTCGATTTCTCCCCTCTTTCCCGCGCCGTTCCGGCATTATTCTGACTCCACCGGTTGCCGACGACTGGTTGGGTAATTACACACTGTCTGCGATCGCTGGCGAACTGTCCGCACAGTGCCGATTGAGGACAGTGAATTCACGACGACAGCATGGGAATCATCATGCAGTCCGGCGGGGCCGCCGGTGCGGCATTCGAGCTCTACCCGACGAGCGCTCGAATCGGTTCAGCACATCGACCGCATGGCAGCATCCACACGACAGGACGTGACATTTCATGGCACCTCGCTGGGCGACGAGGACAACACCATCGCGGTGCGGGATGCTGCGCCCACCCAGTTCGAGGAGCGATCATGATCATCGACGCATACAACAACACGTGGAAGGCCGGCGGGACCTCCGACTACCTCACCTCGGAGTCGTACACGCCCGCGGACATGATCGCGCGAATGGACGACGCGGGAGTCGACATGGCGGTGGGATGCTCCCTCGGCCAAATGATCGACAACGATTTCATCGCTGAGACTGTGCGGCAGCATCCCGACCGCATCATCGGCTTCGGTCAGGTCGACCCGAGGCGACCAGACGCCGTCGAGGGCATCCGACGCTGCGGGGAGGAACTGGGGCTGAAAGGCCTCAAACTCCATCCGACGATGCACGGCTATCATTTCGCCGACCACGGTCTGCTCGATCCGATCTTCGAAGCAGCTGCGGAACAGCGCCTCGCGGTGCTCGTCAACGCCCTGGACGATCCGTTCTGCGCCCCCCTGTCCATCGAGGAGATCGCGAAGCAGTTCCCGGGCGTCCCAGTGCTCATCGCGCACATGGGAACGGTGTGGAACGTGTCCGAGGCGCTCATCGTCGCCGAACGCAACGACAACGTCTACCTCGAGACCTCTGGCACGCAGTTGCTCGAGGTGCAGATGGCGTATCGCCGAGTGGGCGCGGCCAAGCTTGTGATGGGAACCGACTGGCCGGGCAACCACTTCGACCTCGAGCGCGCCAAGATCGCCCGGGCGATCGAAGACCCCGGTGACCGCGCCCTGGTCGAGGGGATCAACCTCGCACGCATCCTCGGACTCGCATGAGCACCCTCTACCGGTTCGACGCGATCATCCCCGCCCATGATGCGGCGGCTATCCGCGGCGGCGGACTCCTGGAGCGTGACGGACGGATCGTTGCCGCCGGCCTCTTCGTGGATGTCGCGCGGCATGCGGGCGAACTGGAGCCCGAGGTCATCCACGGAGTTGCGTTCCCTGGTCTCATCGACGCACATTCGCACCTGCGTGCCATGCCGCTCGAGTTGCACGACATTGCGCCGGCCCCTCTCGAGCCCTGGATCTGCAGCCTGGCCGCCATGACCTCGCTCGATCCCGGAGACGAAGCATTCGTTGCCGCTTCCGATCTGCTGGGCACAGGAGTCACCGCGGTGCAAGGCATCGCCCAGACGTTCGCGCCTGTCGAGGATGTCGTGCGGACGGTCGACACGGTGCACCGCGGCTTGCTCTCGGCCGGAATCCGCGCCCTGCTCGTCGTCGGTTTCACCGACCGCGCTGAACGCGCGCCCCTCCCACCGATGCGCTCGCTGGCTCACGTTCCGCCGGTGGACCACGGCACGACGATCGACGAGTGGGCCGAGATCGTGCAGCGCATCCAGAAGCCCACGTTCGCAACGCCACATTCAGTCCCATCCCTGGTCGAAATCGGGATCGGACCGGTGGCCGCGCAGTGGTGCAGCGATAACGCGCTCGATCGCATCGCCGGACTTCGAGGCACGATGCGCGTGCACACTCATCTCCACGAAAGCGCGCTGCAGCGCACCTGGGTGAAGGGTGAACCGGAACCGCTCACCCGATTAATCGGTAAAGGGCTTCTCGGTGACTTCGTCTCGGCTGCACACGGAGTGCACCTCTCCCACAGCGAACTGCGAACCCTGGCCGAAAGTGGCGCCGCGCTCGTGCATTGCCCGAGTTCGAATCGCCGCCTCTCGGCCGCGACCGCGAACATCGCGGACTGGCGCGCCGCCGGCATCCACATCGCTCTGGGCATCGACAGCCAGAGCGTTGGATTGCCAGACATGTTCGCGGAGATGCGCGCTGCTCGGTCGACCGCGACGGGATGGGGAACGCGGCTGAGCGCACGCGACGTCTTCGGGATGGCGACGGAGGGCGGTGCGAGCGCACTCGGGATCGAAGCGGGCAGACTGGAGCCCGGCAGGTTTGCGGACTTCGCCGTTCTCGACCTGCCGGCCTCCGGGACGGCAGAGGGAATGGCCGGGGTGGACGACCCGGTTGAGCGAATCGTCTCCGACGGTTCGCGGGAGCACGTCACCGACGTCGTCGTCGGTGGGCAGAGGGTGCTTCGTCAAAGAGAAGGGCGCTCCCACGCCATCGTGGAAGCACTGCGGTTGAGTCTTGCCGCTGAGCTTCGTGCAGATCGCGAGTCCCGTCTGAGGCGGCTCACCGACCTGGCTCCCGCCATCGCAGAGCTGACCGAGCTCGTAGGACGTGCCACGTGATCCGCATCGAGGCGCAACCAGATGTCGAGATAGGCAATCTGCTCGGCGAGGGTCCGTTCTGGTGGCGTGATCGACTGATCTGGGTAGACCTGCTGAACGGCATCCTGCTGCGTCGCGATCACGACGGTGGTTGGGTCGAAGTGCTCTCGCGCGATAGTGGACTCAGTGTCGCGGTGCCACGGAGAAATGGAGGCTTGGCCCTCCTCGCCGGCCGCACCATCGAGTTGCTCGACGCCGATTTGAACGTGGAAAGAATCATCCCGGTGCCCGCTCTGCGCGAGGGCGAGCGACTCGCGGACGCCACGGCAGGACCAGCCGGCGAACTGTGGTTCGGCAGCATCCGCGAAGACCTCACTTCCGGGGGATGCCTTTTTCGTCTGAGGCCGAACGAGCAGAGCCCACAGGTCGTGCTCACGGGAGTGGGCCTCGCGAACGGGCTGGGGTTCGCTCCAGACGCGCGCACCCTCTATTTCGTTGACAGCGCTGCGGGCACGGTCACCGCCTTCGACTACGACCCGGCCACACAAGAGTTGTCGCGCTCCAAAATCATCGCCACGATCGACCCGGCCGACGGAAGCCCCGACGGCATCACCGTCGACGCCGCTGGCAGCATCTGGGTCGCACTGTGGGCAGGCGGATGCGTACGGCGGCTCGACGCCGACGGCACCTGGAGCCAGGAGGTGCTCGTTCCCGCCCCCAACGTAACGAGCTGCGCACTCGGTGGGGAAGGCCTGAACATCCTCTACATCACGACGGGCACTGTGGAGATGGATACTGCGGCGCTGGATGCGTCGCCGCTGGCTGGTTCGCTCTTCGCGACCCCCGTACCGGTTCCCGGGCTTCCCGCACTTGAGATCGAACTGTGAGGACAAGGACATGACGATCAGCCAGGGTAGCGAATCTACCGGAGTTCCCAGCGGTGGCAGCGGCATGGGGGGCGGACTCGTCTCGGGTGTCTTTCCTCCAGCCGACGCGATGCGCCCCACTCTGTACGGCGAGAAATGGTCGGTCGTCGCCGGACACCCGCTTGTGACCGAGGTCGCCGCGTCAGTTCTGCGGCGCGGCGGCAATGCGACGGACGCCGGCGTTGCAGGCGGATTCGCGTGCCACGTCGTCCAAGTGGACATGGCGAACCTGGGCGGCATCGCCCCGATCCTCGTTCGCGAAGCCCGAAGCCACCGGGTCTTCTCCGTGGCCGGAGTCGGCACCTGGGGCCGAACGGCCACCCTGGAGGCGGTGCGCACGCGATTCGGAGACCACCTTCCGCTGGGTGGCGCGCCATCCATCGTTCCAGGGGCAGTCGCCGGGTGGATCGCCGCGCTGACCCGATTCGGCACCTGGAGCCTCGCCGATGTGCTCGCACCGGTCATCGAACTGGCAAGCGACGGCTTTCCACTCGATCCCCGCACCGCCGCGCATATCGCGGTCATGAGCCGCAGCTTTTCGAGATGGCCGTCGAGCGTCGACGTATACACGGCAGGCGGTCGCCCCCTCGACGCGGGAGTCCGGCTCGTTCAGCCGGCGCTCGGTCGATTGCTTCAGCGGCTGGTCGACGCAGAGGTACGAGCTCTCGAGACGGGCGCCGATCGCGCGCGGGCGCTCCGGGCCGCTCACGAGCAGTTCTACCAGGGCGACGTAGCGCGCACCATCGTCGATTTCGTCTCCGGCGCAGGGGGCTTCCTCGAGTGGGAGGATCTTGCCGGCTTCGAAGCAGATATCGAACCAGCACCGTCGGTGCAATTCGGCGACTGGGACGTGCACGTCACGCCCTCCTGGAGCCAGGGGCTGATCGTCGCCCAGGCTTTGGGCATCCTCGACGGTCTGCCGGTGCGCGAGCTCGATCCGGACGGCCCTGACTACCTCCACATCCTCGTCGAATCGTTGAAACTGGTGTTCAGCGAACGCGAGCGCGCTTATGGCGATCCACGATTCTCAGGTACGTCCGCAGCGGAGCTGCTCGATAGCTCTCATCTCGACGCGCTCCGAGACAGAATCGGGCCCGACGCCCTGCCGAACCTGCCGACTGCACCGCCCGCGGGTCCGCACCTTGGTTCCACGACGGCGCTGGTCGTGCTCGACGGCGATGGCGGATCATTCGCCGCCTCCCCGAGCGACACCCTCGATGGCGGCCCAATCATTCCAGAGCTGGGCATCATCTGTTCGCCTCGGGGCGTGCAGAGCCGACTCACCGCCGGCCACCCCAACGTCATTCGACCGGGTGGCCGCCCGTGCGTCACGCCGGCCGCGGTCATCGCGTTGGGCCGCCAGATCGCAGGGGCGGACGACCGGCGCGTGTGGGCCACGGCCTGTCCAGGCGGAGACGTGATCGTGCAGGCCATCACGCAAGTGATGCTCACGATGGAGATCTCGGACCTCACCCCGCAAGCCGCTGTCGAGAGAGCTCGGGTCTTCGGGATGAGCTTTCCGAGCGGATTCCATCCGCACCCTTCTGGTGAGCGCACGGTGTTCGTCGAGGCCGGAATTCCGAGGGCGACCGTGGCCGACCTGGCACGGCGCGGCCACCGCATTATCGACTGGCCGGCCAACGAGTTCGATGCGGGCAGCGTGCAGACCCTCATCGACGTGCGCACTCCCAGTGACGGCCGACGGCTCATCGCAGCCGGCGCCGACCCGCGCCGCACGGCCTACGCGCAGGCGCGATGAGCATCGATGAGGAGAACGAGGCACGGATGACGCACTCTGACGATCTCGCCACTTTGGGCCGGTTCGGGACGGCCCGGGGCTGGGCCTGGCACCACTGTGGTCTCGTGGTGGAAGACGTGGATCGCGCGGTCGAGTTCTACCGGACGACGCTCGGCTTCCAGGTCGAGTTCGAGGTGCGCGGCATGGACTCCCCGTTCCAGCGAATGGTGGGCGTCGACGGAATCGACTGCGATCTCGTGCAACTACGCGCGCCCCTCAGCCCCGTGCGCCTGGAGCTGATCACCGTGCGTGGGGTGCCGGATGGTCTCGACAGCCGGCTGCCGGTGCACGTCGGGGTCAGCCACACAGCGTTCCAGGTTGAAGACCTGGATGGCTCGGTCGCCTATGTCTGCGCCGCCGGGGGTCGGGCGGTGGGAGAGATCGTGGAGTTCGCCGAGGGCCGGGCCGTCTACTACTACACGAGCGCGGGAACCGTTCTAGAACTCGAGGAAGCGAGTCCGCACCGACACGAGGAAGGCTCGTCGTGATCGACACACTCGTGGACCGCTACCGCACGATGCGGCTGATGCGGGAATTCGAGCAGACGTGCCTTCGCGGTGTGGCCGAAGGGCACATACACGGTGAACTGCATGCCGGAATCGGACAGGAAGCGATCGGCGCGGGGATGTCGGGACACCTCCGCGACAGCGATGCGATGGTGAGCACCCACCGCAACCATCTGCACGCCCTCGCCAAGAACGTCCCGCTGCGCCCACTCCTGGCCGAGATCTTCGAGCGTTCGACCGGACTGTGCGGCGGGTTCGGCGGCCACATGCACATTTTCGACAAACCACGGAAATTCTCGACCACCGGCATCGTCGGCGCGTCTCTTCCGGTCGCACTCGGCCACGCCTACGCAGCGAAGATCAGCGCACGTGACGACGTCGCCGTCGCCGTCGCCGGCGACGGCTCGATAAACACGGGCGGATTCGCCGAGACCATGAACATGGCGGGCGTCCTGAAATTGCCCCTCGTCGTGGTCATCGAAAACAACGAGTGGGCCATCTCCGTGCCTTTTTCCGCCTCGAGCGCGACACCGACACTCGCCGAACGTGCGCCGGCATTCGGCGCGGTCGGGCTTCGAATTGACGGCCTCGACGTAGAGGCGGTCTCGGACGCATTCGGGGCGGCCGTGGCACGGGCTCGAGCCGGCGGCGGGCCGCAGATCATCGAGGCCATGTGCTATCGATTCCGTGGGCACTACGAAGGCGACCTCGACATGTATCGCGATCGCGAAGAGAAGGACCATCGGCTCGCGAACGCGGACCCCATGCTCCTGTGTCGCTCGCGGATTCTGCAGCGCACCCTGTTGACCGACCAAGAAATCGACCGCATCGACTCCGAAATTCGGGAACGGATGGCGGGTGAGCTCGCTGCGGTGCTCGACGATCCCTTCCCCGATGGGGCGACGGCTCGAGAGCACGTCTTCGCGTCCGACCTCGAACTTCATCCGGGAGCACGCGCATGAGCCCTGCAACAGCGGCGTCTTCGCTTCGTAACATCAACGTCTCCCAGGCGATCGCCGAGGGCATCCGCCTCGAGATGGAGGCCGACCCGTCGGTTCTGGTGATCGGAGAGGATGTCGGCCGCCAAGGCGGAGTGTTTGGCAGCACACGGGGTCTGCTCAAATCGTTCGGCGGCGATCGTGTTCTGGATACTCCCATCTCGGAGATGGCGTTCACCGGCATGGCGGTGGGGCTCGCCATCGAGGGGTACAAGCCGGTAGTTGAGATCATGTTCGTCGACTTCATCGGCGTCTGCCTCGAACAGGTGTACAACGCGATCGCGAAGATCCCGTACATGTCGGGCGGCGCAGTCAACATGCCCATCGTGATCAAAACGGCCGGCGGCGCGATCGGCTCGGCCGCACAGCACTCGCAGTGCCTGTGGGGGACGTTCGCCCACCTGCCCGGTCTTCGCGTGGTCGTTCCGTCATCACCGTACGACAGCAAAGGCATGATGGCGGCGGCGATCCAGTCTCCCGATCCTGTCGTCTTCATCGAGCACAAAGGACTGCTGCTGCAGAAGGCAACGGATTTCGACTACGGCGCAGCCGTCCCGAAAGAGCGCTTCACGGCGTCGATCGATCGGGCAGCCGTGTTACGCGAAGGTCGCGACGTCACGCTCGTCACACTCAGCGCGACGGTTGCGCCCGCGCTGGCCGCAGCGGAGCAGCTGCGCGGCGAGGGTATCGACGTCGAGGTCATCGACCTGCGGTGTGTCGTGCCGATCGATTGGGCGACCATCACGTCGTCGGTCGCCAAGACACGGTCACTTTTCGTCGTGGACGAGGACTACCTAGGGTTCGGGTTGAGTGGCGAGTTGGTCACCGGCGTGGTCGAACGATTGGGAACCCACGGTATCGACCGCATCGCCCGCCACGGTGTCGCTGACGTTCCTATCCCGGCCGCCATCACCCTCGAACGCGCGGTGCTCCCCGACCAACATTCGATCGCGTCCGCGATTCGCCGGATGGGGGTGGCAGCGTGAGCGCTCGCACCTCGATAGTGGTCGGCGGTTCTGGCGCGATCGGCGGCGCGGTCTGCGCACTGCTTGCCGAACGCGGGGATCACGTCGTGGTCGCCGACCTCCGGGGGGCGGGGGAGGTTGCCCGAAATCTGCCGGGCGCCGGACACGCGGCGGTGGATCTCGACATCACCGATCTCGAGGACGTCCATCGCGTTCTCGGGCCCGAGGGGATCCACCGTGGAGCAGACGCGATCGTGTACGCGGCAGGAGTCAACTACACCGGCCCGGTGTCCACGACGGACTGGGATGCCTACGACCGCCTGATGGCGGTCAACCTGCGGGGCGCGTTCCATTTGGGGCAGGCGGCGTCCCTCGATCTCGAGCGCGCGCCGCGACCGCTCTCCCTCGTCTTCCTCTCCTCCGTTGCCGGCCTGCACGGCGAGGGAGGCGGCTCCGTCTATGTCTCGACGAAGTTCGGGTTGATCGGGTTCGTCCAATCACTGGCATCCGAAGTTGCGCGATACGGCGCGCGCGCCAACGCTGTCTGCCCGGGCAACGTCGACTCCCCACTGCTCAGGCAGCTCGCAGCGGATGTCGCCGGCCACGACGGGGTCACCGCCGCTGAGAAACTGCGCGAGTTCGCCGGCGCCACGGCCTACAACCGACTGATCTCGCTGCGCGAAGTAGCCGAGGTCTGCGCATTCCTGGCCGCGCCCTCATCCAGCGGTCTCAGCGGCCAATCCGTCGTCGTCGACGGACCCCCGCTCTGACGAACCTCACCCCTCCTCACCAGCCAAGGACCTCGCATGATCAATCTCGACACCGTGATCGCAGACACTCGATCGCTCATCGCCGTCGACAGCCAGAATCCCGGCCCGCTCGAGGCGGAGTGCGCGGCATGGCTCGAGCGCCGGCTCACCGGAATGGGTGTTCCGGTGACGCGCCACGAGGTCGAACCCGGCCGAGACAATCTCGTGGCGACCATCAGCGGCAGCGACCCGCGCGCACCCCGACTGGTCATCCTGGCCCACATGGACACCGTGCCGATCGGGTCGGGCTGGACCTATCCGCCGCTCGGAGGCGTCATCGAAGACGGCAAGATCTATGGCCGCGGATCGTGCGACATGAAAGCGGGGATGGCGCTCGGCATCGGCTTGATCGAGGCTCTGGCGGTCAGTGCGACCACACCTCGCGCGGATGTGCTTCTCGTGATGACCGTCGACGAGGAAGCCCCGGGGATGCTCGGTGCCCATCAACTCGTTCGCGACGGTATGCTGCGCCCGACTGACCAAGTGCTCGCGCCGGAACCGACGGGGATGCGACTCCGGCTGGCGCAGATGGGACTGCGCTGGCTGACGCTGCGCGTCCACGGCAAGATGGCTCACGCCGGCAGAGCACACCTGGGTATCGACGCGAACCATCTGATGGCCCGGATCATCGACCGCCTGCGCATCGTCTTCGATGCGCTCCCGTTTGACGACGAACTGCTCGGTCGTCCCCGCTTCACATGTGGAACGCTCGAGGGCGGACTGGCGACGAACGTCGTGCCGCCCCTGTCTGAGGCGCAACTCGACCTGCGGATCGTGCCACCCCTCGTTCCCGAAGACGCCGTGAGAATCGTCGAACGCGTCGCCGATGCGGTGCTGGTCTCGCATCCGGCCGCACGGTACGAGATCGAGATGCTGGGCGCCGCCCGGCCACCGGTGCGCGCGGCGGAGGAATCGAAGATCATCTCCGACCTTCGCGCCGCCTATCTCCTACATGCTGGCGTCGAACCCCAGGTGGGCGGGGCCGACGGTCACGAGGCCTACACCGACGCATCCATGGTCGCGGCCCTCACCGGCAGCGTTTCGTGCACGGTGCTCGGCCCCGGCGCGACCGACCACGCCCACACGGTCGACGAATTCGTGCCGATCGCCGATCTCGAACTCGGCGCCAAAGTTCTGTGGAGCCTGATCGAGAGGTGGTGATGGCGCGATGAGATACCGTCTGCCGCGGCCGCAGCTACCCACCGTGGCCGAAGTGTTGGAACTGGACACTCTCGTGCGCGGTGATCCGATCGTCGTTGCGGGTGCCGCCGGCCTCGCTCGACACGTGCGATGGGTGCACGTGAGCGAGATAGCGACCATCGCGGGTCTGCTGCGTGGCGGCGAGATGATCTTGACCACGGGTATCGCGCTATCGAACAACACTGCAGAATTGGCGCGCTACGTTGATGGGCTCGCGGATGCCGAGATCTCGGCCATCATCGTCGGGCTGGGGCCGCGCTTCCAGCATCCACTCCCCGCTGCGATGCTCGCGGCAGCGGATCGCCATAGCCTGCCGCTGATCGCACTGAGACGGACGACGGCCTTCGTCGATGTCACCGAAGAAGTGCACTCGCTGCTTGTCGACGTGCAGGTGCAGGAGTTGCAGGCGTCCGAAAGCATCCACGTCATTTTCAGCGATCTCGCCGTGCAGGGAAGCAAGCCGCAAGCGGCACTGCACCAGGTGGCGCGGCTGTCGGGCTGCGCGGTCGTACTAGAAGACCTGACCCACCAGGTGCTCGCCTTCGACACGGGAACTAGAGACAAACAGGACGTGCTCGCCGAGTGGAACGAGCACACTCGGCGCGACCATGGAGCCCGTCCCACCGACTACGACCCCCGCACCGGATGGCTGGTCACGACGGTCGGTGCCCGAGGGGAGGACTGGGGTCGTCTGATCCTTATGGTGTCCGGCAACGCCAACCGCGTCGTGCGTGCCGAGTCCGACCCGTTGATGTCGCTGCCCAGAAGTACCATCATGCTCCTCGAACGGGCTGCCTCTACGCTGGCCCTCGGTCGCCTCCTCGACCGCGACCGCGAGGTCCTCGAGTTGCATACGCACCGAAGTCTGCTGACAGGCATGCTCTCCTCTGATCAGCTGACTCGCGACATCGCGCTCGAGTCCGCCGCCATCGGGGTGCCTCTCGACGGTCAGAGCAATCTGGCTCTCGCGGTGCGCCGGGCCCGAACCAGTTCAACCGATCCACTGGAACGCCAGGGTGACCTCCGCGCGCTCTCCGAGGAACTCGCCGAATTCCTGAGAGCGAAGGGATGTCCAGCCCTCGTCGGCCCGGTCGACGGAGAGACGGTCGGAGCGGTGGTCACATTGAATCGCACGATTGAAATCGACGAGTTCCTCGATCATGTCGCCGTCGCGGTCGGCTCCGGTAATAATGGCGGCCCGATCACCGGGGTGGCCGGCCCGACGGTCGGCGCCGTGGGTGCGCGCCAGGCCCTGGTCGAGGCGCTGGAAGTGGCTCGGGCCGCGAGCACGATCGGAACCGCGCAGGGGTATGTCCGTTCCAAGGACTTAGGACTCGACGGTCTGCTGGTATCCCTCATCGACGATCCCCGGGTTCAGCGCTTCTCGGAAAGCTTCATCGGTCCCCTCCTTTTGCACGACGAGGAGCGCGGCAGCAATCTGGTGGCGCTGCTGCGCCAATATCTGAACGCGGGACGCAACAAGACGGTCGCCGCTCGCATCGCATTCGTTTCACGACCCTGGATGTATGAGCGGTTAGCGCTGATCAGCAGTGTGCTCGACCTCGACCTCGACGACGAACGCAACTGCGTCACGCTGCAGGTCGCGCTGATGGCCTACGATCTGGCGGGGAAGAGGATTCGTTGATCACCAATGCCCTGGCCCCATCACTGGTCGACCGAGTACGGATGGCGCTTGCCGCCGTGGCCGACTCCGGTCGCCCCGAAGTGTGGATCACACTCCGCACCGAGGCGCAGGCTGTGGAGGCGGAGATGGAGATCGAACGCCGGCTCTCCGCTGGCGCTCACCTTCCGCTTGCCGGATGGCTCGTCGCCGTCAAAGACAACATCGACGTCCTGGGTCTTCCAACGACCGCGGGTTCGCCCGAGTTCAGTTACCTCCCGCAACGGTCTGCCACGGCGGTCGAACGGCTGGAACGGGCCGGCGCCCTCGTGATCGGCAAGACGAACCTCGACCAGTTCGCCACCGGGCTCGTCGGCACTCGCAGTCCCTATGGTGCGGTGCGTCACGCGACCGATCCGCTTCGCATCTCGGGCGGCTCCAGCTCGGGGTCGGCGACCGCGGTCGCGCTCGGCTTGGTGGATGTCGCACTGGGCACGGACACAGCCGGTTCCGGACGCGTCCCGGCGTCGTTCAACAATCTGATCGGCCTCAAACCCACACTCGGGCTGATCCCCAACACCGGAGTGGTGCCGGCATCCCGATCGTTCGATACGGTCAGCGTGTTGGCACCGAACCTCGAGGCGGCCGTGATCGCATTCAAGATGATGGCGGGGCCGGATGGTGTTGATCCGCGGGCGCGCACGTGGCCAGCAGACGTCGCCCTCGCATCCCCTCCGACTCCCCGGTTGGCAATACCGGATGCGTCGGGACTCGTCGCGCTCAGCGCAGGCGGGCGAGCGGCGTTCGCACGTGCTGTCCAACAGGTCACGCGATTCGGCGTGCAGACCGAAGAGATCGATATCGCTCCGCTGCTCGAGGCCGCGCTCCTTCTCTATGACGGAGCGTTGGTGGCCGAGCGATACCAGAGTGTCGGCGCGTTTCTGGATACCGAGCCGGCGAATGCCGATCCCACAGTGTCGGCCATCATCCGCCGCGCCCGGGATCTGCCGGCGTGGCGTTATGCGGAAGATCTTCGGTTGCTCGATGAGGCCAAACGCTCGGCATCCAAGATCCTCTCCGGCTTCTCGGCGCTTCTGCTGCCCACCGTGCCTCGTCACCCCACGCTCGCCGAGGTCGCCGACGATCCGCTCGGGGTCAATCGCGAACTCGGCACATACACGAACTTCGTGAACCTGCTCGATCTGGCGGCGGTCGCGATCCCTGCGGGCGACGCCGATGGCTCACCGTTCGGCGTGACCATCGTCAGCAGAGCCTTCGACGATCAGATCGGCTTCGACATCGCTGCGACCTTCTTGGGGCAGACCGTGGCCCCCCTCGTGATCGACGCCGGAACGGACGTCGCTGTCTTCGGTGCGCATCTGCGCGGGCAACCGCTTAATTCACAGCTCATCGAACTCGGCGCGCGTTTCATCGAGCCGATTCGAACGAGTGACTCGTATCGACTTTTCGCGTTGGACACGGTACCGGCCAAGCCAGGGCTGGTCGAGGTCAGGTCCGGAGAAGGAGCTCCGATATCCGGTGAGGTGTGGCGGCTGTCGCGCGGTGCGCTGGGTCGGTTTCTCGCCGCACTCCCCCGACCGATGTCACTGGGCCGGATTCTGCTCGATGACGGCCGTGACGTCGTCGGGTTCACCGCTTCCGCTGCCGCGACGGCGGAGGCGACCGACATCACCGACTACGGGGGATGGCGCGATTACCTGCGGGCGCAGGATCCACCCTCGAACCCGGCCGTGTGAGCGGCGATCGGGTGCGATAGGCGGTGATAGTGGGCAGGATTGGGGCCACTCCTTCGGGCCCTGCCTATGATCATTGGCGTGACAGTGACTGAGGGTTCGAACGCGGGCCACCCTCTCGGAGAATATCTTCGTGCGCGTAGAGCTCTCGTCAGTCCCGAATCCATCGGCGTCCAGCCTTCGTCACGGCGTCGGGTCGCCGGGTTGACGCGGGCGGAACTGGCAGTCGCCGCGGGTGTGAGCGTGGAGTACTACACGCGACTGGAGCAGGGCAAAGACCGGCGGCCCTCGGCTCAAGTGCTCTCCGCACTCTCGGCGGCGCTCGACCTGGACCCCTCCGCGACCGCATTCCTCGCGGAACTGGCCAGGGACAGCGTGACGGTGACCGACGCACCGAGTGTAGAGACGGTTCCCGCCGGCGTCCTTCAGTTGCTCTCGGTCTGGCGCAGTACGCCCGCCTTTGTGGTGGGTCGCTTTGGCGCGGTGCTTGCTGCGTCCCCCACCGTTACTCAGCTCACGCCGGCGTGTCGACCCGGGGGCAACATGTTCCGCGAGATCTTCCTGGCTGCCGACTCGAGGCGCCGCTATGTCAACTGGCACGACTTCACCGCGGTTCTGGTGGCGAGCCTGCGCTCGTCGGCCGGCCGCGACCTCGATGCGCCCGAGCTCGTGGAACTGATCGCCGACCTCCAAAACGCAAGCCCACGCTTCCGTGAACTGTGGGGTCGGCACGACGCGAGCCCGGCGGGTGGGGGGCACACCCTCATCGATCACCCGACCGAGGGTCGTATCGAGCTCCAGGTGCAGAACCTCGCGATCTCGGGAACCGAACTGACGCTCGTGGTCTACCACGCCGAACCAGGAAGCCCTGGCGAAGCCGCCATCCTCCGCCTCGGACGCTAGCCCTGGGACGCTGGCCCTGCGAGGACTACCATCGACTCGGCCACGACACTCTGCTGCGGAGTTTCTACCGTTGTCTCAGGCCCGAACATCGGGAAATCCGGCGTACGTCACGCCCGAACGAAAGGCATCACAAATGCGAATCATCCACCGCCGAGCCACTGGCTCACTCGTCGCCATCGCGACGATCGTGCTCTCGCTCACCGCCGTGGCGGGCTCGGCCCACGCGGCGCCGCTGCACCGCACGCCGCCCCCGCCCGCGCCGGTGGCGACATCCGCTCCTGCCCCCGCTCCGGCTCCGATCGCGGTGACCGGAACCGTGACCCATCTCGGGTCGAACTTCTCAGCCGGTGGTTACATTCCCGTCACCTACTCGGTCAAGACGGTCACGGCCGGCACTTATGCCGTGCGATACACGGTCAACGAGGCTGGCGGCGGCGTCAACACGACCGTCGACGGGGTGTCACTGAATCAGGTCCTCGTCGCTGCGGGCAAGCCCGTGACGACCAGCACCTTCAGGCTCAGCGCTGGTACGCACACGATCACCACCCAATCACCGGATGGCTACGGCGAGACCAGCATCGATCTGGTGCGCGTCGGCTGATGAGTCGCTGACCCGCACAGTTCCGGATCGCCGGCGCGTCACACGACGCGCCGGCGATTCCGTCGGCGGGGGCCGATCCGCTCCGCACACGCTCGATGTCCGTGATGGCTTCTAGATGGAAGCGACGGGAGTCCCCATACGATCTTCGACGAGCGCGGATGCAATGGGGTGCAGTGTCGTGACGAGGCTTTCGAACACGGCGCGGGCGTGATTTCCTGACCATTGGTCGCCTAGCAGTATCTCGGAGCTTCGACGCTGGCGGTGACGGTGGGATTTGAACCCAAAGAGGTTCGATCTATCTCAGTCCGTCGCTGCCCGGCAACTGCGGAATCCCGCGGATTCGAGCCGCTCAAGCTCAGCTCCCTATCCGTCTCGTTCCGGCTGAGTCCGTTCCGGATGTGGGCAGGATGTGGGCACGAGCTCCTTGGCTACGAACGATCGGTTCGGGGCGATCAGGCTACAACGAGTGGTCGCACGTCGTGCCCTTTACCATCAACCTCGCGGGCGAGGTCGTAGTTGGTCTGCAGCGCGAGCCACATGCGTGCGGTGCCGACACCGGCACGCTCGAGCCGCACCGCGAGATTCGGACTAACGCCAGCGTGCCCGTGGATGACGCGACTGAGGGCAACGCGAGAAATCCCGAGACGCGCCGCGGCCTCCGCGATAGTGAGCCCCAGCTCACCCAGCACATCTTCCCCGATGATTGCGCCGGGGTGCGGCGGGTTCTTCATCATGTTCTTCTCCCCTCAGTGATAGTCCTGATAGTCCACGAGTTCGACATCTTGCCCGACAAACCGGAATGTCACCCGCCAGTTGCCGTTGACCCAGATGGACCAATAGCCAGCCAGATCGCCTTTCAGCTCGTGAGCGCGATACCCAGGTATCGCGAGGTCTGGCGGCGCCTGTGCGACATCCAGCACGCCGAGGATGCGTGTGAGCTTCGGGGCGTGCGCCGGCAGCACGCCCTCCTTCGAACCGGAGCGATAGAGAGCGTCGAGGCCCTTATGGCGAAAGCTCACGATCACCAATTCACTGTATCGCGTAACGCCTCACGTTACAATCACCAAGCCATTGTGAGACTCATCGCTGAATAGGCGACCTGTTATGTGCGATACGCCGCCCCTGCGACGACGCTCAGGGCCCTCCACGTCGTGGAGATCGAAAGCGCTACGTCCAGTCACCCTCCGACCGACATCGGCATGCCTCCCAGGCAGATCTCGCGACTCGACCCTCTCCGATGAAACGCGCATCCACGTGCGGCTCTTCTGTCGGATTCGTCGCTCTTTGCGCCCAGTTTGATCTGCAGGCGCAGATCAAACTCGCGGATGGTGCTTGTCCAGGAACCTGCGCAGTTCGACGCTGACTTCCGCGTCCTCGGGGGCACCGGCGAAGCCGCCATGCGGCATCGCCTCGAATACGTGCAGTTCGGCATCCACGCCTTCCGCGCGCAGTTTGCGATGGAACCGCACGGCGTTGGAGAGGAACAGGTCGCGAGTGCCCGCCTGCACGAACGTGGGAGGAAAGCCCGTGACATCGCCGAACAGGGGCGACACGTAAGGGTGGGTCAGCTCGACGCCTCCGGCGTACAGCTGGTTGATGTCCCGCAGACTGCCGAGAGTGTTGCTCGCCTTCGCCAGAGTCTGGAAGGTGTCCCCCGATTCAGTGAGATCGACCTCGGGGCTCAGCAGCACCACCGATCCCGGCATAGGAAGCCCCTCATCCTTGATCCGTAGAATGACGGCCGCTGCGAGATTGCCCCCGGCCGACGTGCCCGCGATCGCGATGTCTTCAGGAGATCGCACCTCGAGAGCCGCACGATAGACCGCTAGCGCATCGTCGATCGCCGCAGGGAATGGATGCAGCGGCGGCATGCGATAGTCGGGTGCCCATGTGAGCATCCCGGATGCCAGGGCGTCAGGAGCAGTCATCAGCCCCGCCAACTCGCCGCCTCCGATGATGAATGCACCGCCGTGGAGGTCCACCAGAAGCGGCGTGCTGTCTTCGTCGTGCACTTCGGGTCCGCGGCTGACGTAAACCGGCACACCCGCGATCTCGCGCAGTTCGATGGTCACTGGCAGGTCGACCGCGCCGAATCGCTGAGCGACGCCGGCATTGGCGTAGGCGACCATCTGCAACCAACCCTCGGTGTCATCAAGCGGGGGATTCTGCCCTTGAGGAAGCGGAGCAGCCAGGACTGCCTGGGCGTGGTCGCTGAGGAAAGAAGGGATCGGGTAAGGGATGTCGCCGGGCATGTCATCTCCATTGGTGGGTTCAACACATTCAATACGACTCGTCTCGTTAATTCAAGAGCCACGACCTGTAACCTCTGCCCATGTCCGCTGCGACTGCTCCCGGAGTGCCGAAACGCGGTCGTCCCCGAGACGAGCGCGCGCGCACGGCCATTCTCTCCGCTGCGGCATCACTACTAGCTGATCGCGGATACGAGCGCGTGACAGTGGAGGGAATCGCGGCAGTAGCGGGCGTGGGGAAGCAGACGATCTATCGCTGGTGGCCGAGCAAGGCGGCCGTCATTGGCGAGGCGATCCTGGAGGACTTCGTCGTGGTACCAGACCTGTTACTCCCCCGCACCTTGGATGTCTGGGATGACCTGGAAACCTGGCTGAGAAGGGGCGAGGACGGATTCCGCGGATACAGCGGCGATGTCATCCGTGTCTCCGCAGCGGTGTCATCGGAGGACGCGTCGATGCTGGCACGCATGACGGCGAAATTCGCAGAGCCGACGCGCGCGCTTCTGTTGGCTCGCCTGCGCGAAGCGGTGGACGCTGGGCAGATCAACGACACGATCAAGCTCGACACCATCGTCACCCTGCTGCAGGCCGTGGTCTCCTACGCCAGCCTCAGCCGCGCCAACGACAATGTGGTCACGGATGCACTGACCGTTATCCGCTCCGCTGCCGAGAACCACCTTCGCGCGGGCTGATCACCAGATGTCGCCGCGCCTCACTCGGGCTGCGAATTGAGCACGGAACCGTCGAGTTGTCTTTCCTGATGGTGTTGCGCCTTGCGCTGGCTGCGCGCCGCAACGTCGTGGGGCTGCTCGGTCGGCTTTCTCGGGCGACGGTGGGTACTCGTGTCGACGGCGTCGCCTCGAACGATCGCAGCGACAACCTCCGGTTGAAGCTTTGGGGTCCGGGATGCGTCGGCCAGGCCATTTGACTCTTGACGGGTGTCGGTCAGCTGGGTGTAGCAGAAGCCGGCAAGGACGGGACTGGACTGCAGAGCCGTGAACAGGTTCCCCACAATCGATTCGAACTCCTTCGCCGATGCGGCGGTCGCGTAGCCCCAGGCGGTACCGTCGTCATGAGATGGGGCGAAGCTGATTCCGCCGAACTCACTGACCATGACCGGTGCGGTGCGGGATGGTGGATCCAAGAGACGCATGCGCCGACCGAGAGGACCCAGTCCCGAAAGCACCGATTCGAGGGCCGCGGCGTCGGTATAGCTGGCCGCAAGTTCTGGTCCGGTGACGGCATAGTCGTGGATACTCATGATGTCGGACTCGGTGTGTTCCCACCCGTCGTTGCTGATCACGGGCCGTGTGGGGTCGAGAGCTTTGGTGAGGTAGTAGAGGGCTTGCGCGTAGCTGAACTGAGCCGGGTCGTGAGAGATGTGCTGCACACCCCAACTCTCGTTGAGCGGCACCCAGGTGACGATCGACGGGTGGGAGCGATCTCGGAGCACGACATCGCTCCACTCCCTGACCAGCCGGGTGACCGCAGTGGTGGAGAATTCGAAGTGACTTGGCGCTTCTTCCCAGACCATCAGACCGAGGCGGTCGGCCCACATCAGGAAGCGGGGATCTTCGACCTTCTGGTGCACTCGGATCGCGTTGAATCCCAACGACTTGGCCAGTTCCACTTCAGCGCGGAGAGCATCCGCGCTCGGAGCGGCAAGATGACTTTCCGGCCAATACCCCTGTCCGAGTACGGAGCGGACGTAATAGGGGCGATCGTTGAGCATGAAGTGCCCGTGGCTTGTTCCGACGCTTCGCAGACCGAGGTAGGACGAAACGGTGTCCGCCTGGCCGGATGCGTCGGTGACTTCGACCAGGGCGGTGATCAGCCGCGGCGTCTCTGGGGTCCACAGAAGTGCCTCGTAGGCCTGCCCGTTGGTTTGTCTGTGTAGCGATATCGAGTTGCTGGAGCGGGGTTCTGCGGTCTCCCATTGACCGCCCCCGAGGACGACACCATCGTAAGACAAGGACACAGTAACGGTCACGGGCGCCGTCGGGCGCGCGGCCAGCTCCACCTCGAGGAGGACGCTCGCACGCGGCACGTCGGGCGACCAGTTCAGCCGGTCGATGTGATGGACCGGAACCGCTTCCAGCCAGACGGGCTGCCAGATCCCGGTGGTGCGTTCGTACCAGATGCCGTGTGGCGTTTCCTGCCAGTCCTGCTTGCCGCGCGGCTGACCGACATCCAGCGGGTCGTCCTCCGCACGAACGGTGATGACCACGTCACGTTCCGCCATCAACAAATCGGTGATGTCGAAGGAAAACGGAGAGTGTCCTCCTTCGTGTCGTCCTGCCAACCGCTCGTTTACCCAGACGTCGGCACGGTAGTCCACAGCGCCGAAGTGCAGGATCAGTCGGCGCCCGGTCGCGCTCCACCCGGCCTCCGCGATCTCGTCGGCCGAGAGAGTTCGTCGGTACCAGACCACAGGGTGAAATCCGAGCTCGCCGACGCCGGAAGCCGGCGATTCCGGAGGAAACGGCACGACGATCTGTCGCTCCAGATGAGCGGGAAATTCCTCGACGAAGTCCTCGTCGTACCCGAACTCCCAATCGCCGTCAAGACTCAGCCACGAGATCCGCACCAGCTGGGGCCGAGGGTATGCCGCGGAGAAAAGCGGAGGTACCGGTCGTTGTGCCATGCGGGTAATGGTGCCCCACCCCGCGGGAATTTGCAACGCGGCAAACGTCGAAAACTTTCGCCGCGACCAAACCGTTACTAACATACGGTTGACAACGGGCGCTGCTGCGTTCAATGTATGGACATTAGATTTGCTACGCAGCAAAGGAGTCAATGATGACGATGAACACGAGCACCGCGGTAGCCCCAGCGGCCACCGAAGGGGTGTTGCGGTCGCCGGGACGGGCACCCCGCGGCAATCGACGACGAAACCTCATCGACGGTGCGTTGTTCCTGGCACCTTTCATGCTCGTGTACGCGATCTTCCTGCTCGGCCCTGTCTTCCAGGCGATCTACATGAGCGGGTTCAACTGGGATCTCCTCAGCCCGATCCGCGAGTTCTTGGGTTTCCAGAACTACGTGCGCATGTTCGGCGGCACCGGCCTCACCTGGTCCGTCACTCACGACTTCTGGACTCGTCTGGTGGTCCTAGCTCTCGCCGCCGGCGGCTTATGGCTGTTGCGGAAGGGCTCGAAGGTCGTCAGCGGCGCGGTGATCACCCTCGGGGTGGCCTTGTGGGTTCTGATGGGCATCCACCCCGGGCCGGGTGGTTCATGGAATGACGAGATCTTCTGGACTTCGCTGCGAAACACCCTCGTGTTCACCATCGTCTCCACGCCTATTCTGATCGGACTGGGGTTGGCGCTTGCCCTGCTGGTCAATACGAAGGGACGCGGGCGTGCGGTGTATCGCGCCGCGTTCTTCCTGCCGTACGTGCTGCCCATTTCGGCGGTGACGCTGATCTGGAGCTACATGCTCAATCCCGACCGCGGGCTCATAGCCGGGTTCCTCGGGTGGTTCGGACTTGAAGGAATCCCCTGGCTCTCGGACCCGGCGCTGGCCATGCCGGCAATCATCGTCACCAGCGTCTGGTGGGGCGTGGGTTTCAACATGGTCCTCTTCCTGGCCGGCCTACAAGACATTGAGCCCGCCTACTACGAGGCGGCCTCCCTCGATGGGGCGAGTTGGTGGCAGCAGTTCCGTCACGTCACCGTGCCCGGACTGTCTCACGTGACGATCCTCGTGGCCGTGACCCAGTTCATCGCGTCCTTCCAGATCTTCGGGCAGGTTTACATCATGACCAGAGGGGGGCCCGGCACCGCGACCGTCGTGCTGATCCAGCACATCTATGAAACCGGTTTCAAGAACTACCAGCTGGGATACGCCGCCGCGATCTCGGTATTCCTGTTCGTTGTCATGGCAGCCGTGGCCGCCATCCAGTTCCGTGTGATGGCGAGGACCTCATGAGCACCCTTACCCCAACCACCACGACGCGGCCGGTCCCGACCGTGGCCGGCAACAGGCCGCGATCGGCACAGAAGAAGGGTCGCTCGGCTCGCTTCCATATCCTGCTCGTCGTCGCCGCAATTACTTGGCTGCTGCCGATGATCTGGATGGTGTCGATGGCACTCACCCCCAACGACGTCCTGCAGCGATCCTCCACCAGCCTGCTGCCCCGATCGGTGACGCTGCAGAACTTCCTGACTGTGCTGCAGGGCAGCGATATGCCCCGCTGGTTCCTCAACAGTGTCATCGTCAGCATCCTCACCACCGTCGTGACTGTGGTGTTCTGCGCGATGGCCGGCTATGCGTTCGCGCGCATAGCGTTCCCCGGCCGGCGGGTCGTTTTCGTGATCGTCCTGGCAGGGCTCATGGTCCCCAAGGAGGCGATGTTCATTCCGCTGTTCCTGATGATTTCCAGCGTGGACCTGCAAAACAGTTATCCGGCGCTGATCCTGCCCCGTCTCGCCGCGCCCCTCGGCGTCTTCTTGATGACTCAGTTCTTCAGTAAGGTGCCCCCGGAGATGGAGGAGGCCGCCCGCATCGACGGCGCCGGGCGCTGGCGCACCTTCTTCTCGGTGATGCTGCCCCTGGCGCGCCCCGCTATGGCCTCTCTGGCAATCTTCACCTTCGTCCTCACCTGGAACGATTATCTGTGGCCCCTGGTCGCCTCCACTCGAACCGAGTGGTTCACGATCACGACGGGACTCGCCTCTCTCCAATCCAACTTCGCATCCGCGACGAACCTCGGCGATCTGATGGCGCGGGGGCTCGTGGGCAGCCTGCCGCTGATCATTGTCTTCGTCATTTTCCAGAAGCAACTCATCCGCGGCATCACCCTCGGCAGCGGCGAGAAGTAGCCGCCCGGTCAGCACGTCACTCGATCCACATCCACCACAGTGCAAGGAGAAGAAAGACCATGAAGACCCGAATCCCCGCCCTTGCGGCGGTCACCACCGCAGCACTGCTGCTGGCGGGCTGCTCCGGCGGCACCACGACAGGCGGTGGCAGCGGCGAGGACCTTGCCGCGAGCATCAACGACGTCACCACTGAGCAGCTCAATGGCACCAAAATCGAGTTCGCCCACTTCTTCGGCAACTGCGACGACGAGGTCGGCGATAACACCGACCTGGCTAACGCGGTCGGGGAGTGCGCCACGCTCACCACGCTGATGAACAAATTCAACGCCGACAACGAATTTGGAATCACTGTCGAACGACTCGGCGGCGCCGCATGGGACTCGTTCTACGACCAGCTTAACGCCTCCATCGCGGGAGGCACGCCGCCCGACGTCACCGTCATGCACGGGCAGAGCCTCCCCGACTATGCCGAACGCAACCTTCTTCTTCCCCTCGATGACATCGCCGAGGCCGCGGACATCGACTTGAGCGATGCGCTTCCCGTCGAGCAAGAAGCCGTGCAGTCCGACGGCGTCACCTACGCGGTCCCGTTCGATTATCACGCGGCGCTCGCGCACGTGAACGTCGACATCTTCAAGGAAGCCGGCCTCGTAGACGCAGACGGCAACCCGAAGCTGCCCACCTCAGAGGCGGAATTCCTTGCCGACGCCGCTAAGGTCAAGCAGACCACGGGCAAGGAGTTCCTCGCAATTCCGCGTGTGAGTGACAACCTCGGCTGGCACTTCGTGAACTCGATGATCATGCAGCAGGGCAGCTCCATCCTCAGCGATGATCTAAGCTCCGGCAACCTCGACAGCACCGAAGCGAAGACGGCGATCGAGCTGGAAGACGCGCTCGTGGACGGAGGCTACACCGACGGCAACCAGACCTACGACGCCGCCAATCAGAGCTTCATCAACGGGGACGTCGCGATGCTGTACAACGGCACGTGGGTGGTGAACACGCTGGTAGACACGGCACCGTTCAACTACCAGGCACACACCTTCCCCAACCTGTACGGAGAGCCCAACGGCTGGGCCAACCAGCACACCTGGGCGATCCCGGTGCAGAAGGACCAGAACCCGGTGAAGTATCGGGCGGCACTGGAGTTCATCTCGTACCTCTACGCCAATGATGTCGCCTGGGCCCTCGGAACAGGACACATCGCCGCCCGCACCTCGGTGCTCGACTCAGCGGAGTACCAGAACGCACCGCAGCGGGCGAACTACGCGTCGACCGCCGCGGACGCGACCGTAACACTGCCGCACATCCAGAACTGGCCGGCCGTAGAGAAGATCGCGGTTCAGTCAGTCGAGTCGATCTGGTTCCAGGACGCCGACATCGATGAGGCGCTGACGAACGGCAACGGCCAGATCGACGCTGCACTCGGCGGCTGACCTTACGATCCGGCCGGCGCGGGCACCCGTCCGCGTCGGTCGGATCTTCGGATCTCACGGTCACCGTACGCTGAAAGGCAACCGATCGACCAAAACAGAGGAAGCGTTATGCGCGCAAGCATGCGCGACGTGGCTGCGCTGGCGAATGTGTCTCAGCGAACGGTCTCCAACGTCGTCAACGACTACATCCACGTCAAGCCGGAAACCCGTGAAAAGGTTCTCCGGGCCATCGATATGCTGGCATACAAGCCCAACGTCACCGCCCGCAAACTCCGAGGCGGTCAATCGAATCTCATCGCCCTCGCCATCCCGGAGATCGCCGCACCATACTTCGCCGAACTAGCCAACCTCATCCAGCAGGAAGCCGCAGCCCGTGAAAACGTGCTGCTGATCGAGCAGACCGGCGGAACCAGACTGCGCGAACTCAGCGTCCTAGCCGGCTATCCGGGCGCGATGATCGACGGTTTGATCATCAACCCGATCGCGATCACCGCCGAGGATCTCACTCCATACAAAGACCGCGTGCCGACTGTCCTGCTCGGTGAACGGATCGAATTGGATGGTCGGAGCGTGCAGGGTGCCTACGTACACGTGTCCATCGACAATGTGGCGGCCGCGCGTACCGCGACAGAGCATCTTTTGGGTATGGGCCGCACCCGCATCGCTGCGATCGCCGCAACCTCGCCCACATCCAGCAACAGTGGTCCAGGTCTACGCCGCACTCAGGGCTACCTGGACGCGCTGCGCGATGCCGGCGTCGGTGCCCCGCCTGAGCTACGGATCCCGGTCGAGACCTGGTCTGCCGCGGACGGTTATCAGGCTGTTCAGAAGCTCCTGCATACCGGAGTGCAATTCGATGCGCTGTTTTGCTTCAACGACACACTCGCAATCGGCGCGATGAGCGCCCTGCATCAGGAGCGCAGACGCATTCCCGAAGATGTCGCCGTCGTTGGATGGGACGACATCGCCGAAGCCGGGTACGCTGTCCCCCCGCTGACAACGATCTCTCCCGACACGGCAGAGCTCGCCGCGACAACGGTTGACCGTCTGCTCGCCCTCGTCTCCGGACAGAGCGAGCTGGTGGACGACGTCACGGTCCCATTCAAGCTTGTCGTCCGGGCATCGACCGCAGCGCCTTTCTCACACGCATAACTCCGATCGGATCGCCGCCATGACCGTGCCTCTCAGCGCCCTCGTTCTCGAACACCCTGCCGCACCATTCTACGTGTCCGAGGTGTCATCTACCCGCTAGCACCGATCACTGGTACCGCCGGGCGGCGTACACTTTGGCGTCGAGGGATTCCACCGGGCGCACCAGGCCATAGCGATGGATCAGCTCATTAACGACGGCGAAGCCACGGACTGGGCATCTGTGGGATCGGCGTGCTCCCGGTCGATGCCCGCATGCAGGGGGTGATAGCCAGACAGGACGGGCTGTACATGCTCGTCTACAAGCACCCCGACGGAACACAGGAAGCGCGGGTGATCGGCAGCATCGTCGAGTACCTCTTCGCCCCCGATGATCCCAGGCGGTGATCGAGAAACTCGCCGATCCCCGCCATCACGATCGTCTCGCTCAGCTTCACCGAAGGCGGGTACAACGTCAATCAGGTGACCGGCGAATTCGATGCGGAAACCCCGCTGGTGCGCGCCGACCTCGCCGCTGGCGCGGTGCCCACGACCGTGTTCGGGCTCGTCACGACAGGGCTCGCTCTTCGCCGGGAGCGCGGCATCCCTCGCTGGGTTTAGTGTCGAGGGCGCTAGCGTCGAGGGCGCTGTGCGGTCGCGGTCGATAGACCGACCTTCTGGTCGTGTTGGAAGGGCGAGCCTCGGGCGTTGCGGCGCCGGCAGGTGCGCAGAGAGGTGCTCCGACGCTAAGGGACGTGGTCTCGCTCCCCGTACCCTGCGCTCCGGAAGACCTCGAAATCGATGTCGAAGTACGCCACTTTCTCGACAAGCGTCGGTCCTGACGACGCACCTCGGCGATGTTCGAATTCACGTCTGTCGGCGACGTCCACAAGCCCGCGATTGACACGGTGTCGACCTCATCGGTGAGCTGGCTGCAGCGCCCGGGGTGAATCCGCTTCGGGTGGGGCGGGGTGTTGGGATCGCAGCGATGCGCCCTCCACGTCAACGTTGGGCAGGATGCGGTCGAGCCACCGTGGAATCCACCACGCGGACTTTCCGAGCAGGTGCATGAGTGCAGGCATGAGCAGCATCCGCACGACGAACGCGTCGAGGAGTACTCCGAGAGCGAGGCCGAAGCCGATGGAGCGGATCATGGTCGATTCCGAGAAGATGAATCCGCCGAACACCGAGACCATGATGAGGCCGGCGGCTGTGACGACACTGCGGCCTGAGCGTAGTCCGCGCACAACGGCGACTCGGGCGCCGTCGCCGTGCACGTACGCCTCGCGCATCCCCGATCCCAGGAACAGTTGGTAGTCCATCGCCAGTCCGAACAGGATGCCTACCAACAGCACCGGGAGAAAGCTCAGGATGGGTCCGGTATGGATGCCGAGCGCATCGGCGCCCCATCCCCACTGGAACACGGCGACGATCGCGCCGAAGGTGGCGAACAGCGACAGGATGAACCCACCGGTGGCGATGAGCGGAACCAAGATCGAGCGGAACACCAGGACCATGATGATCAGCGAGAGCCCGATGACCACCGCGAGGTAGGTCGGCAGGACGGCGGCGAGCTTCTCCGAGATGTCGATGTTGCTGGCCGCGGCGCCCGCGACGCTGATGGTGATGTCGCCGTCAACGGGATCCATTCCACGCAGCTCGACGACGAGGTTCTCGGTCGACACGCTGTTCGGACCGTGCGCCGGCACCACCTGGAATGCGGCGAGCAGGTTGTCGTCGGAGACGGCGATGGGCGCGACGGCCACCACGTCGTCGAGGTCGGCTATCGCCTGTGCAACGTCGACCGTTGCCTGCAGCAACTGATCGTCGTTCAGTCCCGCCGGAAGTTGGGCGGTGACGAGCAGTGGCCCGTTGGCACCGGCTCCGAATTCCCGCTCTGTCGTCGAGTAGGCGACGTAGGCGGTGGACTCGACGGGCTCGGAGCCGCCATCCGGCAGCCCGACCCGCATCGAGAGCCCCGGGACGGCGACGATCAGCAGTGCCGCGGACACGAAGACGACCGTGACGATCGCGCGCCAGGTGGGCATCGGCTTCGCTTTGGTCATTCCGTGGTGAATCCTGCCCATGCGGGCACGCGAACGCCGGCTCAGGACGCGGGTGCCGAGAAGACCGAGGATCGCCGGGGTGAGGGTGATGGCGATGAGCACGGCGATCGCGACGACGATGGCTCCGACGGTGCCCATCAGCCCGAGGAAGGGGATCCCCGTCACGTTGAGAGCGACCAGCGCCACGACCACCGTCGCGCCTGCGAAGACCACCGCGTTGCCTGCAGTTCCATTGGCGAGGCCGATGGATTCTCGCGGCTCAGCCCCTTGCAGCAGTTGTTTCCGGTGTCTGTTGATGATGAACAGCGAGTAGTCGATGCCGACGGCGAGTCCGAGCATGAGACCGAGGAACGGCGTGATGGAAGCCATCTGCGTGACACCCGAGAAGGCCAGCGTCCCGAGGATGCCGATGATGACGCCGAGGAGCGCGGTCACGAGCGGAAGCGCGGCGGCGATGATAGAGCCCAGCATCACCAGCAGCGCGATCGCGGCGAACACCACACCGACGACCTCACCGACACCCAAGATCTGTGGAGCGGCCATCGCGATATCGGTCGAGATGGATACGTCGACGCCGTCGATGGACGCAGCTTCGAAGTACTCGATGGTTGCGTCCTTCGACGCCTGCGACAGCTCGGTGCGCGTCGGGCTGTACGCGATATTCACGACCGCGGTCGATCCGTCTTCGGACACGGTGCGAATGCCCCGTGACAGATCCGAGAGCGAGGCGCCGTTGTCGAGCGTCGTGGTTTGCGTCTCTAGCTCCGCGCGGGAGTCCTCGAGTTTCGCTTGCCCCGCGGTCAGCTGCGCCTGTTGGGCGTCGAGGCCGACCTTCTGCGCGTCGAGGGTGGCAACCTGCTCGGGCGGGGCACCAGCGGCGACCGCCTGCTGGCGCGCCGCGTCGAGCTGTGCCCTGCCGGCGTTGAGCTGCGCCTGACCGGCGTCGAGCTGCGCTTGGCTCGCGTCGAGCTGCGCACTACCCGCGTCGAGCTGCTGACGGCCGTCGACGAGTTGCTGCTCCTGATCGGCGCGCTGCTTCTCGGTGTCGAACGGGTCGACGACCGCGGCCACGTCCGGCAGATCAGCGGCATCCCGTACCAGAGCGTTGATCTCGCTCTGCTGCTCACTGGTGAACGCCGAGCCGTCGGCGGTCTCGAAGACGACGGTTCCCGATGCGCCGCCGAAGTCGGGAAGCTTGTGCTGGAGCTCGTCGGTGACTGCTCCAGATGCCGTGCCCGGGATGTCGAAGCTTGCCGAGAGCCCCTTGAACCCGACGGCGAAACCGATGGCGGCGATAACCACGACGAGCGCCCAAACTCCGACCACGATCCACGCGCGCCGCGCCGCGAGCTTGCCCAACCGGTAGAGGAGTTCAGCCACGGTGTCGTCCATTTTAAGAAGGTTGGGAAATTACTACGGAACGGTTCGTCTCGTTACATGGACAGTAACACGAAACGGTTCGTCTTGTGTTGATGAGTAAGATGAGAGCATGTCTGACGGGCGACGTGGCGCGGTGCGCAGCGAGGCGGCCAGAAGGGCGATCCTCGGGGCGACGGCGCGTCTCTTCGCCCTCCGCGGTTATGAACATCTCACTATCGAAGGCGTCGCGGCAGAGGCTGGTGTCGGGAAGCAGACCATTTATCGCTGGTGGCCGTCAAAGGGAGCTCTCGTTGCCGAGTGTCTTCTGGAGGGTCTGCTGCTACCCGAACGACTGGGCCCCCGAGACACCGGCGACGTGCGTTCCGACCTCATCGCGTGGCTCGAGGAGATCGACGAACTGATCGAGCAGCCGCTGGGCGCAACCCTCTTCCGGTCGCTCGTCGCCGCCGCGGCGGAGAATGTCGACGTGGCACGCCGCTTGTATGGCAGTCTCGGCGCGACATCCTCTCTCACCGGGCGACTGGAAGCCGCCATGGCTGCAGGGGAGCTGCGCAGCGATACGCCGATGCAGGAGATCGGTGAGGCTCTGACGGGTGCGACGGTGGTCCGAGCTCTTGGGCGCGTCCCGGCCACCCCTGGTTCCTCACGTCGCCTAGTGAACGCAGTCATCGGGTCGGTCTCGACCGATGCGTGAAGACCGCCGCCGAGGCGGCGCAAGCGGTGCAGATTGGGGACGCCCCCCGGGCCTGCCGCTGTGGCTGCTACGCCGACAGGGAGCTTGCGAACTCGAGCTGACACGCGTGCAGCTCCGCCGAGTTGCTGTGGTGATCGAGGTTGTGGCCTGCTCCGCTGACGCGTTGCGTCTTCACCCGCGGGGACGCGGTGAATGCGTCTCCGAAGGCGGTGACGTTCTCGTCGGTGGAGATCCACAGCGCTTCGTGTTCGGCGAGCGCGTAGTGCACCGGAACGGTCACGGCCGCAGCGAGCGTGGGAAAGTCGGCGATCCAACCTCCGACGACTTCCAGCAGTTCTGCGACGGGAATCAGTTCGGTCGCTACGTCTGCGTCGTCGACGACGGCAGGGTCGTAGCTGCCTTCGGGGCCGTACATGAACTGGATTCGCTGCTCTTTCGAAAACGGGATGGTCGCATCGGCCGGGATGGAGTTCCACGCGTCGGTCACCTGCTGAGGTGCATCTGTATGGATCGAGGTGGCGGAGATTCCGAGCAGTGGCCAGGAGTGGGGTTGGCCGGCCATGTGGATGGCGATCGCACCCCCCATCGAGTGGCCGATGAGGACGACACCGGTCGCGGTGTCGGCGTAGCGTTTCCAGAGTTCGGCGATGGCGGCATCCAGAACGATCGCGTTCTTCGCAAATGTCACCTCGCCCTCGACAGGGTCGCTGCCCTGGTAGCCAGGGCGGTCCAGCGCAACGACCGAGAAGCCAGCCTCGTGAGCGGCATCCAGGAAGGAGTGCCCTGCGACGTCGAAATAGTGCGAGTTGTAGCTGCCCCCTGGAATGCACACGAGCAGTGGCAGACCGGGACCGCCTTCCTCTTCAATGCCGGTGACGGTGCCGTGGGGGGTGTGCAGGGTAATTGCGTGAGTCATGATTCTCTCCTTTGAGCGGGTTGGTGGTCGTGGCGGTCAGGGTGAGGGTCGTGGCGGGTCAGGTCAGGTCAGGGTCAGATGAGTTTTCGGCCGTCGATCCAGACGCCCTTGATGGAACGGGTGGCTCGGATGTCTGCGGTGGGGTCGCCGTCGAGCAGGAGCAGGTCGGCTCGAAAGCCCGCGTGGACCGCACCTCGATCGCTCAGGCCGAAGACCCGGGCTGCGGTGGCCGTCGCTGCCGTGAGCGCCTCGGCTGGCGTCAGGCCAGCGTCCACGAGCAGTTCGAGCTCGTCGTGCAGCGAGCTCCCATAGTCGGGGTTCCACGGGGCTGCTTTGTCGTTGTTCGCGTCGGTGCCGACGACGATGGCCACGCCGGCGGCCCGCGCCACGGCGACTCTGGCTCGGGCGTTGGCGTACTCGACGGGGGGCGCAATGCGCAGCCGCCGTAGCATGCGAAAGACCCGTCTGGCATTGATGACGCGCGTCGTGCCCTGCAGCATGGTGAGCGTCGGCACGATCGCCGCATCGCGGGCCGCCAATATGCCGGCCTCCTGCGCGGTGAGGCTGCGGTTCACGGGCGCATGGGTAATGACGTCTGCTCCGGCGTCGGTGGCCAGGTCGACAGCGGCGGACGTCACGGCATGGGCGATAACGATCAGGGCGACGCCGTGAGCGGCGTCCACCAGCGCGGCGAGAGTCGCAGGTGGCAGCGATGCGGTGCCGGGCATCTTCGGGTCTTCGACGATGATCTTGATGTAGTCCGAACCGTCCCGCACCCGGTCGGCGACGAAGCGCTCCGCATCGGATGGGCTCTGCACCGCACTGTGTTGCGGATACCCCATCTTCTTGGTGTGCACCCCTCCGGGCGCGCTGGCTGCCAATCCCGCGCCGAACAGCTGCGGCAGGCCGGGGAGATTTCGCAGCGAGTCGGTGACCCGAGGGTTGGCGTTGGCCATATCGAGCGCGGTCGTGACGCCGTACGCGAGCAGCTGCTGCAGCTGCCCGGCATCGTCGATATGGACATGGGAGTCGATGAGACCCGGCATCAGCACACCGCCCCCGCCATCGATGATCTCGCCTCGCGGCGCTGCCCCGACGGCGGAGATGCTTTCGCCGTTGATCTCGACGCTGGTGAGGGCACTCAAGAGACCACCGTCGAACACTCGGACGTTGGTGATCGTTGCTGAGGTCATCTTCGTTCTCCTTCGGCTGTGTGAGGGCTGGCGTCAGGTGAGTCGATTGCGGATGCTGCCGATGCCGTCGATGGTGCTGATGAGCACCTCGCCCCGGTGCAGATACTGCGGAGGAGTCATACCCAGACCCACGCCAGAGGGCGTGCCGGTGAAGATGAGGTCACCCGGGTACAGCACCAGCACGGCGGAGAGTCGGGCAATGAGTTCCGGAACCGAGAAGATCAGCTCTCTCGTGTTGCCGTCCTGCTTCGTCTGCCGGATGCCCTCCACCTCCAGCTCCGTGCGCAGCCCGATCGCATCCCTGTCGGGGAATTCGTCGGCGGTGACGACCACCGGGCCGATGGGTGCGAAGTTGGGAAACGACTTCCCCAAACTGAATTGCGGTGCAGGACCGCGCAACTGCACGTCGCGGTCGCTGATGTCCTGGCCGATCGTGAGACCGGCAACGTGATCCCACGCGTGCTCCGCCAGGACGTGGAAGGCGCGTTTCCCGATGACCGCGACGAGCTCCACCTCGTAGTCGACGCTGTCGCCGGACAGCTCAACATCAGTATTCGGGGCGCCGATGGAGCTGGGGAACTTCGTGAAGACCACGGGATCGCTCGGGAGCGTGAAGCTGCTCTCTGCTGCGTGATCGGCATAGTTCAGACCGATCGCGAACACCTGACGGGGCTGCGGCACCGGCGCCCCGAGATCGTTGCCATCGAACACCGCTGCCCCCGCGAACGGTGCGTGGTATGCCCACGCCAGGAAGTCGTCCCACCGCTCGAATACCGCTTGCGGGTCGTCGTCGAAGCGCCCATCGCTGGCTCGTTGCACGTCCAACGCCCTGTCGCCATCAAGGATGACGAGCCGGCCCCGCAAGCTGCCGATCCTCATCAGTAGACCTCGGGAAGAAAGATGTCGGGGATGATGGCCGGGACATATTCCCCGGCGCGAGCTCGCGCGTGGATTTCCTGAAACGAGAGCCCACTCTCTCGCGCCTCGACCAGCTTGTCGGGATCGAAGTGCGCACCGATCGGGTTCTCCGCGAACTCGAGGGATGCCCACATCCACTCCTTGGACCTCGACCAGTCGCCGAATGTGTCTACCTGGATCTCGACGCCATTGCCGTCGGGGTCTTGGTAGTAGATCGACATCGTCATTCCGTGATCGAGGGTGAGGAACGGAACGATCTCGTGACCGCGCAGCCGAACGTAGTTGTCCAGCCACTGATCGAAGTCGGCGTACTCGAACGCCGTGTGGTGAAGCCCAGCGGTGTGGCCCTTGTCTTCCGGGGTTTTGATCCCGGGAGGTGACAGGAACGCGATCCGGTGGTTGGCGGCGTCGTTGGTCAGCCAGGCTGCCTCCTCTCCGTAATACGTGGGAGTCAGCCCGGCGACGAGACCGTACCACTCCACCATCGCGTCCAACCTCGTTGTGAGGAACGTGGTGTGGTGAAATGCCGGGGTGATGACTGGCCTGGCCGAGGCTCGGTTGTGTGGCATTGCTCTCTCCTTCGGTTGATACGTCACGGTTTCGATTGATACGTCACGGTGTCGGTCGGAATGTGTCGAGGTCGACTGCGGCATGACCGATGGCCGCCCGCAGGTCGATGTCGTCGATCGATATCGCCCGCAGCGCAATGTGCTGATCGGGTCGCACCAGCAGGACGTCGCCTGCCCAGGGGTAGTTCTCCGGCGGTGTGATGAACGTCACCGGCATCCGGAGCGCGGCCGCTTGCTCGCGGACGTGATCGAGTCGGGTGCCAGCGGGGGCGACAAGAGTGAACTCCGGACCGAGGACGTCGAACAGCGGCGTCTGGTCGTCATATTGCGCATGGGGGAGGCGGGCCCCCGGAGCGGACGACGGCGTGTAGTTGACGGGATCGACGGACGCCCCAGACGCATAGCTGTAGCCGAGCACAAGGCCGAGGCTGTGGAACTCCGAGTTCTTGCTTTCTTGGATGGCGACAGCGGCATCAGATCGCACGGCCGGACCGGCGAGATCGGCCGGCAACGCGCGCATATTGTCGCGGGCGATCGCGATGGTTTGCTCGGCGATCGGCCTTCGCTCCGATTCATAGCTGCGCAGGAGTGGCTCCGCGGCCCAGCCGTTCAGCACGGCCGCGAGCTTCCATCCGATGTTGACCGAGTCACCGATCGAGGTGTTGAAGCCGTGGCCACCCCACGGCGGGTTGAGGTGCGCACTCTCACCGACCAAGAACACCCGACCATGCTGAAAGCGTTCGGCGACCAGGAGTCGAGCTGTCCAACTGTCGGTCGATACGATCTCGTACTGGATCGGGCGGCCTGCCAGGCTGGAGACGATCTGGCCGACACGCTTCCGGCCGTCGTCCTCATCCACCCCCGGGGCGATCAACCACCACATGCCGTCCAGATCCAGCCGACCCACAACCCCGGGGGTGTCTCCGCCGACCACCCAGTAGTGCACGGCGTTACCCATCGGCGGTACGAGATCTTCGGTGCGGAAGAGGACATTGAAGTTGGGGCGGGGAGCGGACGAGCCGACATAGCGAATCCCCAGGGCTTTGCGAACGGCGCTAGTGGCTCCGTCGCAGCCGAGCAGATAGTCTGCCGTGACGTTCTCCTGGTCGCCGTTCGGGCCGGTGATGACTGCCGACACGCCCGTGCTGGACTGCTCGATCGCGGACACGCTGCTGCCGTATCTGAAGGTGACCAGCGGCGAGCCCGACAGGTGGTCTCGCAGGACCTTCTCGACCACCGGTTGCGGGATTTGCTGTCCGAGTTCGGGCGACAGCGCATGCGTGTGCGGACCCAGTCCGAACACATCGGAGAACGAGGTGATCACCTCACCCGTCACCGACGTGCAGAAGACCACCCGATCCGACCATTGCGGTGTGAGAGCCGCCGCGGCTCGGATCTGCTGCGCGACGCCCCAGCGCCGAAAATGTTCCATCGTGCGAACGCTCGTGGTCTTCGCTCGCGGTCGGTCTACCGCCACATCGGTGCGAGGCTCCACAACGACGCTCGCGATGCCATGAAATGCGAGCTCGGCAGCGGATGCGAGTCCGGCCGGGCCGCCGCCGACAACGAGGACCGGTGTTCTGAGCATGCGTCCTCTTCTCGGCGTCGGCTTGGGGGTGACAGGATGCTCCCCCATTCGGATCGCGACAGAATGGGTCACTTCCAATCAGCGGCATAATGTGTTCATGGAGTCGGAGTTCGCCGCCGCTCGGGGGCGGAAGCCCGAGACGGGTCAGCCGGTCCTGGATCGCGCATTTCGCCTCCTGCATTGCTTCGAGGGCGATCCGCTCACGCTCACGCAATTGAGCGCGAACTCCGCGATTCCGTTGAGTACCACCTTTCGCCTGGTGCGCCAGTTGCTGACAGTCGGCGCCCTCGAGCGAACATCGGACGGCCGATACACCATCGGACTCTCCCTCCTGGAAATGGCGGTGCTGGCCCCGCGTGGGCATGGTCTCCGTGCTATCGCTTTGCCGTTCATGGAGGATCTCCACCGCGCCACCGGAGAGCATGTACTCCTGGCTGTCCGCGTCGGCTTCGAGGCGATGATCATCGAACGGCTCTCTTCGCATCGCGCGGCACGAATCTTGTACCGAGTCGGCGAGCGAGTGCCCCTACACTCGACCGGAGTAGGTCTCGTCCTCCTCGCACACGCCGAGCGCAGCATCCAGGAGACGGTTCTCAGCCATCATCTGACCCTTGAACCTGAGCACGCCGTCATCACGAGCGGCGATCTCCGCCGACGTCTCGCCCAGGCCCGCCACGAGGGATCAGCCATCAACACGCGCGCCGTTCCGGAACCGGCGACGTCGGTGGCGGCACCGATCTTCGCCGCCGGCAATGTGGCGATCGCCGCGCTGTCCGTGGTTGGAGCCACCGGGTCGATCGAGCCGGCCGCGATGCGCCCTGCCGTCATGACCGTTGCTCGCGCGATCTCTCGCGTCGCAGGAAATTCGGCGACGACGAGCATTCGTCGCGACTGAGCCCAGATCGGGACAGACCCGTTGGGGCTCGTGGGAACTGGAGTCGAGTCGACTGAGGGATGATGGCCGCCTCCCCTGGCAACGAGACGCGCCCCTACCCTTCCTCTCGTTGCTCGCCATGCGACTCCACTGCACCGACGCCTGCCGCAGTCGCGGGGCGGTGGTTCGACCCGCCCGCGGGCTCGACGGGGTCCGCCTCGTCATCTCGGACGCTCATACGGGTCTGATCGCCGCGATCAACACGGTGTTCGTCGGGTCGAGTTGGCAGCGCTGCCGGGTGCATTTCATGCGCAACGTTCTCTCGAACGTGCCCAAAGCGACCGGGCCGATGGTCGCGTCGATCATCCGCACGATCTTCGCGCAACCCGACACCGAGCACGTCTTCACCCAGTTCCACGAAGTTGTCCGGATGCTGACCCGCTCGCACCCGAAGATCGCCGAGATGCTCGAAGACGCGAAGAACGACATCCTCGCGTTCTGCGAGTTCCCCACCGGGCATTGGCGTCAGTTTTGGTCCACGAATCCGCTGGAGCGGGTCAACAAGGAGATAAAACGTCGCACCGACGTCGTCGGCACATTCCCCAACCCCGCCGCGCTGCTCCGCCTCGCCGGGCACGTCCTGATCGAGCAGCACGACGAATGGGACGGCGCCGACCGCCGCTACTTCAGCGAGCTTCCATGAAGCTCCTGAACGTCACCGAAGAGGAGGTCGCGATCCCAGAACTCGCTGCGGCATAATCACAACAACTGAACTCGCACGGTGTTGAGAAACTCCACCACTCAGAGGGACGTCACCGCCTTCGGATGTCATTCGGCCGCGAGGGCCTGGATGGGGGAGAGGTTGGTCGCACGCTTGGCGGGTGCAAGAGACGCGGTGATCGCGAGAAGTGAGGCAGCAGCAGCGATTGCGCCGAACATGGGTATCGGTATCGAGAGCGGCAGAATGCCGTCGGGTCCGATCGTTCCGAGCACCGACTGAGCCCCGACCCATCCATAAATTGTGCCCAGCAGTAGGCCGATGAGGGTTGCCGTGAAGACAGCCTGTGCGCTCTCGATGGTGATCGTCTGTCGGATCTGTCGACGAGTGACGCCGAGAGCCCGCAGAAGCCCGATCTCGCGGGTACGCTGTAGGACGTTGAGAGAAAGATTGTTCATCATTCCTACGGCAGCGATGACTGCGGCGAAGCCCACTAAACCCGTCGCGGCGCTGAGTAGTGAACTCACGACCATCTCTGTACCGTCTGAGTCGCTGCCAGCTGTCGCGATCGCGTCGAGCAAAGTGGATTCGGCGACGGAGAACATCGATACCAGGGTGATCCCTATGATGATGCCGGACGCGGTGCGGGTGCTTCGTTCGGGGTACCTGACAGCGTTCGCCCGCGCGAGCATCGCAGGCGCTGACCGGCCGAACATCTGTCCGCAGAGTTGAAGCATCCAGGGGACGATCAAATGCGCACCTAGCAATATTCCCGTGAAGGAAAGTACCCCGCCGGGAAGCGCGATCAATAAGCCGAGGGCGCTGCCTGTGCCGGCGGCGACGCCTAGTCCAAGTAGCACCAGCCCTAATGCCGAGGTGATGATCGCGCTCGTTCGACGGCCTCGCCGCGCGACGCTCTCGGCTTGACTCAACTCGCGATTGGCGGCGATGGCTTCTACGGGCGACACGGTGAGCACTCGGCGGGATCCTATCCACGACGCGATCCATGTCGTAGCGGTGACCATAATGATTGGCGCCACGACGGAGGGGTCGACGAATCCGTAGCCAGCATCCGGAATCGATCCGGTCGACGTCAAGAACGCAACCCCAGCCGCGCTGATCAGCAGGCCGCATACCGCTCCCACCACACCGCCCGCGAGTCCGACAACCAGGCCTTCACGGGCCACGTGTGCTCGCTGTGAGCGAGCAGTCGCGCCGAGCAGGCGAAGAAGGGCGATGGTGCGGGTGCGGCCAGCGATCACCGTGGCGAATGTGTTGGTTGTGACAACGGCACCCACGTAGAGAGCGATGACGATGAACGCTGTGGCAACCACGGTCAGGATGGCCGATCGTCCCGATTGCGACCCGACCGAATCCTGCGTGCTCGCGACGGACAGCACGAATGACAACCGGAAGAGCACGACGGCGAATGTGGAGCTGAGCGCCGCGACCAGAATGCTCGGGCCATGTTCAAGTAGTGACACGCGCAGGATACGGTGGCTCATCGCGGGCCCGCCTCACAAGCAAAAGCACACGAACAAAGGGCAGGAACGAAGTTCATGCCCTCACGTTAAGTGTCCAAGTGGGTTGTGGGGAATCATTCATTCGTCGCGAGGACGTCCTCCTACCGGATGATCTACAAAAGGAAGCGCGGCGGGGTGCTGCAACATAAAGCTCAGATCCAAAATGGGCGATCGAGCAGGCGGGCCACTGGCCGCTAGAGCGCGATGAAGATAGCGACGATGGATCACCAGCTCAGCTGCCGCCGGCCACTTCTGGGATGCCGATTTCTTCTAGAAGGGTGATAGTACAGTCCTCCGACCACGCGAGGTGGTGGTGGTCGCGCACCAGATCGAGTGCCCCGTCCATCGAGGCGGCTTGAATGATCGACAGTCCGATGATGTCCGTGTCGCCGAGGATGATCCCGTTCGCGGTGACGCGATGGGATTGGCCGAGAGGCTTCCCAGGGTCCACGAGTGCGGGGCCGAGCTTTTCCGCCCAATCTGTCCAAGCTTGCAGACCCAGTTGGGCTTCTTCGGGGGTGGCCTGCGCGAAGCGTTGGGCTACGGCGAGGGGGGCGTGATAGAGGACGATGTATCTGGTCACAGTACGTCTTTCATCTCGATATGGGGTAGCACACCAAGCCGGGCGGCGATGATGCGAAGTGAGGCGGTCGCCTCGGCAAGTCTGGGTTCGCCGATCTGCTCGACGACGGCGCGGGACCAGTCCATTTGACGTGCGTAGATCTGCTCCAGCATTTCTCTGCCGTGTTCGGTTAACTCCACGACCTGGGTGCGGCGATCGCCTGGATGCGGCCGGTACTCCAGCAAACCGTCCATCACGAGAGCGTTCGCGACGCGCTGAGTGCTCTGGCGAGCATGGCCGATGTCCCGCGCGATGCTCGCGACCGTCGCGGAGTTGAACGCCCGCCCGAGCACTTGCCACCGGGCGGATGACTGACCAAGTGGAGCAACGATATTCTCGCCGGCGTGGATGATCAGCCCGTTGACTGCGAACACGCTCATCACGAAGTCCGTCCACGGATCGTGAGGGATCTCCGGAGTCGCCATCCCTGCACTTTACGCAACTCGACAGCATACTGTCAAAATGCGAGCTCGTTCGACCCTCGGGGAAGAACTGTCGCTGATGCGATGGCGGGGCCGGCTAACGAGCGGCTATCGGCGTAATGGAGAGGGCCTGGCCCAGGTGCCCCAGCGCCACAACCACTCTGATCCGCCCTGGGTTTGGTTCCGTTTCCTTTGGGAGGATGGATCATGCCCCGTCAGTTCTCGCCGGAGTTCCGGCAACGTGCGCTCAGGATGCTTGAGGAGGCGTTGCCTGAGCATGAGACCGAGTACGCCGCGATCCGCCACGTCGGTGGCAAGCTCGGTGTCGGGCCTGAGACGCTGCGGAAGTGGCGTCGGAAGTCCGAGATCGATCCTGGTGTCCGTCCGGGCGTGACATCGGATGATCATGCCGAGATCAAACGCTTGAAACGCGAGAACGCCGAGTTGCGGCGTGCGAACGAGATCCTCAGATCGGCGTCCGCGTTTTTCGCCGCGGAACTCGACCGCCCCACGACGAAATGATCCGGTACGTGGATACGTTCAAGGATCGCTTCGGGGTCGAGGCCATCTGCCGCACGCTGCGTGCGACGGAGTGTGGGTTTCTCACCGCCCGCGGGTATCGGGCCGCGAAACACCGTCCCGCCTCGGCCAGGGCGGTCCGTGACGGCCTGCTCGGTACGGAGATCGTTCGCCTGCACGCGGAGAACTATGGTGTCTACGGGGTGCGGAAGATGCACGCCCTGATGCGCCGGCAAGGGTGGGAGATCGGCCGTGATCAGACCGGGCGGATCATGCGCTCCCTCGGCCTGGAAGGCGCCCGCCGCAGGAGCTTGTCAAGTTGTGTGTGTAAGTGGGCGGCGTCTCGGGGGGTTAGAGGTAG
>NZ_CAXTJR010000009.1:0-102734 GCF_964244775.1 uncultured Microbacterium sp.
TCGTGCGGATGATCGACGCGACCATCGGCCCGGTCGCTTTGGGCACGTTCGAGAGGACGTTGCGCATGAAATGCACCCGGCAGCGCTGCCAACTCGACCCGACGAACACGGTGTTGATCGCGGCGATCAGACCCGTGTGAGCATCGGAGATGACGAGGCGGACGCCGTCGAGCCCGCGGGCCTTGAGGGACCGCAGGAACGTGGTCCAGAACGGTTGCGACTCGGTGTCCCCGACCTCGAAACCGAGGACTTCCCGCCGCCCGTCCGCGGCGACGCCGATCGCGACGACGACGGCTTGGGAGACCACCCGCCGGCCGACTCTCGCTTTGCAATAGGTCGCGTCGAGGAACACATACGGGTAGGTGGTGTCCGCGAGCGGCCGGTCGCGGAACGCGGCGACGTCCTCGTCGAGGTTCGCGCAGATCCGCGACACCTCCGACTTCGAGATACCGGTGTCCGCGCCGAGCGCCTTCACCAGGTCGTCGACCTTGCGGGTGGAGACGCCGTGCACGTACGCCTCCATCACGACCGCGAACAGGGCTTGGTCGACCCGGCGTCGGCGTTCCAGCAGCGACGGGAAGAACGTCCCCTGCCGCAGCTTCGGGATCCGCAACTCCAAATCCCCGGTCGTCGTGGACAGGGTCCGAGGCCGGGTGCCGTTGCGCTGCGCGATCCGGGCGGGGGTGCGTTCAAACGGGGCAGCGCCGATGAACGCGGCCGCTTCCGCGTCGATCAACTCCTGATAGAGCGTCTCGGTCGCGACCCTGATCCGGTCAGTGACATCGGTGAGTTTCAGTTCCCCTAGAAGCTCGAGGAGGGCAGACTGGTCTAGAGCCATCGTGCGTTGTGTCTTCCTGTGAGTGACTTTGATCGGTACTCACTGACCATCGCACGATGGCTCATCCACGTCCACGACGCGAACCCCGAGCCAGGAAACTACACCAACCCCTGGGACATCACCGTCGCACCGAGGCGGCTCCTCGAGCTGTGAGAACTTTCTTTACTCGTTCAAGGCCGGCCTCCGGCCGGCGCGAGTGCCCCGTCCTGTGGTGCGTCCTGTCCTCGCTTCGCTGCGGTCCGGGCGCTCCTCGGACGGGTCACTCGCCAGCGTGGGCCGGAAGCGTGAGATGAGTTGCCATTCCTTTCTGCGGGGATCTGAGAGCATGACGAGGGCGCCCAGACCGCCACGCCAAGCACCATAACGCCGTCCCGGTGTGGCGTTCCCTCGTCGAATCGATAGGTTCATAGGGTTGGCGATCTGCGCCATGCGCCGCAACAGATAGCTGACGGCCTACGACCCAAATCCGAAACTGTGTATCCCCTTGAACAATGCACCGGCGCCCGCCCGCTCATCGAAGAGAGCAGTTGCGACTGTGGCCGTTGCGACGTGGGTCAGCCGCCTTGCCCCTTACGCAACCATTCTTGGAACAATCGGGCTCGCTATTGTGAGCATCGACGACGTTCGCGATCAGTTCCGCGGCTGGTTCGCGCCGACGCTTTGGAACTGGGGCGCGGACAACAAGATTTGGGTCGTTGTCGCGTTGGCGGCACTTACTGTGATCCCGAGCGTTGTCGCTAGAACCATGTCGCGCAGGCTACAAGTTGATCGCGATACCAAAAGAAATCTCGAACTTACAACCGCTGCTCAAAGTCATTCGTCCCGTGTCGCGCATCTGATCACGAAGGCGAGCGACGTCAGGGTTGGTGAGGTAGACGACAAGTACATCGGCCATACGCTCGTCGAAGCCTGCGCCTACTTCAAGTCGCGCGCGATCCACACACAGGGAATCGATCCGGCGGAACGCGTAGAAGCATGCATCCTGCGAGCAAATTGGGCGGGAAATGGCCGAGACTTCTTCGAACGTGAGCGTCAGACGCACATCAATCCGGGTGAGTTCGCGTACAAATTGTCCAGCCACAAGAATCCAGACGCAGCTGCACTCATCAAGCTCTTGCTCAGCCAGAGCTACTTCTACGCGGATTCAGCTGACTCGATCGGGCTCTTCCAGAGGGCGATGAAGGTTGATCCGCAGGCCACAACCTTCAAGCAGTTCCTCGCCGTCCCCCTCTTACGAGATCGTAAGTCAGTTGATCAAACAAGAGTGTGGGGCGTTCTCGTGCTGATGTCGACGGCGCCCAGTATGCTTCGCGAGACGGATGCTCGCCTACTTGAGACCTACGGATGGTTCGTCTCAGCAGCAAAAGCTCTGGACACCCTGGCCACGCTCAGCCCTAGCCGCCAGCGCACCGCTACACTCGCAGTAACGGAGAGAGGGGACCTCGTACCATGATCGGATTTTCGCGTAACGATCAAGATTTCGAGCCCGAGACCGAACAGAAGCCCAACACATATTCCACCGATCTCGATTTTGATCGCATGTGGGACGAGGGCCTGAGCAGCACATCTGTCGAGTTTCGGACAGCACACGCCGATGCCACGAGGTACGGTCGATAGTCCGCTGCATCACCACGGGTAGGTAGATTCGATGCGCCTTCACGAGGCCGGGGCTGCAAGTGGAATAAGGCCATGTGTAGACCTGATAGCGGTTGCGGGTTAGTCTCGCCGCCCGCCGCGCTTGGTGCTGCGCCCGATCACCCCAACCCGTCGCCCCTGGACGCTAGGGTTCGCCTGTCCGAGCAGCCGTGCCGCTGGCCTACTGGTGCCTAGATGTTCTTGCGCTGGAACCCTTCGCGCATTGCCCGCAAAATTCGTGTCTCTTTGTCGTTTCGAATCTTCGAAAACTCGGGGCCCGTTGGATAGTTGTACTTCACGGCACCGTCGTCTGGCTTCGGGACGGGCGAGGTTGTTGTCCACAACATCAGCTGCGTAATTCTCTCGCCTGGAGTGATGGCCATTGGAACGTCTCCGAGATTAACCAACTCAAGTGTGAGACACCCAGCGAAATGAGGATGGACCTGCACTGCCGTTGCGCTTAACAGCCCCAAACGACCGTAGGACGATCGAGTAATCACCTGAGCCGTTAGGTCACTTGGCATGACGATGTATTCCAATGTCGCCGCGAGTACCATCTGCCCGGGATGCAGGTAGAAGACATCCCCCCACGCTTTCTCAACCTCGGCCTGCATCGTCCTTGGATCCCTGTCCGCTGCCACAGCATCAAAGGCTGGCGCACTCGACCGCTCAAATATGATGAATCGGTTACCAAGGCGAAGGTCTAGAGATGCAGCTCCGATCGCAGCTGGGAGCAGTGGCGTCATGACTAGTCGAGATTTATCCTGAGCAGCCAGACGAGCGATCAAGGCGTCATGTGTCAGCGCTCCCTTGGTGTCCTCTCCCATCTCAACCGGCTGGACCTTTTCGAGGTCTCCTCCTGCGGCTCGCCACTTGCCAACGAAGTCCAGTGTGTCGAGAGCCTTGAGAGCCAACTTATTCACCGACTTGCGCTCTTTGTTTGCGAACGCCAACCAAACTGCGTTCACAATGTCGGCGGCCTCGACCTCGACCGAATTTCCATCGACCAGCACCGTTTCGGTGCCGGGGATGCCTTCGACAAGAAGGTCCCGCACCTTCTCGACCGCCCCTACTCGGTCACGATCGCCATATGCCTGCGCCCCGCACCACAGTGATACCGAATCCCACATCGCCTCCGCACCGTCGGAAAAATGATCACACAGATACTGTGCCCAGTCAGGAAGCGGCGTCTCCTGAATCGCAAGCTGCCTGAAGGCTTCTACCTCGCCCAGAGCAGCCCCGTGCTCGGTTTGATCAAGCCACAGAAGCATGAGCCTCGTTCTCAGGGAACGGGGCGGGTGGCTCGTTCCCGCCGCAGACTCTGGGGATGCGAAGCAAAGGAAATCGGTTAGCGCCATAATCGCACCGGTTCCATACCGGTGGACCGCATACGCGTCGCAGGTCAACTCGACTTGCCAATTGGCGAGCACCTGTTCGAGAGCACGCACGCGTGGTTCGCCATGTCTAAGAGGTAGCGGGCCAGTCGAGCTACCCAAGAGAGCCCGATCAACGCTCGGCATACCGGTGAACTGAACCGGTTTGCGCGCCTGAAGGAAGTGACCGAGCTCATGTCCGCACGTTACCGGCACCCAAGCCGCTCGAGACCCTTCAGCCTCAGGCACAGAGATTAGTGCGAGCGGTTTCCCGCGAAGATCGTCAGGCCGAGTGACGGGAATACTGAAGCCACTGAATACGACCGGCCACAGGTCGTGAACAAATGTCGCAAAGTTGTCTGGTGGCCCGACTGTGACAACCGCTTCGGTTGGGTCGATTCCCATTCGAAGGATTTCTGATTCGATCAGGTCAAGAAGTGAATGGGGTACGCGTCGACGCCCCCGCAAGAACTGCGCATCGAAGAACTTGAGCCTGTCTCGGAAGTGATTTGTCCAAGATCTCAATTCAGCTAACTGAACCGAGGGCGTGGGCGCCGAGGCATGGGCATGCTCGACTTGCGTGATGACGTGCTCGCTGTAGTGGTAAAAGACACGCAAGGCGTGCTCAAAGCCAGGACCGGTGCTACCGGCGTGGGCTATCTCATCCTCGAGCGTTCTCTGAAAAGCCCTCGCACGATCAACCAGAGAGTCGCGGAGGTAGTCAGCTACTTCCAGCACCTTAGTAGGCGAGCACCAACGACGGTCCCGGCAGAGCCTCGCCGGTTCCGGAGAGGCCCAGCGAAGCCTGACGGCCAGTAGCTAGAAACACCTGCTCGATCATCAAGACTTCCGATGCCGAGGTCTCTCGAGAAAGCAGTCGCTCCAGGCTTCCCGCAAGTTCTGCGAGACTCGCCGCGGCGGTCAGCTCGTCAACCTCACCGATTCCGTCGCGAGTGATCTCTCCAAGCGCAAAACCCGTCACGGCGTACGCAGACTCATCGCGCACACTCGCTTCTCTTTCCCCGCTCAAAACCGATACTTCAGAGCGCAGAACAGTGAGCATCGTCTTGACAGCTTCCACGTCAGACTCGGTGAGATCGATTCCTAGTCGGTGGCGCGCCGCTGCACCCGCCACACGAGTCGTAAGAAGGCTCGTAGACGAAGCGAGCATGTCATGACCTATGTGTGCGTACATCGCCGACATGTTGGATCTCCTTGAGAGTCGATTCTGGCTGAGGGTATCAGTCGCATGTTGATGATCGCGCGATCTACCGACATCCATTTGAGACTACTAACTAGAATCTAGTTTGTGATTCAACACGCAGACGATCTAGCGAAGCGGTTGTTCGGGCGGCCTCTTCGCATCGAACTCGCGGCGTGGATCCATCGCAGCCGGGAATCGCCCTTCTACCTTCTCGAAGCACAGGAGGCGATGGCTGCTCTCGGCCACGCCGCAAGCTCCACACGGGCCGAACTCGGACTATTCGTGTCTTGCCGCATGCTCGTCGAACACGTCGAACACAAGCGTCGATACTTCACACCAGTTGACTCACCTCTGTGGGGCGCCTTTCAGGCAATCACGGATGCGCTCAAAGAAGTTCCCGAACTGGGCTGAGCCCAGCTGCACCGTCCGCAGCTCTTACGTGAGCGGACTAGAGAGGCGGGCCGGTCCCGGGCCGGGAACTCAGCTGAAACCACCCAGAACTAGCCACCACCAACGAGCACAGCTTCCCCCGAATCATGCGGCAAACGAACACTTGTGAGCACCCGTAGGCCCGGCGCATACAACTGAAAATCGTGAGGTCACGGGATCGACGCCCGTCGGAGCCACTGGCCCTTCTTCAGGCTTCTACTGGAGGAGGGTCCTTTATTTACCCGGTCAGCGCCTCTGGGCACTTGAACGACGGCGACTGCGGATTCGCTTGCGCCCACGTACGTGCGGCGTCGTACGGGGTGGGTATATTCCCACACTGAACATTGTGGGAATATACCCACTTGGCGTACAGTGGTTATATTCCCACATTGGAGCCGCCATGCCTGCCATAACCGCGCGCAAGCTCAATGACGTCGCGACTGTGATCAAGGTCGCCAGAGAGGAAAAGGGTCTTAGCCAACAAGAACTCGCGGAACGGCTGGCCTTCTCGCGCGACTACATGGTCGATCTCGAATCGGCTCGACCCAATCTCTACATCAGCCGCCTGTTCCGTGTACTGCATGAACTGGGCATCGCTGTAACGCTGACCTACGAGGATGATCGTGGCGACGCTTGATCTGTTCCTTCACGATCAATTTGTGGGCACGGTTGAGCCCGCAGCTCGAGACCGCAGCCGCATCTCGCTCTCTGTAGACCGCGGATACGAGGACGGCGGCATCGTGCTCAGCGAATCGTTCGCCACGCTGCCCGGTCGACGCCCTCCCCTGGGCGATCTCTCGAACTTCCTCGGCGGGTACGTTCCTGAAGGCAACCATCGAGAGCAAATGGCAGCCAAACGCCACATCGACATGGCTGACCTGTTCGCGCTGCTGTGGGAGTTTGGGGGGTCCATTGCTGGAGCGGTGAGCTTACGCCGGCCGAATGAGTCGCCCGAGTACACCCCGAGCTGGGACGAACTCACAGAGCGCGAGCTCGAGGCGAAGCTGAAGCAGGCGATCAGAGAGAGTGACCAGGGCATCCCGGATGACAGCCGATCGACATTGCCCGGCTACCAGCCCAAAGTGCTCGTTATCAAGGCCGATTCCGGCTGGGCCTATCCTCACGGACGAGCGCACTCGACCTACATCCTGAAACCACAGGTACCCGCGCGACCGACGCGAATATTCGACGAGCACTACAGCCACCTCCTTACCCGGGCCATCGGACTGTCCAGCTACGCGAGCCACATCCATACGGCGGGTCGGACGCCTTACCTCGCGATCGAGCGGTTCGACCGCGAGGTCGTCGAGGACCACGTACGTCTCCACCACCAAGAGGACCTCGCACAGGCGATGAGCCTGGAATGGCGCAACACTGACCTCAAGTTCCAGACGCCAGATTGGCCGACCGATCCGAAACGAGCGACTGCGCGCCGCATCGGTGAACTCCTCGGATCGATCCCCGGAGGGGACGCGGCCGTCGAGCAGTGGCTTCGTCAACTCACGTTCCACGTGGCTATCGGCAACAATGACGCGCACGCGAAGAACGTCGCCCTCATGCACCTCGTTTCCGGAACCGCGCTGTCTCAGGTCTACGACGCGCTACCCAATCTGTTCCAAGCTGGGCTCATCAATTGGGATCTGGCCCTTGCGGTCGGTGGGTTTTTCGACCACCGCCGCATGTCGATTGAACGCATCCTCGAGGAGGCGAAGTCGTGGGGTGTGATCTCTGGTGGGCGGGCATCCGCGGTGGTCCACGACACCCTCGATTCGCTCAAAGCGGCTGTCGACGTTGTGGCGGCGCCCGCCGGCGCGTCAGTCGGAATGGTCGAACATATCGAGTGGACCCTCGGCCGGCTACTCGCCGGAGCCGAGATCAGCGAACCGAAGCGGTGAGGCCAGCCGGGCCCGCCGCGCTGCGGACGTGCTTGGCCAGTCCGTCCAGCAGCAGGGTGAACCCGAAATCGAACGCGGCTCCCTGACTGGGCACCGTGCCCGAGGCATCCTCAGCCCTGACCGCGTGCGGGGACGCGACGACTCCCAGTGAGTCCGCTTGCATCCGCTGCTGCTCGTGGGCGACGTGGCCGAGCAAGAACTGGAGCATCGCGTCGGCTCCGGCATCCACGATGTATGCGTCGAAGTCGCCACGGCCCAGCGCCGCGCGCAACCGCTCACGGGCTGCATCCGCGCCGAGGCCGAGCGCGAGAGCACTGGCGACGAGCTCTGCGCCATCGCGATAGGACAGCAGCGCATCGCGGAGCGCTCTGGCCTCGGCGAGCGCGAGCTCGGCCCAGCCTTCGTCATCCCGAGGGCGCACACTCGGCACGCGGTCGATGATGCGGTCGGACACCGCAGCCAGCAGCGTCTGCTTGTCGGTGAAGTGCCAATACAGGGCGCTCGGCTGCACGTCGAGCGCGGCGGCCAGCCGTCGCATCGTCAGATCCGGCAGACCCGTCTCGTCGAGGAGGCGAAGGGCGACGGCGATGACGTCCTCCCGCGAGTTGCGCACCGACCCAGCCGCCATCCGGTCCACTTCCATTCGCTCGAGCCGACTCCGTCACGCTAACATGAACGGCGTTCAGGTGAACGCTGTTCAGGACCCCCGGCAGACCGCTCGTACAGATCGGACATCATGTCACGCAACTCTTCGATCGGCGTTGCCGACCTCACGCGCATCGCGATCTTCGCCGCCCTGATCGCCGTGCTCGGCATCCCCGGCTCGATTCCCGCTTTCGGCGGCGCGGTTCCGATCACCGCGCAGACGTTGGGCGTCATGCTCGCCGGCGCGGTGCTCGGGCCGTGGCTGGGCGCCACCGCCGTGATCGTGTTCGAAGTGCTCGTACTGATCGGGCTCCCCCTCCTGTCGGGCGGTCGCGGGGGCGTCGCGGTGTTCGTCGGACCGTCTGCCGGCTACCTGCTCGGATGGATCACCGGAGCGTTCGTGGTCGGCCTGATCCTGCGCGCCGACCTCCGGCGCCCGACGTGGTGGCGCACCGCATTGGCGTGCTTCGTCGGCGGGGTCGTGGTGGTGTACGCGATCGGCATCCCCGTGCAGTCCTTCGTCACGGGGCTGCCCCTGGGTGCGACCGCGCTCTCGAGCCTCGTCTTCCTCCCGGGAGACCTCATCAAGGTCGCCCTCACATCGGCGATCGTCGTGGCGCTGTGGCGCGCGTACCCTGCCGCTTTCCACCGCGCGAACGTCTCAGCACCGGCGCAGCGCGAGGAGATCGCCCGGGCCGAGGCCGGCCGGGATCCGGCGGCTCCATGACCGCACCCGCCCTCCGCCGGGGCGCGGTTTCGCCGAGCTGGAGCGAGCTGGCTGCCCGGGTGGCCGCGCGATCCGGTACCGCGGCCGCAGCCGTCGCGGCGGGCGGAGGATTGGTGCCGATCCCGGCCGCGGATCCGATCGAAGCGGTCGCGACATTGCTGGCGGTGCGGGCCGCGGGCGGCATCGGGATCATCGCCGATGACCGTTCCCACCCGGATCGAAGGGCTCAGGCGTTGCTGGCGGCGGGGGCAGCTTCGGCAGTCCAAGCAGGATCGGCCGCCGATGGTCGTCCCGCCTGGGCGTCGTTCACCTCGGGGAGCAGCGGCACACCTCGACTGCTGCTGCGGACCGATCGCTCGTGGGCCGACTCGTTCGCTGCGGTCGCGTCCTTCCTTCAGCTGGTTGCTGGCGACACCGTTCTGTTGCCCGCACCGCTTGCCTCCTCGCTGTCGCTCTTCTCGGTCGCACACGCCGCGGCCATGGGCTTCGCTCTTCGGTTTCCGGTCGGCGCGGCCCTCAGCCCCGTCGACATCGCCGACGCGACGGCCACCCACACGACGCCCCATGGCCTCCGGGAAATCGTCGAGCTGATCGAGCAAGGCGCCGCCCACCGGCTCCGGGCGGCTCTGGTCGGCGGCGCCGAGCTCGATCCCGCGCTGCGCACCAGGGCCGAAGCCCACGGCATCCGGATCATCTCCTACTACGGCGCCGCGGAACTGTCCTTCGTCGCTGTAGACATCGACGGCACCGGCCTCCGGTCCTTTCCCGGCGTCGACGTGCGGATCGATGACGGCGAGTTGTGGGCTCTCTCCCCCTTCATCGCGCTCGGCTACCTCGGCGCAGACGGGGGCGCTTTCCGCCGCGACGCGGACGGGTGGGCGACCGTAGGCGACGGAGCCGCCTTCGACGAGGCATCCTCATCCACCGATGATCCGCGGCCCCGGATCCTGCTGCGCGGACGCCGGGATGCTGCCATTCAGACCTCGTCCGCGACCGTCATCCCCGCAGATGTCGAGGCGGCCCTCCGCGCGGTCGACGGTGTTGAGGATGCGGTGGCGTTCGCCGTGCCGCACCCCCGCGCCGGGTCGCTCGTCGGCGTCACTGTGCAGCTGTCGGCGCACGCGGCCCCCCTAACCTCCGCCGAGCTGCGTGACCGGGTGCGCGAGACGCTCACCGTCACCCATCTGCCGAGGCGCTGGTTCGTCGCCGCCGAACTGCCGCGTACCGCGTCGGGGAAGCCCGAACGGGCGAGGATCCGCGACGAGGCGTTGAGCGGACGGACGGCGAGACTTGCCTGACGTCGCGGATCGATCCGCCCGCACCCCCATGATCGTCGCCGCGCGCAGGACCCCGATCTCCACGATCGGAGGCCGCCTGGCACGATTCGGTGTCGAGGAACTGGCCGCAGCCGCACTGCGATCCGCCGCCGACGACGCCGCGAACGCGATCGGCAACGCCGCCCCCGCGGTGGGCGACGTAATCCTCGGCAACTGCATGGGGCCCGGTGGAAACATCGCCCGGCTCGGTGTGCTCGCTGCGGGGTTCGACGTGGCCGTGCCCGGCATGACCGTCGATCGGCAGTGCGGAAGCGGGCTGGCCGCCGTGGCCACCGCCGCCGATGCGATCCGGGCGGGCGAAGGGCGCATGATACTCGCCGGAGGCGCCGAGAGCGCCTCGACCGCGCCTGTGCGCATCGCCGACGGTGAGGTGTACGCCCGGGCCCGTTTCGCCCCGGCGGGTTTCCCGGATCCCGAGATGGGCCCCGCGGCAGAGGCGCTGGCCGCGCACGACGGCATCGACCGCGCCGCGCAGGACTCCTACGCCCTGCGCAGCCACCGCCTCGCCCGCGCCGCCCAGCAGGACGGCCGTTTCGATGCCGAGATCGTGGCCATCGGGGGCCTCGATCGCGACGACGGACCCCGCGACGGCATAGAGCGGATGCTGGGGCGCTTCGCTCCCCTCCACCCCACGGTCGGAGCACCCGAGGCGGTGGGCACGGTCACTGCGGGCAACTCCTGCCGGATCAGCGACGGGGCGGGCGCGGTGGCACTCGTCCCGGCATCCGCCAGGCACGATGCACCGGCTCTCGCTGTCGTCGCGCACGCCACGGTGGGCTGCGATCCGGCACTACCCGGCATCGGGCCGGTAGCCGCGGTGGAGCGGCTCCTCGGGATGACGGGGCTCGGTCTCGACGACATCGACGCGTTCGAGATCGTGGAGGCGTTCGCCGCCCAGACCCTCGCGGTACTCGGTCGCCTCGGTCTGTGCGCGGGGCGCGAGGTCGACCCGCGCGTGTGCGCCGACGGCGGCGCGCTGGCCCTGGGGCACCCGTGGGGGGCGAGCGGGGCGATCGGCATCGTCAGACTCTTCTCGCGCCTGGTCCGCTCCGGGTCGCCGGCCGGTACACGAGGACTCGCGATGGCCGCCGTGGGCGGCGGCATGGGTGTCGCGGTGCTGGTCGAGGTCGTGCGGTGACCGCGCTGATCTCACTCTCGGGCGTTGCGGTCGACCGAGGGGGCCGCCGCATCCTCGAGGATGTCTCGGTGCAGCTCGACCAGCGCCGGATCGCGGTCGTCGGCGCGAACGGGTCGGGGAAGTCGACCTTCGCGCGCCTTCTCAACGGTCTGGTCACCGCCTCCGCGGGCACGATCTCGGTGCACGGCCTCGACCCGGCGCGGGAAGGCAAGACGCTGAGGCGGCGCGTCGGCTTCGTCTTCAGCAACCCCGACGCCCAGATCATCATGCCGACGGTCGCCGAAGACGTCGCCTTCTCACTCCGCGGACGCGGGCTCGAGCGTCAGGCAGCCGAGGACCGCGTCGCGGCAATCTTGGATGCCGTGGGTCTCGCCGCCCTCGCCGATCAGTCGGCGCACAGTCTCTCGGGCGGGCAGAAGCAGCTTCTCGCGCTCGCTGCGATCCTCGTGACCGAGCCGGACCTCATCATCGCGGACGAGCCGACCGCCCTGCTCGATATCGCCAACGCGCGCCGCATCAGCGACCACCTGTTCGCGGAGGCCGCCCGGCAACTCGTGCTCGTGACCCACGATCTCAGGCTCGCCGCCCGCTGCGACATCGCGCTGCGGTTCGACGGCGGCCGCCTCGTCGATGCCGGATCCCCGGAGAAGATCATCGCCGACTACGAGCGGACCACCGCATGATCTCGCTGTACCGGCCGGGCCACAGCATCCTTCATCGCATGCCCGCCGGCGTGAAGATCATCGCCTTCGCCGCCATCGCTGTCGCGGTCAGCATCTTCGGCACGACCCCGATCGGGCTCGGCCTCGCAGCCGTGCTGACGATCTGCCTTTACCTGCTGGGCGGGTTCGGGCCCCGCGAGATCCTGCGACAGGCGCTCGTGATCAAGTGGGTGATCGTGGTGATGCTCATCACGCAACTCATCTTCCTCCCGCCCGTCACCGCCCTCACCAACACCGGGCGGGTCGTCGTCGTGGTGGTCCTCGCGTCGCTCATCACCCTGACCACTCGAGTGCCGGCAGTGCTGGACAGCGTCGAGCGCGGGCTCGCTCCCCTTCGCCGCATCGGCGGCAACCCTGCCGCCATCGGACTCGTGCTCGCACTGACGATCACCGCGATCCCGGTGATCGTCGGCTTCGCGACCGCGATCCGTGAGGCCCAGCGGGCTCGGGGCGTGCGGGTCGGACCGCACACCGCCGTCGTTCCTCTGCTGGTCATGTCGATCAAGCACTCCGACGAACTCGCCGAGTCGCTCGCCGCCCGCGGCGTGGAGTAGCGGAGCGCGGCGTGGAGTAGCGGGGCCCCGCGTTTCGGCGCGCTCGCTGGCGCTCGCTACTCGATCACCGCGACGCCCTCGGGCTCGGGCGCCTCGAGCAGCAGGAACAGGCCGCCATAAGCATCCAGTTCGAGGCTGAAGCTGTGCAGATCGTCGACGCGCGCGAGCGACTCGCCGGTCGCGGCATCGCGGACGTGGCTTCCCGGGATGAGTGCCTCGGAGTGCACCGTGCCCTCGATCGGCTGCCCCGAGAAGTTGAGGGCGGTGATCTGCAGGGGCGCGTCCGTCTGATGGTGGTGGCCGTCGTCCAGGCGATGGACCATGACGAGCATGCTGGGGTGGGCCACGCGCGGGATGTCGACCTGCGTCGCGACGGCGATGCGGTGATCACGGCGGACGCCGATCACCTCGCGAAGGCCTGCCAGGAAGGAGTCGGGCTGCTCGAGCTGAGCAGGCAGCGACCCATAGAGCGACCGCGCGCGCGGCATCCCCGCCCGTGAGAAGTTCGCCTGCGGCGACGAATCGAGCAGGTCATGAGCTCCCCGCTCGATCCAGCGCGTGTCGCCCGATGCGATCAGGTGACGCACCTCGTCGGCGGGGAGCGTGAGCGTGCCCGTGAGGTCCCAGCCCGACAGGGCGAACACCCCCGGCTGCCAGGCGTTGTACTTCGCGAGCAGCAGATGTGCGTCGCGGATGCTCGGGACATCGTCGTCGAGGATCTCGCTGAGCGTCGGCTTCCCCTGGGTCGCGGCGATGAGCGAGGCCGTGGTGCACGCGATGCCGTTCTGCGTGAAGATCAGGTTGTAGTCGGCCTCGACCGTGAGCTTCTCGGCCAGCTCGGCCCTGATCAGCTCGGCGAGATCGCCACCGGACACTTCGCCGCCCCGGAACGGGTAGAGGTCGTCGCGGTGCGCAGTGGCCCAGTGGACGAGCTCGTAGGTGAGCTCGTCGTGATTCTGCATTCCGTGTACGAGATGCACCGGCTCGACCCCGGTGGCCAGCGCCGTGGTCATCGCGAGGCGGAGGAACTCGGTCTGGCCGGTGGCCAGCGCGTGATGGTAGCCGGGACGGGTGATGAAGTCGTACGACAGGTCGGCGCCTACCGCGCCGGTGTCGCGGATGTCTTCCATGGTCAGGTTGAGCTCTTGGAAGGTGAAGCCGCCCACCTTGCGGACCATGCCGGCGATGATGTGGTTCGCGGCGTGGGAGAGGGGATGCCCCTCCGACCACGCGGGGAGCCCTTCGGCGCTCTTCTCGACGCCGAGGAACCCGTTCGCGTCCAGCCGCAGCGCGCTCGTGCCCAGGTCGCCGAGCGAGTGGAGGGCGTCGCCGATCACGAGCCGCATGCCGGCGAACGTCGGGTCGAGCCAGTTGATCGAGGGCTGGCCCTCCTTGAAGTAGTGCAGGTACACCCAGCGGCGCTCGAGCCCGTCGGTGCCGACGACGGGCGGGGTGACGCTCCAGTTGGTCTCCTTCACGCCCGGCGTGTAGAAGATGACCCGCTGCAGCTCGCCGATGATGTAACCGTGCTCGCTGAGGACGGCCTCGCGCTCGGCGTCGAGGTTCGCCGCGTCGCGGCCATCGGGCACATCGGGCAGCAGGTGCCAGTCTTCCGGCGGGATCTCGACCATGTGGTAGGCGCCGGGGTAGTCCTTGTACGCCATCTCCGCCAGGCGGAAGTCGGCGCCCTTGCCGGTGTGACCGGGGACGATGTCGTCGATCACGATTCCGCCGTGACTGTCGGCCACATCGCACAGGTGCCGGAAGGCCTCTTCGTCACCGAACTCGGGGTCGATCTGGGTGCTGATCCGGTCGAAGTGGCCGTCGACGCTCGGCGTGTGCTGCCAGCCGGTGATGCCGCCGGCTTGCTTGACGGGGCCCGTATGGATGCCGTTGATCCCGACCTTCTGGAATGCGTCCCACAGGGCCTGGCTGCCGAGCGCCTGGAGGAACGACTCGTCCGGGCGCGTGATGAACGAGATCGGGTAGGCCGTGAACCAGACGTCACTGGTCTCGATCGCCTTGCGGGCATTCGGGCGCGCGTACGGATTGCGCCACATCGAGGGCTTGCCCGAAAGGGTGCGACTGAGCACGTCGGCGTCCTTCAGCATCGACTGGCGCACGAGCCATTCGACATACGACGGATTAGTGCCGTTGGCCGTGCGCGGGTCGCTCGTGAACCGCCGGAGGCTTCCGCCGCCGAGCTGATCGCGAGGGCGCAGCCGACGGGGGCGTGCGGGATACCGCTGCTCGTCGTAGCTGATCTCCGGGATATCGCGCTCGTCGGGCTCGACCGCCTCACTGGAGGCGGCGGCGTCGACCGGTTCGCTGGGCGCGATCGGATGCGGGGTCTCGGCCGATGCGCCCACTCCGGTGTGTTCGAGCATTGCGTCCCTTCCCGTGCAACGGCCCGAACTATCGAGCGCCCGCCCAGCGTACGCGCGCACGCGGTGGCCGAGAAGAACTTGACACGACGTCGTCGCCGCGGATCCGCTCCCCCACCCGCAGCGTCAGTGCGCGATCACCGGATCCGACGCGGCCTCGCCCTGCGCGGGCGTGTGATGCGAGAGCGACAGCCCGTCGCCGCGGCGGCGGAACAGCAGGGCCGACATCACGGCGCCGACGGCGAAGAATCCGGCACCCCACCAGTACGCGGTCGAGTAGCTCGCGATCGCCGCGTCGGTCACCACATCCGGGCTCACCGGCAGGTGCGAGGCGAGATAGTCGGCCATCGCGGTGGCGGCGAGCGTGTTCAGGAGAGCGGTGCCCACCGACCCGCCGACCTGCTGGCTGGTGTTGACCATCGCCGAGGCCACGCCGGCGAAGTGCCGGTCGACCCCGAGCGTGGCCGTCTGCATCGATGCCGGCATGATCGTGCCCATCGCGAAGCCCATGACCAGGAGCGGCGGCATCACGTTCAGCACGTAGACGCTCGAGGAGTCGAGGGTCGTGAGCCAGATCATGGCAATCACACCGAGCGTCATGCCCGCCGGCACGAGCATCTTCGGCCCGAAGCGCGGCACGAAGATGTTGGTGCCGAGCTGCGCGGCGACCACCAGCATCCCGATCATGGGCAGGAACGCGAGGCCGGTCTGGATCGGCGAGTACCCAAGGGTCAGCTGCAGGTAGTAGGTGACGAACAGGAAGATCCCGAACATCCCCGCGCCGGCGATCATCACCGACAGATAGGCGGCGCCGCGGTTGCGGTCCAGCACGATCGCCAGCGGAAGGAGCGGATGCTTCGCCTTCGTCTGCCAGAAGACGAACGCCGCGATGAGGATGACGGCGGCCGTCAGCATCCCCCACGTCATCGGCGAATCCCAGCCGTCGGTCTCGGCGTTCGAGAAACCGAAGACGAGTCCGAACAGTCCACCCGAGACCAGGAGCGTGCCGGGCACGTCGAGCTTCGGACGCGGGCCGGTGCGGGCCAGGAACGGGATGTAGATCAGGGCGCCGACGAGGGCGAAGGCGGCGATGAAGACGTTGATGTAGAGGTTCCAGCGCCAGTTGAGCGCCTCGGTGAGGATGCCGCCGAGGAGGAGACCGACGGCGCCGCCGGCGCCGGCGATCGCGCCGAAGACGCCGAACGCGCGCGCACGCTCCTTGGGGATCGTGAAGGTCGTGGTCAGCACCGCGAGCGCGGTGGGCGCCAGCAGCGCGCCGAACGCGCCCTGGAGTGCGCGGGCGGCGACGAGCAGCTCGAACGAGCCGGCCGCACCCCCGAGCGCGGAGGCCACGGCGAACCCGATCAGGCCGATGATGAACGTGCGCTTGCGACCCATCAGGTCGGAGAGGCGTCCGCCCAGCAGCAGCAGGCTGCCGAAGGCGAGGGAGTATGCGGTGATGATCCATTGACGCTGGCCGTCGCTGAATCCGAGGTCGGCCTGGGCCGACGGAAGTGCGATGTTCACGACGGTGGCGTCGAGCACGACCATGAGCTGGGCGAGCCCGACCACCACGAGCGTGATCCAGCGACGATTATCGGTCGCGGGGAGGGTGGATGAAGAAGACATGTTCGCCACTGTATACGGTACTGTTGAGTTCCGGATCTAGGTGGTTCAGGAATTCACCCGCCGGTAACGTCGTACCGACGAAGGAAGGAGGCGACTGCGATGACGCAGATCGACCTCGATTCCGCGCTCGATCAGGTTTCGAGCGGGGAGAGCGACAAGCCCCGGCTCGGCCGCAGGCGCGATCACACCCGCGACCCCGAGATCCTCGAGGCGGCGCTCGATGTGCTCGCCGAAGCGGGCTACGACGGAATGACGATCGACATGGTCGCCGCGCGCGCCAAGGCCGGCAAGGCGACGCTCTACCGCCGGTGGTCGTCCAAACCCGAGCTCGTGCTCGACGCCGTGGCGTGTATGAAATCCAGCGGCCACGACCTCACGTCTCCGCCCGACACCGGCACGCTGCGGGGCGACCTCGTCGCGATGGTCAAGTCGCCCACGCTCGCGGAGGCCGAACGCAAGCTCAAAGTCATGGCCGGCATCGTCTCGATGATCGCGCGCGACCCCGAGCTGGCTGCCGCGGCCCGCGAGGCCCTCGTCGAGCCCCGGGCCGCGGCCAACCGCATCATCTTCGCCCGCGCGATCGCACGCGGCGAGATCTCCGCTGATCGCGACATCGAGACGCTGTGCGTGATCGGTCCCGCGATGGCCTCGTACCGCACCCTCATGCTGCGCGAGCCGGTGAACCGCGAGTTCCTGATCGGGGTGATCGACGAGATCATCCTCCCGGCAGCCGGGCTGCCGCACGCCGTCGCAGGCGCCTGACGCAGCATCCGACCGACGTATTCGAACCATCCGGTGGGGATGGGGATGCCGGGATTAGTCGCCGACCGTGACGTCGACCTGGATCTCGGCGGCGAGCTGCTCGAGCGCCGCCTGCACCGCGTCGATGTCGACGGCAGGAGGGACGTGCGCGGCGATCGTGGCCTCGAACAGTCGTCCTCCCGACATCGCGGCGTCGCGTGTCTCGGTGGTCATCCGCTCGATGCTCACCCCCTGGGCGCTGAGCGTGGACGAGACCTCGCGCACGATGCCGGGTCGGTCGTTGCCGAGCACGCGGAAGCCGAAGTGCCTCGCGACCGCCTCCGCATCACGGGCGCCGCTGCCGGGATGCGCGGTGACCGTGAGGAGCCCGTCCATGCCGCGCAGCGCGGCCTTGAGCTCGTCGACGCGGTGGGCAGGAACGGCGACCTCGACGATGCCCGCGAACGCGCCGGACAGTTCGGCGAGCTGGCTGTTCTCCCAGTTGCCGCCGTGCGCGTCGACCACGTCGGCCACCGCGGCCACCAGACCTTGGCGATCGTCGCCGACGATCGTGAGGACGAGCGTTGTCATGAGGCTCAGCGTAGCGAGGCATCCGCCGGCGCGGTCGGCCGCGTGTGACGACACCTCCGGTCGACCCGGAGGTTTTCCGCCGTCAACTCATAGAATCAGGTGCGATCCGCCGGTGGCGGCGCGATGAGGAGCCGGGGATGGAAACGACCAGACGCGCACGCCGCGGACCTTCGGCGCGCGTGCGGCGCCGGCGCCGGCTCTTCGCCGTGACCGGCATCGCGATCTTCGCCATCGCCGCCGTCGTGGTGATCACTCTTGCCGTGCCCCGCTTCGTGACAGCCTCGGCGAGCAACCCCGAGGGATCGTCCGAAGCTGCACCGTCGGCCAGTCCCACAGCCGACCCGGAGTACGTCCCGTCGACCGAAGCCCAGCGACTGCTCGCTGAGGCACAGGATCCGCGCGCGTGTGCGGTCACCTTCGTGGGCGACGGCGTCACCACGGCGCCGGTTCTCGAGATACAGGACACTCTCTACGCTCACCTCCCGATACCCGCACGCGACGGTCTGGTCTTCGCAGGTTGGTACACCTCACCCGCGGATGCCGCAGCATTCAACATCGGTGCGCGGATCAACGGCGCTGACGCCGTGGCGTGCACGGACAACCAGATCACCCTGAACGCTGCGTGGAAGACGCCCGAGGAGAATGCAGCCGAGGACGCGAAGATCCCGATCCTGATGTACCACCAGTTCACGACGAACCCGGATGGTGAGTCGGGCTGGTTGCGCGGCAACTACGCCTATATCGGCGACTTCGATGCGCAGATGAATCACATTGCGACGACGGGGTTCTACCTGCCGACCTGGCAGGAACTTAGTGCTTTCGTCGACGGCAGGCTCTTCCTCCCGAATCACTCCGTGATCGTCACCGACGACGATGCTGACCAGAGCTGGTTCGACCTTGCTGCCCCGATCGTCGGCAAGTACAAGCTGCTGACGACCTCGTTCATGATCACGGCCTATCGCCAAGATCCGCCCCCCAATATCTACGTTCTGCGCCGGTCGCACACGAACGACATGCATCAGGCCGGCGACAACGGCAAGGGGCGAATGGTCAACTGGTCGGCCGATCAGATTGCCGCTGATCTCGAGCAGTCCGCCGCCGTTCTCGGGGTCAAGGAAGTAATCGCCTACCCATTCGGGCACTACAACGACACAGCGAAGCAGGGCGTGACCCAGGCGGGATTCGAGATGGCGCGCACGATCGAACCCGGCTACGTCGCGATCGGTACCGACAAGCTCGCCCTGCCGGTGGTCCGGATAAATTACGGCATGGGCCTCACGGACCTCATCAACGAGATCGGCTGAGCACACAAGTTCCGGACGCAAAGCAAACTCGCACTTTCCTTTTCGGTGATCATCGGGATAGAGTGACTGCGGCGGAGACGAGGGGTCGTCTCCGAATCGGTCTGGGGACCGATTAGCCAAACTGGGGAAAGTGACGAGCTTTTGCTCGTCTATGCGCATTTCTGGGGAATGTCATGACGTCATGGGACGCGTCTACGCGCGTGCGGTCACACGCAAGCGCACGATGACGGCGATCGATGCGCCGACGACGGTACGGGGGGCCTTCGACGCCCTCGCACCGTCTCGGTTCGTGCCTGGGGCACGATCAGTATCCGAGCAGCGCCTCACGACGTCAGTCGCGCCGTTCCCGCAGCCGGCGGTGGAGTTGCGCCGGCTGTGGGAACGGCGCTACGCGCGCCGCCTCCTCATCACGGACACGTTCGTCGTCTTTGCGGTCACAGCCGCTGCGCAGTTCACCAACGTGCTTGTGAACCCCATGGGGCCGGTCGGCGTGCTGGACACTGTCGGCGTTCCGGCGCTCACCGCGGCATCCTGGCTCGTCATGCTGGCGGCCTTCCACACGCGTGCTGCGAGCGTCGTCGGGTCTGGCGCCACGGAGTACAAGCGCGTGGCGCACTCGACCGGTCTCGCGTTCGGCCTCGTAGCGATCCTCTTCCTTCTCTTCGAGACGCCGGGCACGCGCGTCCAGCTCATGATCGCGCTACCTGCCGGGCTCCTCGGGCTGCTGGTGGCGCGCTGGTCGTGGCGACGTTGGCTCGGCGCGCAGCGTCGCGCCGGACGCTACGCCGCCCGTACCATCGTCGCCGGCACGCGCGACGATGTGGAGTACGTCATCCGCACCCTGCAGGGCAGCGGTGCTCACGGCCACCTCGTCGTCGGTGTTGCCACGGACGACGGCAACGACACAGGCGACACCGGAGCCGACCTCATCATCGACGGACGCCACCACCCGGTGCTCGGCAGCGCCCACACCGTGGCATCTCATGCGCGTCAGCTCGGCGCGGACTCGGTCATCGTCGCGAGCCGTCCCGCCGACGACCCCGACTACATCAAGCAGCTCAGCTGGCAGCTGGAGGGTACGGCCGCCGAACTCATTCTCTCGAGCCGACTCGCCGATGTCGCCGGTCCGCGCATCTCGCTGCGTCCGATCGACGGGCTTCCGCTCATCCACGTACGCATCCCCGAGTTCGAGGGGAGCAAACACGTGCTCAAGCGCGCCACCGACGTCCTCTTCGCGAGCATCGCGTTGATCCCGACCGCGTTGGTGACGGGTGTGGTCGCTGTGCTCATCAAGCTCGACGACCGCGGTCCGGTGTTCTTCCGTCAGACCCGGATCGGGCGCAATGGCGAGGAATTCTCGATCCTCAAGTTCCGCACGATGCGCACCACCGCCGAGTCGGAGCTCGCCGCGCTGCAGACCGCGAACGAGGGAGCGGGCCCCCTTTTCAAGCTCAAGCACGACCCGCGCATCACGCGGGTCGGCCGAATCCTCCGCAAGCTGTCGCTCGACGAGCTCCCGCAGTTCTGGAACGTCCTCGTCGGCGACATGAGTGTCGTGGGTCCGCGCCCGCCGCTGCCGCGCGAGGTGACCGCATACAACGGCACCGTCTACCGGCGCCTCTACATCAAGCCCGGCATCACCGGTCTGTGGCAGGTCAGTGGACGCAGCGACCTCTCGTGGGACGAGAGCGTTCGCCTCGACCTGCGATACGTCGAGAACTGGTCGATCATGACCGACCTCATGATCATGTGGCGCACCGCACAGGTCATGATCCGCCCGAAGGGCGCGTATTGACATGACTCGGAGCATCGACTCCGACCTCAAGACCGGATCCACGGCCGCGATACCCCCCACTTGTGTCGGCGGCGCCATCGGTACGGCGTGTCCCGCGTCGATCGCCGCGGCCGTGGATCCCCCCACAGATCGAAACGGCACAGCATCCGCTCGCCCGTTCAGAACGACGCATACACGCACAGGAGGATGAGCATGGCCCGCCGCGACCAACCCGACTCGTCTACGCACAGCCGCCCGCACGTCCTGATCATCGTGCAGAACCTTCCGGTACCGCTCGATCGCCGCGTATGGCTGGAGTGCCAGGCGCTGGTGACCCGCGGCTACCAGGTGAGCGTCATCTGCCCACTGGGGCCGGGTGACCCCGCCTTCCAGCACCTCGACGGCGTCGACATCTACAAGTACAAGCCCGCCCCTGAGGCGGAGGGTCTCGCCGGGTTCGCGTGGGAGTTCGCGTACAGCTGGGTGCGCACCGCATGGCTCAGCCTCGCCGTACGCCGTCGCAGCGGTCGCTTCGACGTCATGCAGGCCTGCAACCCGCCCGACACCTATTGGCTCCTCGCCCTGCTGTGGCGGATGGCCGGCGTGAAGTTCGTCTTCGATCACCACGACCTGAACCCCGAGCTGTTCCGCTCGCGCTTCGGTGAGCCCGAGGGCTTGCTCAAGAAGCTCGAGTACCGCGCGCTGCTGTGGCTCGAGAGGCGCTCCTTCCGCACGGCCGACCGCATCGTCTCGACGAATGAGTCGTACAAGGCGATCGCTGTCCGTCGCGGCGACCGGGATGCGAGTGAGGTCACCGTCGTCCGCAGCGGCCCCGACACCGAGCAGATGCGACCGATCTATCCCGAGCAGCCCCGCCCGGCCGACACCGTCAACCTCGTGTACGTCGGCATCATGGGGCCGCAGGACGGCGTGGACCAGGTGCTGCACGTCGTGGACGAGCTGGTCCACCGGCGCGGCCGGACGAATGTCACCGCTACGCTGCTCGGCTTCGGAGACTGCCTCGAGAGCCTCAAGGCGGAGGCTACCGCGCTTCACCTCGACGACTTCGTCACCTTCACCGGCCGCGTCGACCGCGTGCAGATGGCGGAGCACCTGAGCCGCAGCGACATCGGGCTGTGCCCCGACCCGAGGACGCCCCTGAACGACGTGTCGACCATGAACAAGACCATGGAGTACATGGCCTACGCGCTGCCCTCCGTCGCGTTCGATCTCGCCGAGACCCTGGTGTCGGGTGACAACACGGTGCTCTACGCGCCGGCCGGCGACTTCTCGGCGTTCGTCGACGAGGTCGAACGACTGATCGACGACCCGGCGCTGCGCGCCCGGCTCGGTCGCGCAGCCCGCAAGCGCGCCGCCGAGGTGATGGACTGGCGTCCGCAGGCCGAGGCCTACGTCGCCGTCTTCGACGAGCTCACCGGCCACCACCTCGATGTGCCGGCCGTCCCGACCACGCGCGTCCTCCCCGAGGTCGATGCGCAGGGGCGGCACTACGTCGACCTCGCCGACGAGCGCTCGTTCTACAGCTACCTCATCGCCCGCGATCACGCACAGCTCGAGCTCGTCGGCGTCGCATCGCCCCTGGGCGCGTCTTCGCACGTGGGTTCGGTCGACCGCACGGAAGCCGCGTACTGAGCCGTGTCGCACACCACGATGTCTCCCGCTGCCGCGGACACCGCGCACGACGTGCGTGCGCGGCCCACGTTCGTGATCGCCGCCCACGATGAGGAGCGAGTCATCGGAGCCTGCCTCGACGCGCTACTCGGGCAGGGCGTACGCGGTGACGAGATCATCGTCGTCGCGAACGGATGCTCGGATCGCACCGCCGACGTGGCAGCCGAGTATGGCGTGATCGTGATCGATCGCGAGGAACCGGGTAAGGCGGGAGCGCTCAACGCGGGCGACGCTGTCGCACCGACGGGGGCACGCGTCTACCTCGACGCCGACATCATCGTGCCCGACGGCGGTGTGACCGCCCTCGTACGACGCCTCGCCGACGAGCCCGCCGCGCTGGCCGTCGTCCCGGCTCGACGGGTCGACACCGCGGAGCGTCAGTGGCCGGTGCGCGCCTACTTCTCCCTCAACGAGCGCCTGCCCGCGTTCCGCGCCGGCCTCTTCGGACGCGGCCTGATCGTCGTCTCGGCCGAGGGCCGCAGCCGCTTCGACGTCTTTCCCGCGATGGTGGCCGACGACCTCTTCCTCGACTCGCAGTTCGACGAGTCCGAGAAGGCTCAGGTCGACGAGGTCACCGTCGTCGTCGAGGCGCCATTCACGACCCGCGAGCTGCTCAACCGACTCGTCCGTGTGCGCCGCGGCAACGCCGAGATGCGCGCGGCCGCCGCGGCGGGCGACATCGATCTGGCGGTGCGCCCGGCCGACCGCCGGGCGTGGCTGCGCGTCGCGCTTCCCCAGCCGAAGCTCTGGCCCGCCGCCATCGCCTACGCGGCGATCACGCTCGTGGCCGCACGCCGGGCACGGCGCGCCCCCCGCGGGCAGGCAGCTTGGGGCAGGGACGACAGCACACGCGAGCGCGCCGCCACGGTTGCACGGAGAAGCGCAGCATGATCCGCCATATCTGCTTCCACGGCGTCGGGACATGCGTCCGCGAGCGCGAGGAGGGCGAGGCGCGCTACTGGGTACGCGAGTCGCACTTCCTGCGCATCCTCGACGAGATCGCCGGAAGGGATGACGTCAGGGTCAGCTTCGACGACGGCAACGTATCGGATGTTGCGGTGGCTCTTCCCGCCATGCAGGAGCGCGGCATCGGCGGGACGTTCTTCGCCCTCGCCGGGCGCCTGCAGGACTCGGCCAGCCTCAGTCCGTCCGACCTCCGGTTGCTGCGCAGCGCAGGAATGGACATCGGCAGCCACGGCTGGGAGCACATCCCGTGGCGCGGGATGAACAACGATGAAGCCCGGCGCGAACTCATCGATGCGCGCGCGGTGCTGTCCGAGGCGAGTGGGGCTCGCGTCCTCAAGGCCGCCCTCCCGCTCGGTCGCTACGACAGGCTTCTGGTCCAGCGACTGAAGGGCGCCGGATACTCGACTGTTTACTCCAGCGACCGTTTCCCCGCGCGCGCCGACGCGTGGTTCCAGGCGCGCTACAGCGTCACCGCCGACGACTCGCGCGAGTCGATCCGCGCGCTGCTCACGCGCAAGCCCGGCATGCAGGACGCGCGAAACGCGATCAAGAGCGCCATCAAACGCGTCCGGTAGCACTCCGTGGATGCCTCACCACTCCATCAACGTCAGTTCGCTGTAGAGATAGTCGATCGATGCCGCGGAGACGATCTTGCTGCGGAACATCTTCGCGCGCGGCGAGACGAGTGGCCGGCCGGCGCGGGGGGCGAACCCCAGGATCCGCTCCTCGGCGAGCGTCGCGAGCAGGCCGTGCCGCAGCAGCAGGTGCGACGCGACACGCGGCCACGCGGACTGCAGAAGCTCGCGGCTGCCTCCGGCATACAGCGGGGTTGCGAACACCGGGATGCGCTTGCGTCGATCTTTGCGGAACACCAGGTACGCGTACTCGTCGCCGGACACGACGACGAGATGCCTGGCGGCCGCGGCATCGCGATGATCGCGGTAGATCGCGGCATCCGCTCCGGTCAGCGTCGCGCGAAGCACGGTGGGGTCGCCGGACAGCGACACGCCTCGCGCACCGACTGCGGGGATGTTAACAGCGAGCGTCGTACGGGAATCGAGGCGTTCGAAACCCATCCGCTCGTTGAGAGCGACCACGTTGCCGCTGGGCGAGAGGTCGGTGAATTCGAACCCCTGCTGCCCGAGGATCGCGCGCAGCAGCCGGAAGCTGTGCGCGCGGTGGTCATCCAGCACGCAGAACGCGGCCAAGTTGCAGAACCGCAACCGCTCGCCGTCGATCTCGCGCTCGGAATATACCGCGGCATAGACGCCGACGATGCGGTCCCCCGCGCGCAGCTGGAACCCGCTGTTCGACGCCTCGACCGCCCAGGGCGGCGAGAGCAGCCGCATCCAGTCCGCCACCGATACGCGGTCGTTCAGGCACTCGTGCAGGAACGCGGCCGCGTCGCCGCGGTCGGCCTCGAGGATCGGTCGCAGCTCCACCTTTTCGCTGTCCATCTCGCCGTATCGTACGGTACGGCGCACCGCGACCGCGCGGGTATCGTTGGGGTTCGAGGGTGCGCGCGGGGGCGCGTGACAGACGGGGTGCGGCTGCCATGACACAGGACGGGGCGGAGCCGACAGGGCGCGGGGTGGAGCCGGCACAGGACGGGAAGTCGCCGGCGTTGACGCCCGCCATGCGCGGCGTGATCTTCGGCGCGCTCGGGCTGCTGGCGATCGCCGTCGTCGTCTTCGCCGTACTGCTGAACGGGTCGAACGCGGGGCCGGGTTCGACATCGGGGTCGGCTACGGGTTCAAGTTCATCGGGCTCGACCACGGCAGGTCCCGTACCCGGCGCGACGCCCACGAGCGGCAGCGAGGTTCTCGCGCCGACCGCTGCGCCCGAGACGACCCTGCCACCGATCGCGCCGCCGTCGTCCGCGCCCGCGACGCCGCTCATCGCGCCGCCGTATCCCGCGTCGGCGACCGCGGACTTCGCGCTGGTCGACGGATTCCCGGAGCAGATCATGGGTCCCGCACCGGCATCCGACATCCTCCAGAGCGCCATCTCCACGGAGGGCACCGTCATGCAGGTCACCCTCGTCGGGCGCACGGATGCCTCGCCCGACGAGGTGCGAGCCCACTATGCCCAGCAGTGGGCGGCTCTCGGATTGGCCGACGCGGGCACATCCGCAGATGGTTCGCTCAGCTTCACCGGCGCGTTCGAGTCGCTCAGCGTGTCGGCCACCGTGGGCGGAACGGGCACCCGCTACACCGTCTTCGGCGTCTTCCGAGCGAGCTGACGTGTACATCTCGCTGTCCAACACGCCCGAACCCGAGGAAAGCCGGATCGGCAGCGACAAGCCCGCGCGTCCCGGCATCCGCACGGTCTCGTCCACCGTCGTCACGCTCGGCATCGTGTCGATGCTCACCGACATCTCGTCGGAGTCGGTCGCGGCGATCCTCCCGCTCTACATCACGGGGGTGCTCGGCCTCGGGACCATCGCATTCGGCTTCCTCGACGGCATCTACCAGGGCATCAGCGCCCTCGTGCGGATCGCGGGCGGCTACGCGTCGGATCGGGTGCACCAGCCCAAATGGATCGCATTCATCGGCTACGGGCTGGCCGCCGTCGCCCGCATCGGTCTGCTGTTCGCCTCCGGATTCGTGGCGCTGACCGCCGTGATCACCGCCGACAGGATCGGGAAGGGCGTGCGTACCGCCCCCCGCGACGCGCTGATCACCGCGACCTCACGGTCAGACAACCTGGGCACCTCGTTCGGGGTGCACCGCACGCTTGACAACATCGGGGCCGCCGTGGGGCCCCTGATCGCGTTCCTCATCCTGCTGCTCATCCCCGACGGCTACCACGTGATCTTCGTCGCGTCATTGGCGTTCGCTCTGCTCGGTGTCGCCATCCTCGGCATCGTCGTGCCCAATGTGCGGACGGACCGCGCCGGCGAGACCACTGAGACGAATGAAGCGGATGCCGCGGCATCCGCTTCTTCAGATGCAACTGCTGCGGCGCCGGCCATCGCGCCGCGCAAGAAGTTCGATTGGGCGATCGTCACGACCGGACCGATGCGGCGCGTGCTCGCCGCCGCAGGCATCCTCGGGCTCCTCACGATCGGCGACGGCTTCATCTACCTCTTCCTGCAGGCGCGCAGCGACTTCGCCGCTCAGTGGTTCCCCCTGCTCTACGTAGGGACCAACGTCGCGTTCCTCGCCTTCGCCATCCCGCTCGGTCGCCTCGCCGACCGGGTCGGCCGGGCCCGGGTGTTCGTCTTCGGGCACGTCGCACTGGTCGCTGCCTATGTCACCGCGACACTCCCTCTCGCCGACGTCGCCGCGACCGTCCTGTGCCTGGTGTTCCTCGGCGCCTTCTATGCCTCTACCGACGGGGTGCTGTCGGCCCTCGCGGCGCAGCTCACGACGCCCGAGACGCACGGGACGGGCATCGCCGCGGCGCAGACCGTCGTGGCGCTCGCCCGGTTCGCTTCGGCCGTCGGCTTCGGTCTCCTCTGGTACGCCGTCGGCCCCCTCCCGGCGATGATCATCGTCGGCGTGCTGCTGGCCCTCGCGATCCCGCTCATCGCGCTTCTGCTGCGCCCGTTCCTCGCCTCCCACGGCGAACTCACCGCGTGACCGCCCGGTCGAAGTGGCTGCTGATCGCGGCACTTGCAGTTGTCGCGTTGATCGTGGTCGGCGGCGTCGCGGCGTACGCGTGGATCCAGTACCAGGCTCGCGCGAGCGCCCCCAGCGGAGTCGAGACCGGCGCTGCGTCCGGCTGGGGCACGAGCGACAGCATCGCCTTCCGCAACACCGCGATCGGCGAGGGGTACGGCCTCGTCGCGAGCGTGCCGCTCACCGACCCCGCCGGCCCCCGCGCCCTCACCACGACCGCGTGCGACCGGGTGGACGCGACGCCCACTGACTTCGTGTGCCTCCGCAGTGAGCGGGGCATCGTGCCGAGCTACACCGGCACCGTGTACGGGCTCGACGGCACCGCGCGCGCGCAGTGGCCGATCCCCGGCATCCCCAGTCGCACGCGATTCTCGCCCGACGGTTCGCTGCTGTCGACGACAGCGTTCGTCACCGGGCATGCCTACGCGACAGTGGGCTTCTCGACCGAGACCGTGATCCGACGTGCGAACGGCGACAGCATCGGCAACCTCGAGGAGTTCGCCCTCATCATCGACGGCGCCCAGGTCGCTCCTGTCGACCGCAACCTCTGGGGGGTCACGTTCGTCGACGACAAGACCTTCTACGCGACGGCCGGCACCGGCGGCAAGACCTACCTCGTGAAGGGCGATATCGCCGCGCGCACCCTCACGTCCGTGGCCGAGGGTGTCGAATGCCCTTCTCTCTCGCCGGATGGCACGCGCATCGCCTTCAAGCGCGTCACCGCGGGCTCCGACGTCACCACGCACTGGACCCCCGCCGTGCTCGACCTCGCCACGGGCGTGGTCAGTCTGCTCCCCGAGGAACGTAGCGTCGACGACCAGATCGAGTGGCTCGACGACAGCACGATCCTTTACGGGATGCCGCGCGACGGCGTCCCAGGAGACTCCGACGTCTGGCGGCTCGCCGCCGACGGGTCGGGCGCGCCTGGCGTTTTCATCGAGCACGCGTGGTCGCCGTCGGTGGTGCGGACGCGATGACGCCTCAGCGCTCGGAAGACCTGGATGCTGCGGCATCCGCCCGTCGACGGCGACGGCGTACGACCAGCAAGGCGAGCGCGGCGCCGATCGCCGCGCCCGTGGCATTCGCCAGAACGTCGCGCAGGCTCGCCTGGCGCGAGGGGATGACGATCTGCGCGACCTCGGCCATGATCGACAGTGCGATGGCGAGCAGCACGCCCTGCCACGGCTTCGGCAGCAGGAGAGTGAGCAGGAAACCCAGGGGGACGAACATGAGGATGTTGGCCGCGAACTCGATCCAGCCCGAGCCGAAGGACGTGACTCCGAGATCGTTGCGGACCCAACTGGAGAGCAGATCCAGGATGCCGGTGACGGACACGGGCGCAAGGAGCAGCCCGATGATCACCGCTCCGTAGACCCCCAGGCCGATGAGCACCCACCTGCGTTCCGACACACCCGCCACCCATCAACCGCCGGCCCACTCTGACGTGCCAAATGACCATTCACCCTCGTGGCACGAACATTACCGGACGGCGAATCCTCTGTGAGGCTTCTCTCATTACGTGCATCGCAGCGCAACGATTGGGTGATACTTCCATTGACCCGAATGCTCGCCTCCCCCTGGATTGATATGAATCGCAGAGAGCTCCACGCTCGTTCCCGTGCCCGCCATCGTAATCGGATGAAGCTCATCGCCGCTTTGGCGACCGCAGTCTCGATCGCAGCGGTGGGATTCGCTGTCGCGCCCGCACTCGCCGCGCCGACCACATCCGGCATCTTCGCCGACAACCTCGCTCCCAAGGTCGCGGTCGACCCCGACACCTCGTCCGTCGAGCTCGGTGTTCGCTTCGCACCCGAGAAAGGCGGATCGGTCACTGCTCTGCAGTACTACCAGGGGAAGGGCGCGAACGGCGTCACCGCTGCGACCCTCTGGTCTGGCGACGGCCGCGTATTGGCACGTGCGAACTTCACTCCGAGCTCGACCGTCGGGTGGCGGACGATTCCGCTCACGACCGCTGTCCCGCTCACCGCCGGGGCCACCTACGTCGTTTCATACCACGCCCCCCGTGGCGGCTACGCCGTGACCGAGCGGGATCTCACACAAACCCGCTCCCAGAGCGGGTTCACCCTCAAGAGTGGTGCCGGGGTCTACACGTACGGATCGAAGATTGCGTTCCCCAGGTCGAGCTACGCTGGCTCGAATTACCTGGTTGACATCGTCTATCAGGCGGCCGGACCCGGAACTGGGGTGCCCTCGCCCACCGCGACGCCGTCTTCGAGGCCGACGGTCACTCCGTCCGCGACGCCGAAACCAACCGTCACCCCCACCGCGACGCCCACGCCGAAGCCCACGGCAACTCCGTCCGCGACACCCACGCCGAAGCCCACGGCAACTCCGTCCGCGACACCCACGCCGAAGCCCACCGCTGTCCCGACTCCACCACCGTCAGCGGCGGGATCCACAATCGTGCTCGGGCGGAGCTTTCCTAACGCCGACACGACCGGAGTGCCTGCGAGCAAGACGCTGAGCGCGTACACCGGTACGTGCACGATCCAGACCGACAACGTCGTGATCGACTCCAAGATCATCAACTGCGACATGCGAGTGCTCGCCAAGAACCTGACGATCACGAACTCCGTTCTCAACGGCACCATTTACAGCGACCCCGACTACTTCAACGGATCGTTCACGATGACCGACAGCGAGGTGCGAATGCCGCAGTCCGCTGGAACCGGCGTCGGTGACGTCAACTTCACGCTCACCCGCGTGGAGGTCACCGGAGGCAGCCGATCTGTGAACTGTGCGGCCGACTGCACCGTGCAGGACTCGTACCTGCACGGTCAATACACTGACCAGCGCGGCATCGACCATGAGTCGGCGATCCGGATGGGATCGAACTCGGTCATCCGCCACAACACCATCACCTGCGACGCGACACCCGTACCGCCCGATGCAGGTTGCTCCGCGGGTCTGACCGGCTACGGTGACTTCGCCATCGTGCAGAAGAACACTATCGACAACAACCTGATCGACGGCGGCCCGTACGGATCGATGGGTTACTGCGCATACGGAGGGTCTACGACCGGAAAGCCGTTCTCCGTCGGCGTGAACAGCATCAAGTTCACGAACAATGTTTTCATGCGCGGCCCGAACGGCAAGTGCGGGATCTGGGGTCCGATCACCTCCTTCGATTCGAACGCCCCGGGCAACGTTTGGACGAATAACCTTTGGAACGACGGAAAGGCGGTCGAGGCGTCCAACTAGGTCGAACCTCTTCGGCACAGAGGGCCCTTCGGGCGGCGATATCTATCGCTCCCGGGGGGCCCTCGTTTGACCTTCGCGGCTGTCAGCGTTTCGCCGATGCCGCTTTCAGCCTGCGGTGACAGGATCGCGTCCGAGGCGGATCGACTGTTCGTCGCGCGGCACGGAAGTCGACATCGCGCGGCGACGACGGCGGTATTCGAGGACCACGATCACCGAAATAGTAACGCCGATGCCGATCGCGGCGGTCATCGTCAGTGCGCGAACTTTGTTTCCGGTCACGGCGTAGATCACCGTCGATTGGGGTGCCGTGATCACGGTGATGTCGTTCGCGGGGTTGACGCCCGCATCGCGCTGCAGCGAGTCGAGTTCTTCACTCACCCTCGAGATGACGTCTTCCTGAATCGCGCGGACTGCGTCACGGCTCGGCCCGACGACATCCAGCAGAAGGCGCTGAGTTGCGAAGTTGCTCGCCCACTGCCCACCGGTGTCCGGCAACCGCAGAGCCCAGCCTTCGCGTACACCCATTCCCACCAGGGTGACGTCGGGCGAGGCGAATTTCGTGACGCGCCCCGGGCCGGAGACCCGCTTGGCGATGACGCCCGCCGTGTCAATGATGTCTTCAGACTGAGTACGAAGCGCGTTGGGATAGAGCGGGCTCGTTGGCGCGAGGAAGACGAGCTCGGTGCGTGTGAAGTACACGGGATCGGCGTTCACGGCGGCATAGCCGACCGCGGCGGTCAGAACGGCTCCGGCCAGGAGCACGGTCCAGAACCGGCCGGCGGCCCGGATCAATTCCCAGAAAGTCATAAGTTCCCCGCTACTAGAATAAACCCGTCTGCGCCAGGAACACCTGTGCGGACGAAACGGGGGATGTGTGCTGCTCGATGTGATTCGCGCGCTCGGACGACGGTGGTACGTGCTGGTGATAGGCGCTCTCGCGACGGCGGGGCTGGTCTACGGCGCCTACGTTGTGAGTCCCCCTCAATATACGGCGCGCGCGCTCATCCTCTTGCTGCCCTCCCAGACCGCAGTGGGTGCGGGAGGAAACCCATTTCTCGAGCTCAGCGGGCTCGAACAGCCGGCAGGGATCGTGGTGGCCTACTTCGGTAGCGCTTCGGCTCGGGATGAGGTCAAGCAGCAATCGGAGACGGCGAAGTTCACCGTCGGTATCGATGACTCCACGCGCGGCCCGGTGATCGCCATAGATGTCACGGATGCCTCCGACCAGACGACTCTGAGCGTTTTGGACTACGTCGCGGACCGGATCCCGCAGGAGCTCGAACGTCTCCAATCGGACGTCGCGACACCGTCCAACGCGATGATCGGATCGATGACACTCACGATTGACAGCCAGGCCAAAAAGGACAACTCCGCGACGATCCGCAGCGTGATCGCCGCCGGAGTGTTGGGGATTGTCCTCACCGGCATCGTGGCCTTCTCCCTCGACGGTCTCTTGCGCCGCCGCACGATTCGACGCAGCGCCTCCGACGAGCGGGCTGAGACCACGGTAGACCAGGTTCGTATTCCAGAGACGGGCGGACGCCCGCATGCGGAAACGACCCCCCCGATCTCCGCCCGAGGTGGGCGCCCGAGGTGACCGTCGCCATCCCGCAGCTGGGCAAGATCCGGAACACGATTCCGGCCGATGCCGTGGGGTGGTTGACGATCTACATCGCCCTCCTCCTGTTCATCCCCTCGCGATTAATCTTCGGGCCACTCGGCAGCGCGGGCGCGCCGTCGATGCTATTCGGGCTGGGTAGTCTCCTCTTCTGGCTGCTCACGTTCCTCGGAGCCTCCCGTAGCCGAACCGTAGACTCCCAGCCGGTGCGCATCGCGCTCGGGGTACTGCTGGTGTGCGTGGGAATCAGTTACGTCCTGGCTATGTCAAGCCCCACGAGTCCCGATGAGGTGAGCCCGGCGGATGTCGCGTTCCTCGCTCTCGCCGCATGGTCGGGGACGTTGCTACTCACTCATGACGCTGTCCATTCGCGGTCGCGTCTGGAAACGCTCATCTGGCGATTCGCGGTGTGCGGCGGAATCATCGCCCTGCTGGGGCTGATCCAGGTCGCCACTCGACAGCTGTGGGTGGATCAGCTGTCCATCCCAGGCCTGACGAGCGCTCCGGCATACGGTCTGGTGACGCGAGGAGGATATCCGCGCCCCGCTGGGACATCCATCCACCCCATTGAGTACGGGGTGCTGCTGGCGATGCTGTTGCCGATCACACTGCACGTCGGTTTCTACCACACTCAGCGGGGACCAATCCTGCGCTGGCTCCCCGCGGTGGCCGTGGTGACGATCATCCCGCTCACCTCTTCGCGGTCTGCGTACCTCGGTGCACTCGTCGCCCTGGTGATATGTATGGTCGGCTGGAGCCGCAACCGGCGGGTGGCCGTGCTGGGATTCGGCGTGGCCGGGGGCTTGGCCATGATGATCATCGCACCGAACTTCCTCAACTCCATCGTCGGCCTGTTTACGGGTGTCAGCGACGACCCCAGCATCTCCTCCCGCACCGACAGCTTCTCGCTGGCCTGGGAGTTCATTCAGCAGAATCCCCTCTTCGGTCGGGGTTTGGGCACGTTCCTGCCGAAGTACCGCATCTTCGACAATCAGTATTTGCTGATGATGGTGACGATCGGAGTGGTCGGCACTGCGGCATTTCTGGCGCTCGGCATCACGACCGCCACATCCATGCTGAGGTTGCGAGTGCGTGCGCGCGACGAGGGCACTCGTGATCTGGCGATGGCCATCGCCGCAGCGGTGTGCGCCGGCTTCACCTGCTTGTTCATGTTCGACGCATTCGCCTTCCCGATGACGATGGGAACTCTCTTTCTCATCCTGGGAATGGCCGGCGCACTACGAAAAATAGAACACAGCAGGTCCGAGGTTGTGGCTCTCCTAGAATGAGTCCCGTGCTTGTACAAGTCGCCGCCGTCGTTGTGACGTACAACAGTGAAGACCACATCGCGGGCTTGCTGGACAGCATTCCGGCGGCGATGGGAGATCTGTCCTACTCGATCGTCGTGGTCGACAACGGCTCAAGCGACGGTACCCTCGCTCTCCTCGAGCAACGAACAGATTGCGTCGTGGTGCGCTCGAGCAACGTGGGCTACGCGGGGGGAATGAACCGTGCGGTGGCGGAGTCTCCATCGGCAGCCAGCATCCTCATTCTCAATCCCGACGCGACTCTGGACGCCGACGCCGTGCCGGCCATGCAGCGGACACTCGACCGGCCGGGGGTGGGGATCGTGGCTCCGCGCGTGCGCGAAGCAGACGCAACGCTCTCGCCGACTCTTCGCCGCGGCCCCACCATGGGCCGAGTGGGCGGCCTCAGCTTCACCGGATGGCCGGTCTTCACAGAGCGCATCGAGGATCCCGCCGCCTACGCCGCCGAACACGAGGTCGAATGGGCCGTAGGTGCCATCCTGCTCATCGATGCCGGGTTGTACTCAACACTGAACGGAATGGACGAGTCCTACTTCTTGTACTCCGAGGAAACCGACTTCAGTCTCCGAGCGAAGGACGCGGGATGGAGCACGTTCTACACCCCCTATGCAGGCGCCATGCACGTGGGCGGAGGCTCGGGTGAGAGCGCGACGACGCACACGATGAAGCAGATCAACCGCATCCGCCTCTATCGACGCCGCACAGGGACTCTCCGGGCGGCGCTGTACTACGCCTTCACCGTGCTCAGCGAGCTTCGCCGGGCACTACTCGGCCACCGCAAGTCCTGGTCGACCCTACGCGCCCTCATTCGCCCGTCGACTCGGCCGCCGCTCCTCAACGCCAGCCACAGCATCCTTCCGTCCTGAGTCAGGAGCCCGTCCGTGAAGAGCGTCCTGATGATCGCGCCCGCGTGTGATGGCGAGGACGTGGGTGAGGCCTGGGTCGCCGCGCAGTGGGCGAAGCGGCTGTCCGAACGCTACGACCTGACTCTGCTCACGACATATAAGCGCGGCCATACCCCGATGAGGCAGCAGTTACCTGGCGCGCGGGTGGTGGAATGGCAGGAGCCGCCCGGTGTAGGTAGGTTCGAGCGGCTCAACAGTCTCCTGCAACCTGGGTACGTGCCGTTCTACGTGAACGCGCGACGGTGGATTCGGCGCCGCCAGCGCGCGGGCGAGCGGTTCGAGGTAGCGCATCAGGTCGTTCCGGTCGCGATGCGTTACCCATCACCGGCCGTTGGGTTGGGCATCCCCCTCGTGATCGGGCCTGTCGGCGGGAGCCTTGAGTCCCCCGTGGCGTTCGCCTCGGAGGAGGGCGCAACACCGTGGTGGCAGCGTCTTCGGGCGATGGATGCCTGGAGGATGCGGCACGATCGATTGCTGCGGCGCACGTACCAGTCGGCCGATGTCGTGGTCGGTGTAGCCGACTACGTTCGGGATTTCCTCGCTGAGGTGCCGGTGCGTCGATTCGAGATCATGAGCGAGACGGCCGTCACGGTCGTGCATGAGCCCGTGGACCGCTCCGCCCGCACCGGGCCCATCCGGCTGCTGCACGTCGGCCGCACCGTGCGTACAAAAGGTCTTCGCGATGTGATTCGTGCGGTGGGCGGTCTCCGAGATCTGGATATCGTCCTCGACGCCATCGGCGATGGCCCCGACCGCGAAGCGTGCGAAATTCTCGTCGCCGAGCTCGGCCTAGAAGCCCGGGTTACCCTGCACGGAAGTATGCCACGCGCCGTCGTGGACGAATTCTACGAGCGCGCCGACATTTTCGTATTCCCGAGCTATCGCGAACCCGGCGGAAACGTGAGTCTGGAGGCCATGTCCTGGGGGCTGCCGGTGATCGTCTGCCGACGCGGTGGCCCCGGCGCAAACGTCGACGAGAGTTGTGCCATCCTGCTCCCCGCGGAGTCACCTGCGCAGCTGGCAGCCGATTGTGCGGCCGCCGTACGCTCTCTGGTGGAGGACCGCGATCGACGACTGGCCATGGGCGAGGCCGGACGGGTACGAGCTCTAGCCACTCACCTATGGCCTCAGCGCGTCGAACGCATGGCCCGCCTTTACGACGAGATCGCGCGCTGACGCTACTCGTCGGCGCCTGTCGTTACGAGCAGGTTCGTCACGAACGCGACAGAACTAGGACGCGGATTGATCTGCCCGGACAGCATCCCGGTGACCCATTCCTCCCGGACGAACGGCACGGAGGCCAATTCCGCGACAATACGAGGCTCTGCGCGCCAGTGCTCTACAACCTTCGCCGCCATCACCTCGCCTCCGGCTGGGGGACGATTACCCCGACGCACGCGTTGAAGGGCCTTGCGCGCAACGCGTTGACCGGTACCGATCGCTTGAGTCAGCGGCTGCCAAGCGGAGGGGTGGGCGTACGCGGCCGGCGCCGGCCTGCCGTCCAGAGGCACTCTGCCCAGCTCCGGGTCAAGCTCCATCTGCAGCTCGGCCAAGAATCGAGAGCCGACCTTGTCCCGCGGCCGAAGGCGGGCGGCCAGTGCCAGAAAACCGTGGTCCAGCATCGGGTTTATCACCACACGATCGTTGGCGACCGCACCGTCCGTTGCGCCAGCCCACCGCTGCATACGATGGCGCAGGTAGAGCTCGTCAGTCGCCCGAAACCATTCCGGCCCGCCAGCCAAGAGTGCGGCATGCACCTCATCTATCGCGCGCTCACGCGCCCATGCGCCGAACTCCTCACGCAGAAGCCCCGGTTCGACGGCATCGTTGACGAACATCCGCCAAGACGCCAGTCGTGCGGCGTCCGCTCGCGTGTACGACCTATCGGCAACGCGGCCGACGTAGTAAAAACCTCGTGCGATCTCGCCGCCGAGCCCCGAGATCCGCACACCTTGATCGAAGGCACGCTCGGCGATGCGCTGAGCTGCCAGAGCCACCGGGTCCGACATCGCATCGAGTCGGCTCGCCTCGGCACGGCACAAAGCCCACGCCTGCTCCGGTGTGGTCGCACCGACCTCCAGCAGGCCCCGCACATCGTGACGCACGCCGTACCGCCGCGACAGCTGACGTGCGATTGCGACGTCACCTTTGCCTTCCACGTCGAGCGTCATCGCGCGCAGCCCGCGGCGGCGCGCCTCGGGGATGGCGCTGAGCAGGAGGCGCGAATCCATTCCTCCTGTGAGCTGAAGCACGGCGTCGGGGTGATCGTCTAGAAGCGCCTCTAGCGCCGTCCGCAGGAGAGTCGCGGCGGCGACCACCGCGGCTCGGCGCGTGATCGCTGAAGCGGCGGCCTGAGAGTCCTCCAGAATCGAGACGCCGTGCGCGTCTAGTGACGCTACCGCGCCCGGCGCGAGCTTGCTCAGGCCTGCGAAAAGAGTGCGCTGACCGAGCTGCCATCCGAGAAGCGACTGCACACCGACGGCCGTCTCGTCGAGACCGAGTCCGGCGACGCGGCCTATCATCAGCGCGGAGGAGGACATCGCCGATGCGCCGCTGTGCCCGGCATCGGTGTGGAACAGCTGCCCGAATCCCATCGAGTCGGCCACCATCTGCACGCCGGTCGTACCGGCAGCGACCGCAGCGAACGGCGGGAGCATATCGCGCAGCGATCGAGCATCGACGCGCATCTGTCGCGCGACCTCGCCGGATCGAACCTGTCCGGTGGCGCGGCGCACGACGCGCGAGGCGATCAACACGGGATTCTCCGCGGAATCCGGAGCTGCAAGGCCCCACTGCGACAGCCGTACGTCACCGTAGGTCGCGGCGTGCACGCCATCGATGAGAGGGTTAGCCGTTCGGACCTCGCCGGTCGTGGCGAGGAAACCCGGCAGCGGCGCGCTGGGGAGCATGGGTCAGACCGAGGCGAGCTTCTCGTTGACGAATGCGGTGAGCGTGCCGACCGTTTCGAACAGCTCGGCGCCGAACTCGTCGTCGTCGATCGTGATGTCGAAGCGCTCCTCGATCGCCGCCACGAGCTGCACCACCCCGAAAGAGTCCAGCTCCGGGAGGGCGCCGAAGAGCGCAGTGTCGGGAGTGAGGTCAGCGGGCTTCTGCGAGAGCTCGAGGGTCTCGACGAGCACGCCGCGCACGGCGTCCAGGCTGTCGGTCATGGTGTCTCCTTGGATAGTCGTAGGGGTCAGACGAGCACTTCGGCGGGTGCCGGGTGCCCGAGGAAGGCGGTGGGACTGGCCGTGAGGCCGTAGGCTCCGGCCTGGAAGATGACGATCAGGTCGTCGATGTCGGCAGGCGGGAGTTCGATGTCGTCGCCCAGCAGATCGAGCGGCGTGCAGAGGCAGCCCACGACCGTGACGGGATCATCGGATGCTGCGTCCACGCGATTGCCGACGACCACCGGGTAGTTCCGGCGGATCGCCTGCCCGAAGTTTCCGGACGCAGCGAGCTGGTGGTGCATACCTCCGTCGACCACGAGGTAGGTCTTGCCGCGTGAGACCTTCCGGTCGAGTACGCGCGTGACATAGATGCCGCTCTCTCCGACGAGATAGCGACCGAGCTCGATGACGGGGCTCGCCTCGGGGAAGCGCTCAGCGATCGGCCCGTCGACCAAGGCATGGAGGTTCGCGGCGACCGCATCGAGGTCGAGCGGCTCGTCTTTTGCCGTGTACGGGATGCCGAACCCACCGCCGAGATTGAGGTACCGCACCGGTGTGGCGAGGTGTTCGGCGAGCGAAGTGATCAGATCGACGGTGCGGGTCTGCGCTTCGGCGATGATCGCGGCGTTGAGGTTCTGCGAGCCTGCGAACACGTGGAAGCCGAGGACGTTGACCCCGGATGCGGCGACCTCGCGCAGCACGTCGGGCACCACCTCCGCGTCGATGCCGAACTGCTGCGGCCCGCCGCCCATGCGCATGCCGGACCCCTTGACGGCGAAATCCGGGTTCACCCGGATTGCGATCGTCGGCGTCAGCCCGAGCCCATCGCCTGCCGCAACCACCCGGCGGAGCTCGGTCGTGGACTCGATCTCGATGATGATGCCCGCCGCGACTGCCTGGCGGATCTCGGCGGGTGTCTTGCCCGGGCCCGCGAAGCTGACGCGATCGGGGCGGATCGTCGTGTCGAGCGCAGCCTGCAGCTCGAGACCGGACGCGACGTCGATCCGGTCGACGCGGCGGGCAAGGTGCTGCACGACGGCAGGCATCGGGTTGGCCTTCATCGCGAAGCTGAGCTCGATGCGCGCCGGCAGAGCTGCCCGCAGCCGGTCGACGCGCGCGTCGAGAAGGCCACGGTCGTAGGCGAAGAACGGAGTAGAACCCACGCGCGCCGCGAGTCGGCTGAGCGGCAACCCGCCCACGTGGAGTTCGCCATCGGCGGTGCCGAACCCGGCGACGTGGTCGGAGGGTTTCATGCGGATACCTCGGCCTTCAGAAGGTTGCGATCGAACTTGCCGTTGGGTGATCGCGGGAGCTCGTCGCGCACATCGATCTGCCCCGGAACCATGTAGAGCGGGAGAAGATGGCGGAGCGCTGTCGTGAGGGCTGCGACCTCGAGTTGCGGCTGGGAGGGTGTGACGACGAGCACGATCCGCTGACCGAGCGCGGCGTCCGCCAGGCCCAGGGCTACAGCATCCCGCACGAAACCCGTGCTGTAGGCCGCCTCCTCGATCTCGGTCGGACTCACTCGGTAGCCCGACGTCTTGATCATGTCGTCGGCGCGGCCGACGAAGTAGAGGAAACCCTCCTCGTCAGCGACGACGGTGTCGCCCGACCAGACCGCCAGCTCCGGCGCGCGCCACTCCTGGCCGGGGTGGTGTACGACGCGGTAGCGCTCAGCTGTGCGGACGGGGTCATTCCAGTAGCCCAGCGCCACGAGCGCGCCGCGGTGTACGAGCTCGCCCTGCTCCCCAGGTGCGCAGCGTGTGCCGTCGGGGCGGAGGACGAGGATCTCGGCGTTCGGTATCGCCTTCCCGATCGAGTCGGGCCGGCGGTCCACCTCGGCCGGATCGAGGTAGGTCGAGCGGAACGCCTCGGTGAGTCCGTACATCAAGTACGGGTCGGCCGGAGTGAAGGTCGAGCGCAGGCGGTCGAGCGTGGCCCGCGGCATCCGTCCCCCCGTGTTTGCGAAGTACCGCAGTTTTTTCGCCGCCTCGTCGGGCCAGGGGATGTCGGCCAGCTGCAGCCAGAGAGGCGGGACGGCGGTGAGCCCGGTGACGCCGTGCTGCGCGCAGAGCTTCGGCACCTCGCGGGGCAGCAGATAGTTCATGAGCACGACGTGCGCGCCGACCGCGAAGGCGGTGGTCACCTGACTGAGACCGGCGTCGAAGCTCAGCGGCAGCACGCTGAGGATGACGTCGTCGCTCGTGTTTCCCAGGTAGGTGCTGACGCTCTCGGCGCCCACGATGAGGTTGCGATGGCTGAGGACGACGCCCTTCGGCTTGCCCGTGCTGCCCGAGGTGTAGAGGATCGCGGCAGGATCGAGATCGATCGCTCCGGATGCGGGAGGGGTCGCATCTTCGGATGCCTCGCGCCACGCGTGGACGGAGTACGCCACAGCTTCGGCGGGCTCGGCGCTGCCGACGACGATCACGTGCTCCACCGCCGTGTGCGGGAGCAGCTCGGCGAGCTGTGCGAGCCGATCGGTCGAGGTGACCAGAATGCGGGCGCCGCTGTCACTCAGGATGTGCCCGACCTGCGTGGACTTCAGGACGTGGTTGACGGGCACGAACATGCCGCCCGCGGCCGAGGCTGCAAACATCGCCACGACGGTCTCGATCCGCTTCTCGAGGTAGATGGCGACCCGATCGCCGGGGTCGAGGCCGAGAGCACGCAGTTGCGCCGCCACGACGGCCGCGGAGCGCCAGGCCTGCGCGTAGGTGACACTGTCATCCTTGTACGTCAGCGCTGGAGCATCGGGAGTGGATGCCGCAGTCCCCTGAAGCAGATGATGGAAGGCTGTGCGGATCATCGCCTGGGGTCCTCTCGCAGCATCGTGATCAGACGGCGAGCTCGCGAATCCCATCCGTGCCCCTCCGCCGACGTCCGGATGATCGCACGGTCCCACGTCTCCGATACCGCATCCCGCACTGCGTCGATGAAGTCGGCGCGTCCCCGCGCGATGTGAACGAAACGCGAATCCAGCCCTTCCGCCGTGACCACATCGGTGGCGACAACCGGAAGTCCGGCCGAGAGGTACTCAAGCGTCTTCAAAGGGTAGCTCCGACGATTGAACATCGTGTCAGCGTAGGGGGTGAGACCCACGTGCATCGCGCGGTAATAGCCGGCGAGTGCGTCCCTCGGCACCCGATCGACCCACTGCACACCCGGGAGATTCACTAGTGCGTCGAACGCGTCTTCCTCGGCCGCGGTTGCGAACGAGCGCGGCCCGACCAGAAGCAGACTGATGCCCGCTTTCTGCACGGCGCCGAGAAGGTTCAGATCGATGCGCGAGTTGAACTGGCCAACGACGCCCGCGATAGGCGCGGGCAGGTCGATGTCGGAAGCCGCCGAATCGGCATCCACCTGGAACCGCAGGACGTCGGCGCCGTTTGGCAGCCAACCCGGGGCGAGCTCGGTTCGCTGCAGATGCCGGGCGAGCTCGGGGGTCACAGCGAGTACTCGATGTGCCGCCTTCAAGTTGGCCTCGCGCGACGCGCCAAGGTAGCTCTTGCTGACGCCCCAGAACTGCGACGCCTGCACGAAGTCGTCGGTGGCGAAATAGACCTTCAGGCCTGGCATCCTCCGAGTCAGGTACAGCATCGGAGCGGTCGACGAGACGATCACCGCAGCGGGCTCCAACCCGCGTGCGGCGAGGTGACGGTACGCCACCGCTGCGCGACGCCGGTTGGCGACACCGCGCAGGATCGGACGCTGCACGCCGGGTAGAGTCATCGCCCGCAGCCGTGTCACGTGCGGCAGCGGCTGTGACACCGAAGGGATTCCACGGTCCCTGCGTCGGATCGGCGCATACGGCGTGTCGACCCACACGACGTCGAAGTCGTCCGCAAGCTGCGCAACGAGCTGGCGATCGGTGCCCGCCATGGTGTCCCAGCCGACACCGGGAAAGTAGAGGATCGTCCCGCGCCGCGAGCCCTCGAGCACCGGGGAATCGACAGTCGGCCTGATGGTCGTGACCGGATCAGCGTTGAAGTCATCCGCGCGCTGCGTGCCGCGGAACCGGGCGAGGCGTTGCGTGATGTGGTAACGGGCGAGTCCCGCGAACGAGCGGACGCCATCCAGGATCCGCCGCTTTTGAGAGGACCGGGTCGCCCACGCTTCGCGGTAAATGGCGAGCTGACGCGCCGCCGCCGTTTCCAGCGAGAAGTCGTTCACGACACGGCGGCTGTACTCGCCGAGATCTCGACGACGCTGCGCGTCGGCGAGCAGGGGTTCCAGCTGGCGCGCGAGCGCGCCGGCACCGTCGGCAACGTCGTCGCCGACGCCGTACCAGCCGCGCCACTGGAAGTCGGCCAGGGTCTCGGGTGTCAGTGTGCGGAAGAACCCGAGCTCGCCCTGGACGACGAGTGGTTTGCCGAAGGCGAGCGATCGTAGGGCGGAACCGCCCATACCGATCGCGATGTCGGCGACCGCGTAGGCGGCGCGTGGGTCGTCCAGCTGCCCGGTGAACACTACGGTACCTGCGCCCACGCGCGCGTTCACCGCGTCCGCGGCGGACTCCATCGATTCGCGCGCTTTCCCGTCGCCGACGATGAGAAGCTGGAAAGGATGCGTGGCGGCGAGGTTACCCGCGACCTCGATCGCGGTAAAGATTCCTTCGGCCTTCAGTTCCGGCACGAGTCGGCTCACGATCACCACCGTCGGACGGTCATCGAGGCCCCAACGTCGACGGAACTCAAAGAGCCCGTCGGCGGAGGGCGCCTGATTATGCTCGAGATCGACGGGCGGCTCGATCAGCGCCACCTCTAGCCGGCCCGCACGCTGCTCCGCTGCGGCGATCTGCTGCGTGCCGACGACGAGAGGCATGCTGCGCGGAAGGAACGGGGCGACTGCCATCGACATCACGGTGCAGACCGCGGCAACGTCAGGCAGGCGCTCGGCGGCCATCGCCGCCTCCAGACCAGGCGGCCACTCGTACCCATGGATGATGTCGATGCCGCGCTCCCGCGTGATCTCTCGCAGACGGCGAGCGATACGCAATGACGGGCGCCGACCCGGATCGGGCGACTCAATGAAATCCAGGCCGAGCTCCTCGATTCGACCGCAGAGGGTGCCCCGCCGTCCGAAGATGATGCACTCGTGACCGAGCGCCGTTACCGCCGCCGCGAGTTCGATGGCGTTGGTCTGACTGCCGCCCATGTTCAGGTCGTGGGGGTAAACAAGGATACGCATCACGCCCCCCGTACCGCGAGACGTAGGCGGCGCAGGTCGTCGCGTCTACTCAGGGCGAGGAGGGAGATCACCGCGACGGCGAATACCGCGGAGGCCACTGCAGCCAGGAACGGCATCCGGATCCACGTGGAGAGCCCCCAGGCCACACCCCACACGACGAGGCCCGCGAACACCGGCATCCACACGGATCGCAGCAGTCCCGTCGCCCCGATACCGACCCGTCGCAGGCTCAGGACGTAGAGCGGCGCGGAGACCACCAGAGCCACGACGAACTGGCTCGCCGCCACACCGGACTCGCCGAACGGTCCGACCGCGAGCAGCATGAGCGGCAGCGACACGGCGAACGAGCACGCCTGGATGATCAGCACCGCACCGGAACGACCCTGCACGACGAGATAGTCGTAGCAGAGTTCGAACCAGATGCGCAGCGCGGCGAAGGCCGCCATCCAGAGCAGCACGCCCGCCGCCGGCGCCCACTGCTCTCCGTACACGAAGTCGACCACAGGCTGGGCGGCACCACTGATCGCGAGGCACGCCGGGACGGCAACGCAGGAGAGTACCGCGAGAACCCGGCTGAAGTTGCGCGACATCCGATCGGGCTCGGCCTTCAACGCTGAGAATGCGGCGGGTGCGACCGCCCGCAGAGGCTGCGAGAAGATCGACACCGGCCAGCTGGCGAGATTGAAGGCCAGCACGTAGAACCCGAGCGCCTCGGCGCCGAGCATGGAGCCGACGACGATCTGATCGGCGTACCCCGATGCGAACACCACGATGCTGGATGCCGCCAGAGGCAGACCGAAGCGCAGAAGCCGACCGGCGACCTCGCGGTTCCACCCGAAGCCGTAAGGAATCGGCGACCACCTCCAGATCATCACGGCGAACACGAGACTGGCGATCAGCCGTCCGATCGCGAGACTCATCGCTCCCCAGCCGAGGAGTGCGAACACGAGTGACAGCCCCGCCCCCAGCCAGGTGTTGACCTGATCCGCTATGGTGCGTTGCTTCTGCATGAACTCGCGCTGCAGGATCGCAGCCGGGGTCGCCACCAGTCCGTTGATGAGGATGGAGAGAGCGATCACCTGCACGACCGGTGTCGCCTGCACGTCGCCGAGCGCAGTGGAGATCCAAGGGGCAGTGAGGATCATCCCGACCGTGAGGATCATGCTGCTGCCCACGGCGATGGTATTGATGGTGGGCGCGATAGTGGACGGGTCGTCGCGCCATCGGATGACCGCCAAGCTCACTCCGAGCTCATTGAAGCTGAGCACCGCAGCGAGCGCGACCGTAGCGATGGCGAAAACGCCGAACTCGCTGGGTCCGAGCACACGAGCGAGGGCGATGCCGATGGCGAGTGTGCCGAGACGCGCGACGACCGTGTTGCCGAAGCTCCAACCGAACGCGCGGGTGGCCTTCTTGGAGACCGAGTCGTCTTGGGGCGTCTGGTCAGTCACGCCGCACAGCCCTCGCCAGATGATCGGCTACGCCGCCCTGCTGCTGCTCGGTGAGGTGGGGGAACATCGGCAGCGACAGGATGCTGTCGGCCGCTGCCTCCGCGACAGGAAACTGGCCACGGCGGTACCCGAGCGACGCGTACGCCTCGGTCAGGTGGACGGGAGTCGGGTAGTGGATGCCGACGCCGATGCCGGCGGTCCCGAGCTCAGCCATGACGCGGTCGCGCTCAGCGACGCGCACGACGTACAGGTGCCACACGTCCTGGTTGCCCGGCCGCACCGACGGGATGCGCACGCCCGCGACATCCGCCAGCAGCTCCTCGTAACGGGCGGCGGCGGCGCGGCGGGCGGCGTTCCAGCCATCCAGGCGACGCAGCTTCGCCCGGAGGACCGTGGCCTGCACGGCATCCAGTCGCGCGTTCATGCCGACGTGGTCGTGCACGTATTTGACCGAACTTCCGTGGCCACCGAGGTTGCGTACGAGGGCGGCGACCTCGGCGTCGTCGGTCATGACGGCGCCGGCGTCGCCGGCGGCGCCCAGGTTCTTGCCGGGGTAGAAGCTCGTTGCGGCAACCCTCGACAGGGCGCCCGCGCGGCCCGCCGACGAGGTGGCGCCCTGGGCCTGGGCGGCATCCTCGATCAGCACGAGTCCGTGCTTCTCGGCGATCGGCGCGATCCGCTCGACCGGAGCGGTCTGGCCGAACAGGTGGACGGGCACGATCGCACGGGTGCGCGGCGTGATCGCCGCCTCGACGGCGTCCGGGTCGATGAGGAGGAACTCGTCGTCGACGTCGACCGGGACCGGCACTGCGCCGATCCGGGAGACGGCTTCCGCTGTCGCGATGAAGGTGTTGGCCGGGATGATCACCTCATCGCCCGCTCCGATGCCGACGGCCCGGTAGGCGAGCTCGAGGGCATCGGTGCCGTTGGAGACACCGACCACGTGCTGCACGCCGATGTAGTCGGCGTACTCGCGCTCGAAGGCGTCGACCTCAGGACCGCCGATGAAGCCGGCCGAGGCGAGCTGGCGCTGCCAGACCGGCAGCACCTCATCGGCGATCTCCGCCTGCTGGGCGGCGAGGTCGAGGAACGGAACGGTGGTGGTCATTCGGACACTTCCAGGGGTCGGGCGGGCACTCCGGCCCAGGTCTGTTCTTTCGGCACATCGGCGAGCACGGCGGCGCCCATCCCCACGGTGGCCTCGCGGCCGACCGTCAGGCCCTGCCGGATGGAGGCGTTCATTCCGATGTAGGCCGCTTCACGAAGACGCACACCACCACCGAGCGAAACGCCGGAAGCGAGAGTCGCGTAATCCTCGAGCACGCAGTCGTGGGTGATCGTCGTGTTCGGCATCACGACCACGTGGTGGCCGATCGTCGCATTCGCGGTGACGACCACACCATCCAGCAGGATGCTGCCCCCGCCGATCTCGCTGCCCGCCCCTATGCGCGCCGAGCGCGCGACGTAGATCGCGAAGCGCTCTTCCGTCACGCCGAACTTGATGAGCCGGCGCACGACGTTGCGGCGGCTCGCGCTCGGGCCCACGCAGACCAGCAGCGACTCGTCGCGCTTTACCGCGTCGGCGATCGAGCCCACCACGGGCACTCCCGCGATGTCGCCGCCGTACAGGTCTTCGTTGTCGTCGACGATTCCGACCACGCCGGTGATGCCGGCGGCGAGCACCTCGCGGGCCAGTCCACTTGCCCCCACGAGCAGGAGTCCTTCGGTCACGACACTGCGCTCGCGGGGTCTCGGAGCACGGCGATGACGCGCTCCTGTTCGGCATCCGTCAATGTGTGGAAGACGGGGAGGATGAGCGTGCGATCGTTGAGCTGCTCGGTGACGGGCAGACCCTGCGGCGGAGTGAGGGCGCGGTAGGGCGGCTGCCGGTGCGAGGCCATGATTCCGCGCCGCGCGGAGATGTCCGCGTGCGCGAGCGCCTCCAGCAGTCCCTCCCGGTCGGTCGGGTAATCGTCGCCGACCTCCACCCAGAACGATTGGAAGTTGCCCGTCCCATATGCGGGGTCTGCGACGGCGCGCAGGCCCGGGATCGCCTCGATCGCACGCTGATAAGTTTCGGCGATCTGGCGGCGCCGCTCGACGATCTGCGGCAGTCGACCGAGCTGGACGAGCCCGACGGCCGCCTGCAGGTCGGTCATCCGGAAGTTGAAGCCCATCTCGCTGTACTCCTCCGCCGGAGGAAGCACCGAGGCATGGCGGTCGGCGGCCGAGACGCTCATGGCATGCTCGCGGAGGTGGCGCGCACGCGCCGCCCAGTCCTCGCGCTGCGTCGTGATCATGCCGCCCTCGCCGGTGGTGAGGAGCTTGCGGGGGTGGAAGGACCACGCGGCGATGTCGGCCCCCGCGCCGACCGGGCGACCCTTGTAGGTCGAGCCGGCGCCGCACGCGGCATCCTCCACCACAACGATCCCCCGTGGGTCGGTGACGGCGCGAACGTCGTCGAGGTCGACGGGCACACCACCTTGGTCGACCGCGATGACCGCCTTCGTCGCGTCCGTGAGCACCGCCGCAACCGAGTCGCCGGTGATGTTGCCCGTCACCGAATCGACATCGCAGAACACGGGATTCGCCCCGACGTAGCGGACCGCGTTGGTGGTCGCGATGAAGGAGAAGGAGGGGATCACGACGTCGTCACCGGGGCCGATGCCTACGACGATCAGCGCCAAGTGCAGCGCGGTGGTGCAGCTGGTGGTCGCGACGCCGTAAGGCGCCTGCATGGCCGCGGCGAACTCCTGCTCGAAACGCAGCACACGCGGGCCCTGAGCGACCCAGCCGCTCGCGATCGCCTCGGCGACAGCATCCGCTTCCTCCTGGCCGAGCCAGGGAACCATGACGTTGATGCGGTCGCTCATGCGCTGACCGTCCGCCCGGCGCCGATCTCATCGCGAAGCGGCGTCCACCACTCCACGAGCTGGCGCAGCCCCTCCTCCAGACCGATCGTGGCCTCGAAGCCGAGGTCGCGCTTCGCGGCACTCGTGTCGGCGAGGCGTCGGGTCACGCCGTTGACGGCGCGTTCGGGGCCGTGTTCGACGCCCAGGTCCGACCCCATCACGCGCAGCAATGCCTCGGCGAGTTCGAGCAGACTCGTCTCGGTGCCACTGGCGATGTTGTAGTCGCCGTCGACGACGTCGCTCTGACCGGCGAGGACGTTCGCGCGGGCGATGTCTGGCACGCACACGAAGTCCATCGTCTGCTGCCCATCGCCGAAGATGAGCGGCGGCTTGCCGTCGGCGATCCGCTCCATCCACCGGACGAGCACCTCGGTGTAGAGGCCGTGCACATCCATGCGCGGTCCGTACACATTGAAGTAGCGGAGGATCACGTAGTCCAGCCCCTGCATCGCGCGGAAGCTCCGGATGAGACCCTCGTTGAACGACTTCGCTGCGCCGTAGAGGGTGTCGTTGTTGTGATGGTGGTGACGCTCGGTTGTCGGAAACTCCTCCGCCAGCCCGAACACGGAGGCGCTGGACGCCGCGACGAGCTTCTTCACGCGATGCCTGGCCGCCGACTCCACGACGTTGAACGTGCCGTCCACCAGCACCTCGAGTGCGAGCCGGGGCTCTTCGGCGCACTGCGTGATGCGGATGGCCGCCTGGTGATATACGAGGTCCTTGCCGGCAGTGAGGTCGTCCACGAGCTTCGCGTCGCGGATGTCGCCGTCGACCAACGTGACGCGCCCGGATCCGAGCGCATCGTCGAGGTTGCCCACCCGGCCTCGCACGAGGTTGTCGAGGACGTCGATGTGGGCGACGCCCGCGTCCAGCAGCTGGTCGACGAGCGTGGAGCCGATTGTGCCTGCGCCCCCCGTGACGAGGATGTCGGTACCTTCGAGGTTCGTCATGATGCGGGGTCTCCGTTCGTGTGGCCGGAAGCCACGGGGTAGGGGGCGCCGAAACGGCCGAGGCTGCCCGTGGCCGCCTCGAGCACGGACAGGACGCGAAGGCCAGACTCGCCACTCGTGCGCGCGTCGCGCTTCTCTCGGATGGATGCCGCGAATTCGGCGGCCACGTTGGCGAGCGCCTCGTGCTCCGGAAGGGCGGGAGCCCAGGTGTCGCCGAGGCGGTAAGAGATTGTGGAAGCCTGCGTGTCGGCTGTTGCGGCGGACTGAAGGGCCAGATCCACACCGCGGTCGTAGACGCTCACGCGCTGCTGAGGATTGAGGTCGTCCCACACCAGGGTGCGCTTCGTGCCGCCGATGACCATCTGGCGGATCTTGGTCGGGCTGAGCCAGTTGACGTGCACGTGGGCGATCGCGCCGCCGGCCAGCGGCATCGCGAGATACCCCACGCAGGACTTGCCGGTGCGGAGCGGATCTGCACCGTGCGCGGAGACGGTCTCGGCCTGGAGGCCGCCGGGCAGCACGAAGTCCATGATCGACAGATCGTGTGGCGCGAGGTCCCAGAAGACGTCGACATCGGGCTGGATGAGCCCGAGGTTGATGCGCACGCTGTCGACGAAGAGGATGTCACCCAGGAAGTCGTCGGCGATGAGTTCGCGGATCTTGAGCACGGCCGGCGTGTAGCAGTAGGTGTGGTCGGCCATGAGGACGAGGCCGTTCTGCCGCGCGCGCTGCACCATCTCTACGCCCCGCGCGCGCTCGTCGGCGAGGGGCTTTTCCACCATGACGTGCTTCCCAGCATCCAGGGCCTTCAGCACGATCGGGTGGTGCGTGCGCGCCGGGGTCGCGATCGCGATCGCGTCGATGCCCGGATCGGCGAGCACGTCGTCGAGGCTCGGCGTGACCGGCACGCCGCCCACCCCGTCGGCCACGCGCTGGGCGCGCTCGACGTCGAGGTCGCAGATCGCTGCGAGATTCCAGTCCGGACTGGACCGGAAATTACGGGCCAGATTCGGGCCCCAGTAGCCCGCCCCGATCACTGCCACGTTCAGTCGCGAAGACACGCTGAAGTCACTCCCCCTCGTAGAACCGCACCCCCGCGCGGCGTCATCAGATGTGGACGGGATGTCCTAGTTGTCCGGGTTGAAGATCACGTCTACCCAGAATTTCGTCGTCGATGTGGTGCTGGGATAGTTCGCGGAGTAAATATACGCTCCGCCGGTTGCGTACGTGGAGAGCGGCCCAGACGTCAACACGGACGACAATCCGCCGGTCGTGGACGGGTAGCGCCCCGAGCTGCTGTACATCCCGACCCGGTACTCGGCGCCGACGGTGAGTCGAACGGGCGTGGACAGCGTTGCCGTCTGCCACCCGGATGCCGTCTCGTTGGCGAACGTCACCGTCGCGAGCTTGGTCCCGTTCGACGCCCACAAGTAGCCCGTGTGCGTACCCGTATTCAGGTTGCCCTTGTAGAAGCGAATGGCCGTGACCACGCCGGCACTCGAAGTCTTGAACCGCGTGCCGATCTGCATGGACTGGGCGACCGAGGTATTGGCGTTGGCGGGCGTCGCGGTGGTGCCGAAGATCGTGACGGGTGCCGACTTCGTCGTGAACGTCCAGCCGCCGCCCGTGACGGCCGCGCCGTTCGCCGTAACCGTAGCCGTGTACGTCTTCGACCAGTCGAGCGCTGCCGTGGGCGTGAACGTCACGACCTTCGTCGTGGTGTTGTACGCCGAAGATCCTGCCACGTTCGCGCCGGACAGCGTCAGAGCCAGCGAGGCCGACGTGGCGTTCGCAAGTGTCGCGGTCACCGTCTTGACCGTCGCCGGGTCGACGCCCGTCGCCGCGCTCGCCGGCGTGCGAGCGGAGATCGTGACAGCAGGAGGCGGCGTCGGTGTGGGTGACGGAGTCGGCGTGGCGGTTGGCGTCGGGCTGGCTGTCGGCGTCGCCGACGGCGTGGGCGTGGCGGTTGGCGTCGGGCTAGCGGTCGGCGTGGGCGTGGCGGTTGGCGTCGGGCTAGCGGTCGGCGTCGGCGTCGGCGTCGGCGTCGGCGTCGGCGTCACAATCGGCGCCGCAGTACCGAAGGTCACTTCGGCGTCGACGAAGTAACTCGATGAGTTGAAGGACCCCGTCGGGAAGCCTCCGTTCGTCCCATAGCGGAATAGCCCGTTTTGCGGCGAGACCCCCGTGATACGCCCGCTGATACGGGGGGACGCGAAGTAGGACCCCTGCATCGCGTAGCGACCGTTCGGCGCATAGTAGGAAACCACGTACGTCTGTCCCGGGGCGACGGCGATCGGGTTGCTAAGCGCCGCCCGCTGCCAGCCTGTAGTCGTCTCGGCATCGAAGGTCACGGTCGCGAGCTTTGTGCCGTCGGACGACCAAAACGACCCGACATGGGTGCCGGTGTTGCCTGTGCCCTTATAGAACCGGATTGCAGTCACGTTGCCTGCCTCGGCCACTGTGAACGACGTGCCGACCTCGACGGGGTCGGCGTCGGGTACGGCGCCCTCGTAGGGCACGACCGGGCCGAAGAGCGTTTCAGTTACGACAGTCGCTGGAACGAACTCTATGTCGACGAAGTAGTTTGTCGAGTTCCACGAGGCGGTGGGACGCCCCGAGCTGCCATACAGGTATGTTCCGTTGTTCGCGACGACGGTTGTCAAGGCGCCGCTCGTCTTAGCCGTGGCGAGACCAGCGCCCTGGTAGCTGTAGTTTCCGTTAGGCGCCAGGTAAGACACGGTGTACTGGGTACCAGGAGTGAGCGTGACCGGCGCGCTCAGCACCGCCCGCTGCCAGCCTGTGGTGGTCTCGTTCGTGAAGGTGACCGTCGCTAGCGGAGTGGCGCCATCACCCCACAACCATCCGATGTGTGTGCCAGTGTTCGCAGAAGACTTGTAGAACCTAAGCGCCCGAACCTCACCCGGCGCCGATGTCGTGAACGACATACCGAGGATTACCGAAGCGGTGTCATCGGTGGCCGTCGACGCGTTCGGAGACTGACCGTTGAAGAACGACACCACCGGATCGGTGCTGGGCGTCGTCGTGGTGAACGACCATGAGGCGTTGGCTCCGGCAACACCGTTCGTTCCGGTGACGCTGGTGACAAAGGCAGCGACCACGACCCCTGTAGGCAGAGGCGCAGCCGGCGTAAAGGTAACGCTTTTCCCGTCTGCCGCGAGCGTGCTGGTGCCGAGGATGGCCGACCCGCCGCTGGTTGCGGCGATTGTGGCCGCAGATACGGTGGTGTCGAAGGAAGCTGTGACTGCGGTGTCAGCCGGCACGCCGGTCGAGCCATCCTGCGGGCTGACCGAGTTGACGGCCGGGCCTACTACCGGCGGTTCGAACACGACGTCGACACCGTAGTTGGTTCCCGAACTCTGCGCGGGAAAACCCCCAGTGTAGGTGTACTTTCCGCCGCTGGCCGCTACGACCAGCGGTCCGCGAGTCAAGCCCTGCCCGAACTGGCCGACGGTGACGGAATACCCCCCCGCGGGGGCAGTGTAAGACGCGACATAAGATGTGCTCGCGTCGATCGACACCGGCTGCGAGAGTGTAGCGGTCTGCCATCCTTGGGTCGACTCGCCCGAGAAGGTGACCGTGGCGAGAACTGCGCCCGCCGCACTCCACAACGTTCCCGTGTGTGTGCCGGTGTTCGCCAGACCCTTATAGAAGCGCAGAGCGGTGATCTTGCCACTCTGCGAACTGCTGAATTGCACGCCGAGCGTGACGGATGAGGAATCGTTCGCACTCTGGACATCGGGCGTCGAGGCGTCCGGGAATAGCGTGCATGGGCAGGTGCCATCGGGCAGCGTGGCTGCAGCAGTCTTGAACGACCAGACACCCCCTCCCGCCTCGATGCCGACCCCTAGCGCGTCCGAGGCGGTGACCGCGGCGGTGAACGTCGTGGACGGCGCCAGCGGGGCCGAGGGAGTGAGCTTGACGACCCGTGTCGCGGGATCGTACGCGACGGTTCCGGCGACTGTGGCGCCCGAGGCATCCGTCACAGCGAGGGTCACGGTGGACGCTACGGCCGCACGAGACAGCGTCGCGCTCACGGTCGTCGCCGCTGGGACACTCGACGAGCCGTCGAGTGGTGTCTTCGCCGTCAGCCGCAACGGAGTGCCGTCGACCTTGTCGAACAGGACGTCGACGTAGTAGTTCGATTCGCGGTACGCCGAGCCGGGCATGGTGCCGGCGGATCCGAAAACACCCGGCGCGGCGGTGCCGACAGCAGCGACCACCGCCACCGGAGAAGATGGACGTGCGCGGTAGGGCCAGTACTGATCGTCGACCGCGTACCCGCCCTGCGGTGCCGTGTACGAAACCGTGTAGTTATGACCGGCGGCGAGGGCGACGGGCGCAGCGAACTGTGCGGATTGCCAGCCCGATGCGGTCTCACCCGTGAAGGTCACCGTCGCCAGACGGGTACCCGTTGCGGAGTCCCACAGCGAGCCGACATGGGTGCCGGTGTTGGCCGTGCCCTTGTAGAACTTCACGCCCTTGGCGAAGCCGTCCGCGTCGGGGGTGAATTTCAGCCCCAGTTCCACAGCGCCCGCATCGGAGGCGGACGCCGTGGTGGGAACCGCCGTGCCGAGCGCGCTGAAGGGAGCCGCTATGGTGACGGCGTTGGCGGTGCCGGCCGCCGCAAAGTTCCCGCTGTCATCGATCGCGCGGGCCCTGATGGCACCACTTCCCGATCCTTGAACAACACCGGTGTACGACCACGAGGTCGTGCCGGTCGCAGGGTGCCACGACACTCCGCCGTCCGTGGAAATCTCGACGCCCGCGATCTGACCGGCGGCGTCGGAGGCGGTTCCGGTCACGCTGACGGTGGAGCCTCCCGCAATCGACGCACCCGCCGCGGGGCTCGTGATCGTCGTCGTAGGCGCCGTTGTATCGGTACTGGCGGCGGCAGCCGCGAGACCGCCCATAAGTGTCGTCGGCTGAGCCCCCATGTCGGCGAGGAGGTTAACCTGCGCCTGCTGCATGCGCACGTCGGCAGGTGCACCGTTACCGTCGTGCGTCTGGTCGAGGCCCCAGCCCCACTGGATGCTCGCCGCAGAGAACACTTTCGCCCCACTCGCGGCCTTGTACATCGTGACGTGGTGCTGTGTCGTGCCGGCAACCACCGTGCTGCCGTAGTCGGTGAGATACTGCGGCACCGCGCCGGTGGTGGTGGACAGACGCACCAGGCCCGCCGGGCGAAAACCGTTGTCGATGTCTTCGTTCGATTCGTATCCGATGGTGTGCGCCGCAAGCCCTACGGACGAACCCGCGGCCAGCGACGCAAGTGTGGTGTTGCGCCATAAGCGCATTTTGCCCTCAGCACTGGAGACCGTGACTGCTAGGTCGACGTTGTTGACCATGTACATCGTGCCGGTGAGCGCATTCTCTGGCTTGCCCCCGCCCTGCGCGGGCGCCGCGAATCTGGGATCGCGCCACGTACCCGTCCACTCCGAGCTCGGGTCGATCTTCGCGTTAGACCACGTCTCCTTGTACGACACCAGCGTCCGATAGGCGGTGTTGGATCCGTCGGCCGAGTTCTCGTAGCGCGTGCGCCAGTAGCCCTCATTACCCGTCAAGAACTGCAGGTTTACGCCGGCGTCGCGGGCTGCTTCCAGATTGGCGCGCTGGGCGCCTGACCAGTACTCGTCGTGGCCGACCGACAGCACGACCTTGTGAGTCAGAAGCTCGCCGCCCCGGCGATCGGTGTCGACACCGGCGATGTAGCTCATGTCGTAGCCGTTGCGCTCCATGAAGCGCACCGTGGCGTATTCGGAGGAGAAGTAGAAGTCGCGGCCCAGGTCGTTGCCGCGGGTCGCGAACGGCCGGTTGTAGCTGATCTTGTATGCGCGGCCATTGGCGGCGCCCTGATAGAAGTCCGATCCGCCGTACGTGTTGTAGGCCTGCCACGTCGGGTCGGAGGTCTGGAAGAGCACATTCGAGGTGTTGCCGTCATTGCGGACGATGAAGATGATGTGGCTCGCGTCGCCGTTGTCATTGCGCGTCAGCTTCGCGACGTAGACGCCGGACACGGCGTCGCCCGGTACGTTCCAGGAGGCGGAGACGCCCCAGGTGCCGCAGTCGTAGAGCTCGGTGGTCACATCGGACACGCACTGCGGCTGGATCTGCGGCAATGCGGCCGTGACTGGAACGGACTGGATGAATCGCGCCCCGAGTCCCTGGTACCAGCCGGTGCGGTAGATGTCGATCTTGTACGAGGCGGCCTTCGTGTCGATCTTGAAGTCGACCTTCTGGCCTGCGTTGACGCTGATGTCGGTGGCGAAGCCCTGGATGTCAGCATCGCCGGCACCGTCGATATCCCAGATGCTCGGATCAGTGCCGGGTTTGGAATTTTCGCAGACGATCCTGTTGATGGAGGCGCCGCAGTCGCTCCCCGCCGCCGCAGCGGTGGCGGGCGGCTGCAGCGCGACGAAAGCGGTCCCGACGAGCGCGATGATCGCCGCGTAAGCACCCAACCGTGCGCGGCGCGGCCACGCGCTGCGCGACTTCGACGTATCCCCAGAAACGCTCGACATAACTCCCCAGTTCTCGCCGCAGAACGACGAGTGATCCTCGCCCGCGAGTCCCCCTCACGAGCAGGTGTGCGACCACTTAGGCACTTCCCCAAGGCCGCGTGGTCACTCTTTCCCCACGGGGAGTCTACCCACGCTGCGGAAGATAAGAGAACCCCTACTTCCTCAGGATTCCCGCAAGAAGCGAATCAGATCCGGTCGAGCAGGTAATCGGCTATCGCAAAAGACGATGTTGCAGCCGGCGAGGGTGCATTGCGGAGCAGGGTCACCGGCCCGACTTGATCGATGGCGAAATCGTCCAGGAGGCTGCCGTCACGGTCCCACGCCTGCGCACGCACTCCTGCCGCCGTCTTCTGGGTGAGGTCGCTCATCTGCAGTTCGGGCACGAATTTGCGCGCCCTCCGGTAGTACGCCGACTTCGACACCGAACCCCACGTCTCATAGATGCCCATGCGCCAGTGCATGCGGGCGAGAGGCCAGGCTCCGGGCCACGTCAGCGACGCCCAGGTATCGCGAGCCGAGACATCTCGCCATCGATAGCCCTCCCGCGCGAGAGCGGGCACTGCGTTGGGTCCGACGTGGACACGATCGTCGAAGCCGCGTGTGAAATGGACACCCAGAAACGGGAACCGAGGGTCGGGTACGGGGTAGATCATGCCTCGCACGAGGTCCGCACGAGCGGGATCCAGCTCCCAGTACTCACCCCGGAAGGGGAGGATCCGCGGCGACGGATCGGCTCCGACCAGTTGGGCGACCGCGTCGGACTGCAGTCCCGCACAGACGATGAGCCGATCGACCGTCTGTGCCGCGACGGAAGTCTGGATCGTGACACGGCCGTTTTCGGTGCGGATGCTGGTGACCTCGGCGCCCAGCAGCACGTCGCCGCCGGCATCCGTCACATCCTGTGCCATGGCCTGCGCGATCGCGACGTAGTCGACGGCCGCGGTGTGCGGAGAGTGGAGGGCCCCGACTCCGGCGGCGGCCGGCTCGATGTCACGGATGCCGGTCGCGTCGACCCGCCTGAGGCCGGGCACGCCGTTCGCCGTCGCCTTGGTCTCGAGCGCGGCCAGCGCGGGAAGTTCGGAGGAGTCCACGGCGACGACGAGCTTGCCCACTTCGCGGTAGGGCAAGCCGCGCGCGAGGCAGTAGTCGCGGATCGCCACACGGCCGCGCGCGCACAGCTCGGCCTTGAGCGAGCCCGGCGCGTAGTAGATGCCCGCATGCACTACGCCGGAGTTGTGTCCGGTCTGGTGCGCGGCGACGCGGTCCTCTTTCTCGAACACGACAACATCGTGACCTCGCAGCGCGAGCGCACGCGCAACTGCGAGCCCCACGATCCCCGCCCCGATCACGCCATACTGAGTCACGATCGCACCCCCCTGCGGTTCATCATAGGAAAAGCCCACGAACTCCAGGAGCAGCCATGACCGACGCCCCCGTCGTCCAGCCGAGCGCCGACGTCGCCGATTCCGCTGTGCTCGGCGCCGGAACGCGGATCTGGCACCTCGCCCAGGTGCGCGAGGGGGCGAGCCTCGGAGCAGACTGCAACATCGGCCGCGGCGCCTACATCGGCCCTGACGTGGTGCTCGGCGACGCGTGCAAGATACAGAACTATGCCCTCGTCTACGAGCCCGCGGTGCTGGGCGACGGTGTCTTCATCGGTCCCGCCGCGGTGCTGACGAACGACGAGTTCCCGCGTGCGGTCAACCCGGATGGCAGCCTCAAGAGCGCCGATGACTGGCACGCCGTCGGAGTCTCCATCGGGCGCGGCGCCTCGATCGGCGCCCGCGCGGTCTGCATCGCCCCGGTCACGATCGGCCAGTGGGCCCTCGTCGCCGCAGGGGCGGTGGTCACGAAGGACGTACCCGACTTCGCTATCGTCGTCGGGGTGCCGGCTCGCAGGATCGGCTGGGTCGGCCGAGTCGGCAAGCCCCTCGTGCAGGGCGCGGACGACGTGTGGGTCTGCCCTGACTCGGGCGAGCGCTACATCGAGACGGACGGGTTGCTCGCGATCGCGTGAAGCGACGCGCAGCGCGAACGCTCGGTCTACGAAAGCGTCCCTACAGCTCGCCCGGCGACATCGACTGCGCGTCGAGCTCGTCGACGAGTTCGCGCACCCGGCTCGGGCGGGCACCGGTCTTGCGGGGCGCGTAGACCACGAGTGAGTGGAACAGGAACCGCACGAAGAACGCGATCGCGAGCGTGATGGCGGTTGCCACCACAGCGGTGATGTGGCCACTGCCGACCATCACCGCGACGATCGGGATGCGGATCAGCAACTCGGCGTTGTTGAAGGTGAACGACTTCGCGAAGCGTGACCAGACATTGGATGCGTCATTGCGCATGTCTTGGAACACGAAGCGCTCGATCAGCAGGAAGTTTGCGATGATCGTGACCTCGGAGGCGATGATCGCGGCGACGATGTAGTCCATCCCGAGGTGGGTGAGCGCCCAGACGAGCAGGACGTTGGCGATCGCGCCGAGCCCGCCGATGATGGCGAACAGCGACATCTTGCCGAACCGGAGCGCGGCGAGCTGCACGAGGAAGTGCAGGCCCTGCTTCATCGACGCCTTGGAGGCGCCGGCGTGGCGGTCGGCGAAGTCGAAGGGCACTTCGGCTACGCGCATCGTCTTGCGGGCGAGGATCTCGAGCAGGATCTTGAACCCGCGCGGCGCCAGGGTGTCGATGTCGATGGCACGGCGATCGACCAGGAAGAACCCGGTCATCGGGTCGCTGACATCCCTGAGCCGGATGGGGAACATCGATTTCGTCAGCGCTGTCGAGCTCTTCGACACGAGGACGCGCGAGCGGTCGGCGAGCCCCGTCGCAGAGCCGTTGTCGACGTAGCGCGAGGCGACGACGAGGTCGGCTCCGCCGCGACGGTAACGGTCGACGAGATCGATGATCGTCTCGGGCGGATGCTGGAGATCGCCGTCCATGACGACGCAGACATCGGATGCCGCGGCTCGAAGGCCTTCGACCACGGCGCCGCCCAGACCGCCGGTGTGCACGTCGCGGTGGATCAGGTGGATGGGGATCGGCGCATTGGCTGCGACCCCGCGGATCACGTCGGGAGTGGCATCCCGGCTGTCGTCGACGAAGATCACTTCCGTCTCGACACCGTCGCGGGCCAACCGTGCGGCCACGTCCGTGACACGACGAACGAGCTCCATGATATTGGGAGCTTCATTGAAGGTGGGGACAACGATGGAGAGCAGCATCCTGCATATCGTCCCACGACTCGCCTGTGAGATTCATGCTCTTGTCACAAAACCATAGGCACTCCACAGGCGCTGTCCACATGCCGTTGCCCGTTCGCACTGGTCGAGCCGGTTTCGAGGGGCTATCCAGCGCCCATTCAGCGGGCTGCGCGTAGGCTCGATCCATGACTTCCGCCCCCACCCTCACCATGTTCGGCGCCGAATGGTGCAGCGACTGCCGGCGCACCAAGAAGCAGCTCGACGGGCTCGGTGTGGCGTACGAATACATCGACCTCGAGGCCGACCCCGCGGCAGCTGACGTCGCGCGCGAGATCTCGGGGCGAACGAACATCCCCGTCGTCGTATATCCGGACGCGACCCATCACGTCGAGCCGTCCAACGCCGATGTCGAGGAGAAGCTCCGCGAGCTCGCCCTGATCTGAGGGCAACCGCTCGGTAGGGTGATCCCGTGAGCGAGGGCGTCGAACGCAACACGCGAGCGATCGAAGATTCGGTCGTCACCGACTTCGAGGACCGCATGAGCTACGGCGGCTACCTCGACCTGTCGACGCTTCTGGCCGCGCAGCGGCCGCTGAGCACCCCCGAGCACCACGACGAGCTGCTGTTCATCATCCAGCACCAGACGACCGAGCTCTGGCTCAAGCTCGTGCTGCACGAACTGGGTGCCGCGTGCCGCCTGCTGCGCGAGGATCAGCTGGCGCCGGCATTGAAGTGCATCGCCCGCGTCAAGCACATCCAGAAGACCCTCACCGAGCAGTGGTCGGTGCTGGCGACCCTCACCCCCGCCGAATACGCCCAGTTCCGCGGCGTGCTGGGCAACGCGAGCGGCTTCCAGTCGGCGCAGTACCGCGCGGTGGAGTTCACCCTCGGAAACAAGAATGCGGGGATGCTGCGGGTCTTCGCCGCGGATCCTGAAGCGCTCGAGCTGGTCCGCGCGGCGCTCGAGGCACCGAGCCTCTACGACGAGTTCCTCCGGTCGCTCGCGCGTGCCGGCCACCCGATCCCCCGCGCGATCCTCGACCGCGACGTGACGACCGCCTGGACATTCAGTCCCGAACTGGTCCCGGTGTTCGCCGCGATCTACGCCGACCCGCAGAATCAGTGGGCCGCGTACGAGGCGTGCGAGGAGCTCGTCGATCTCGAGGACAACTTCCAGCTCTGGCGCTTCCGCCATTTGAAGACCGTCGAGCGCATCATCGGCTTCAAGACAGGCACCGGCGGATCCAGTGGCGTGCCGTTCCTCCAGCGCGCGCTCCAGCTCACCTTCTTCCCCGAGCTGTTCGCCGTGCGCACCGAGATCGGCGCCACACCCGAGGGGTGACGGATGCCGCATCCCGACCCTTCCGCGGTTCAGGCCCTGCTCGGCTCGCGAGCCTCGCCGTGCCGTCGCGGACTCACCGGGGCTCGCGGCATCGCTCTCCCGCCGTTCTTCGACCACCACGTCCACCTGCACCTCATCGACGAGACGCAGCTGGCCGCGCACGGCATCGCCGGTGTGGTCGACCTCGGCGGCGATCCGCTCGCGCTCGCGCGGCGCCCGCGACGCGGCATGCCGTACGTGGCATACGCCGGCGCCATCCTCACCGCGGCCGGCGGATATCCCTCCGGCCGTTCGTGGGCGCCACCGCAAGTCGTGCGCGAGGTGACCGATCCCTCGACGAGCGCAGGCGTCGCCGGAGGAGCCACGACGGCGGTCGACGAGCAGGTGGAATACGGAGCATCCGTCATCAAGGTGGCCCTCAACGCAGCGAGCGGGCCGGTCTTCGACGATGCGCTGCTCGCCGCGATCGTCGCCGCTGCGCACGCCCGCGGACTGCCGGTCGTCGCGCACGTCGAGGACGGCGACGGCATGACAGGCACTGCCGAGAGGGCGGTCAACGTCGGCGTGGACGTCCTCGCGCACACGCCGTTCACCTCGATCCTCGCGGCCGAGGTCATCGAGCGCGCCGCTGCACAGCAGGCGTGGATCTCGACGCTCGACATCCATCGCGACGAACCCGAGACGCGAGAGATCGCGATCGCCAACCTCCGCACGTTCACTGCGGCGGGCGGGCGAGTGCTCTACGGCACTGATCTCGGCAACGGCGACCTGCCCGTGGGGGTGAATCCGGGCGAACTCACGGCGCTCCGCGAAGCCGGTCTGGATGCCGCGGCGATCGTCGCGAGCCTCACCGACCCGTGGCCCGGCGTCGCGGCCACCGCTGGCGGTGACGCATCGGGTACCAAGGCGTCGGGCACCTCGACGTTCATCCCCGGCGACCCGCCGTCCATCGACGACGAACTGACCGCGTGGCTTGCCGGCGCGACGGTCGTACCGACCGAGGAGCTGATCCACGATGATCTCCGATGAACTCGACGCCGAGGCATCCGCCCTCGATTCCGGCGATGACCTGCGCGAATTCCGCGAGCGCTTCATCGGCACCGAGTCGGCGCTGGTCTACTTCGACGGCAATTCACTCGGGCGCCCTCCGAAGGCGACACTCGCGCGACTCGATGGCTTCGTGCGCGACCAGTGGGGCGGCCGCTTGATCCGCGGCTGGGATGAGTCGTGGATGGGCCTGCCGTTCGCGATCGGCGACGACATCGGGCGCGTCGCGATCGGCGCCGCCGCGGGGCAGACCACGATCGGCGACTCGACCACGGTGCTGTTGTACAAGCTTGTGCGGGCCGCATTCGACGCGCAGCTCGCCGCCGATCCGACGCGGGTCGAGATCGTCGTCGACCGCGACAACTTCCCGACCGACCGCTACATCGTCGACGGCATCGCCGCCGAGCGCGGCGGGCGGGTGCGGTGGATCGATGTCGATCGCACGGCCGGGGTCGACGCCGACACGCTCCGGGCGGCGGTCGGCGCCGAGACGTCGGTCGTGCTGCTCAGCCACGTGGCGTACCGGTCGGGACACCTCGCAGATGCCGAAGCGCTCACCGCGATCGCGCAGGATGCCGGTGCGCTGGTCGTGTGGGACCTCAGCCACTCCGCCGGCTCGGTGCCGGTGCGAGCCGATGCGTGGGGGTTCGACCTCGCGGTCGGGTGCACGTACAAGTACCTGAACGGCGGCCCTGGCTCCCCCGCTTTCGCATACGTGGCCGAGCGCCACCAGGAATCGCTCGCGCAGCCCATCCAGGGGTGGATGGGCACCGCCGACGTGTTCGCGATGGGTCCGGGCTACCACCCCGGCACCGGCATGCGCCGGTTCCTGTCCGGCACGCCGCCGATCCTCGGGATGCTGGCGATGCAGGACACCCTCGCGATGATCGGCGAGGCGGGCATCGACGCGGTCCGCCGCAAGTCGATCGCACTGACGGAATTCGCGGTGCGCGTGAGCGACAGCATCCTCACTCCCCTGGGGGTCACCCTCGCATCCCCGCGCGATCCTGCGCAGCGCGGCGGGCACATCACGCTCGCTCACCCTGCGATGCGCGAGGTCACGGCGCGGCTGTGGCGGCACGACGTGATTCCCGACTACCGCGACCCCGGCGGCCTGCGGATCGGCCTCGCGCCGCTGTCGACGAGCTTCGCCGAGACCCTCACCGGATTGGATGCCGTGGCCGCCGCCCTCCGGGCCATCGACGCCTGATCCCCACCCCCGCAATGCACCCTCGACCCCCGCAATGCACCCTCGGTGAGGGTGCATTGCGGAAAGTGAGGGTGCATTGCGAACCGTGAGGGTGCATTGCGGTGAGACGTAAACTGACCCCACACGTCGAAGGAGACCGCCTTGGCCGCTGAGAGCACCACGTTGAAGGGCACGGCCGTGAAGGCGCCGGCGAAAGGCGGCCGCGCACCCGTTCTGGATGATGCGCAGCGGGCGCAGATCGACCAGGCGATCGCCGACCTGCAGCGCGGAGCGCGCGCGTGGGGCCATCTCACGCTCGGCCAGCGGGTGAAGCTCCTCGGCCGCATCCGGGCGACCGTCGTGGCCTCCGCCGCGGAGTGGGCCGACGTCGCCTCGCTGTCGAAGGGCCTGGAGCCGGGGCATCCGCTCCGTGGCGAGGAATGGCTCTCGGGGCCCTATGCGACGCTCGTCGCCCTCGATGCCTACGCGGAATCGCTCGGCAAGCTCGAGACGGGCGGCTCGCCGCTGGATGGCGTGCGAGTGGATGCTGCTCCCGGCGACCGCGTGCGCGCCCACACCTTCCCCACGCACGCGATCGACGGGCTGCTGCTGTCGGGCTACACGACCGAGGTGTGGTTCGAGCCCGGCGTCACGGCCGCGGAGGCTCGCGCCCACGCGGGGCTCGGTCAGCTCCAGCCGTCCGGCACGGGCGACGTCGGCCTCGTGCTCGGCGCGGGGAACATCACCTCGATCCCCGTGCTGGACGTGCTGTACGAGCTGCTCGCCTTCAACCGCGTGGCGATCCTGAAAGTGAACCCCACGCAGGATCCGCTGGTGCCCGTCTACGAGCGGGCGCTCGCCCCCCTCATCGAGCCCGGGTTCCTGCGCATCGTGCGGGGCGCCGGTGACGTCGGCGGCTACCTCGTCAGCCACCCCGACATCGCCCACGTGCACATCACCGGTTCGGCCGCCACATTCGACGCGATCACGTGGGGCACCGGTGCGCAGGGCGCGCGGCGCCGTCGTGAGAATCGCCCGCAGCTGAAGAAGCCGATCACCGCCGAGCTCGGCGGCGTGTCGCCGATCATCGTCGTGCCCGGCGAATGGACCGCCGCCGACCTGCGCTTCCACGCCGAGCACGTCGCGACCATGCGCCTGCAGAACAGCGGTCACAACTGCATCGCCGGGCAGGTCGTCATCTTGAGCTCGGACTGGGCGCAGCGCGACGCGTTCCTCGCCGAGCTCCGCGCGGCGTACGACAGGGCGCCGGCCCGGCCGGTCTGGTACCCGAACAGCGCCGCGAAGATGGATGCCGCGGCCACCTCGTACCCCGATGCCCGATGGAGCGTCGACCACACGCGCGCGATCGTCGAGATCGGCGCCGGGGACGAAGCATCCGATCTGGAGACCACCGAGTACTTCTCGCCCGTGCTCGGGGTCGTCGCCCTGCCGGGCAACGGACAGGAGTTCCTCGACGCCGCCGTTGCGCACTCGAACGAGAAGCTCACCGGCACGCTCGGCGCGAACGTGCTGATCGACCCCGTCACCCAGGCGGCCCTGGGCGACGGGTTCGAGCGGGCGATCGCCGACCTGCGCTACGGAGACATCGCGATCAACACGTGGACGGCGTTCGCGTTCCTCACCCCGACCGCGACGTGGGGCGCATACCCCGGCGGCACGATCGACGACGTGCAGAGCGGCATCGGCATCGTGCACAACGCGATGCTGCTCGATCGGGTCGAGCGCTCGGTCGCGCGGGGACCGTTCCGCCCGTTCCCGCGGTCGGTGCCGGGGCTCGTGCGATCGCTCGCCACCAACCGGTCCCTGAGCCCGTCGAAGGGGAGCGTCCTGCCCAAGCCGCCGTGGTTCGTCACGTCGCGCACCGGAGCCGCGGTGAGCGAGGGCTTCACCCGGTTCCGCATGGGCGGCAACCTGGCGCGCCTGAGCGCAACCCTCGTCAAGGCCTACGGGGCGTGAGCGCCTCGGCATTCGGCCGCGACGGACTCACCGCCGACTACATCGTGGTCGGCGCGGGGTCGGCCGGCGCCGCCTTGGCAGCACGGCTCACCGAAGACCCGTCGGTCAGCGTGCTGCTGCTGGAGGCCGGAGGCCCCGACAAGGCGCTCGAGCTGCACGTCCCCGCCGCGTTCTCGAAGCTGTTCCGCGGCGAGTACGACTGGGGCTACGACACCGTCCCGCAGCCCGAGCTCGAAGGGCGGACGATCTACTGGCCGCGAGGCAAGACTCTCGGCGGCTCGTCGTCGCTGAACGCGATGATGTGGGTGCGCGGCTTCGCCGCCGACTACGACGAGTGGGCGGATGCCGCGGGTGAACGCTGGTCGTGGGAGTCGCTGGTTCCCTACTTCCGCCGGGTGGAGCGCACCGACCACCCCACGCACGAGACCCAGGGCACGGCCGGCGCACAATCCGTGGAGACCCAGCGCGATCCCCGCCCGCACACCGCGGCCTTCCTCGAGGCGGCGCGCGAAGCCGGATTCCCGGTTACCCCGGCCAATCTGCCGGAGGGGCAGGGCTTCAGCCAGACCATGGTCTCGCAGCACCGCGGTGGGCGGGCATCGACCGCCGACGGCTACCTGCGCCCCGCGAAGGGGCGGCCGAACCTCCGGGTCGTCACGCGCGCGCTGGTGCGGAAGGTGACGTTCGACGCCTCGCCGGGCTCAGCGCCCGCGCCGGTCGCCCAGGAGAGGGCAATCGGCCGAGCGGAGGAATCCGGCGCCGATAACCTCCTCGGCTCGGCCGACTCTCCTCGCGCGCGGGCGACCGGGGTCTACGTCGACATCGGCGGCGTCACCCGGCACGCGCTCGCGCGGCGCGAAGTCATCCTCGCGGGCGGTGCGATCAACACGCCTCAGCTGCTCATGCTGAGCGGCATCGGACCCTCCGCGCATCTGGCCGAGCACGGCATCCCGACCCTCATCGATGCACCCGGCGTCGGCGCGAACCTGCAGGACCACCTCGTAGCGGGGCTCGCTCCCGAGGCGCGCGGCGGCACTCTGTACGGTGCCGAGAAGGTCGCTCAGCTCGCGAGCTACCTGACCCGGCGACGCGGGATGCTCACCTCCAACGTCGGCGAAGGGTGCGGGTTCGTCCGCACCGAGGTGGCCGACCGGGCGGGCATGGCCGCGGGCCTTCCCGACATCGAGATCATCTTCGCGCCGGCCCCCTACGTCGGCGAGGGTTTGGTGCCCCCCCCGGCGAAGGGCTCACGGTGGGCGCGATTCTGCTCCGGCCGCGCAGTCGGGGCACCATCCGGCTCGCGTCGGCGGATCCGCACGACAAGGCCGACATCGATCCCGCCTATCTGTCCCACCCCGACGGGATCGACACTGCGACGATGCTCGCGGGCATCGCGGTGTGCGAGCGACTGATCGACACCGAGGCGCTGCGCGCGATCACCACTGGCGGGTGGATCCAGCCCGAAGGCGGAGCGGCCATGACGGCTGCCGAACGCGCCGAGGTGTCGCTGCGGCGCTATTCGCACACGCTGTACCACCCTGTCGGGACGGCGCGCATGGGGTCGGACGAGACATCGGTCGTCGATCCCGAGCTTCGCGTGCGCGGCGTCGAGGGGCTGCGGGTCGCGGATGCCTCGATCATGCCGACGGTGATCCGCGGGCACACGAACGCACCGGCGATCGTGATCGGCGAGGTGGCGGCGGATCTGATCCGTGGCGTGCGCGCCCGCCGCTGATCCCCGCCCCGCTCCTGCGGAGATCGAGTAGGCGCGCCAGCGCCGTATCGAGATCAAGACCCGCGTACTACGTCGGTTCGACGGATCTCGATACGCTCGCAAGCTCGCTACTCGATCACCGCAGGAGGGGCTCGCAAGCTCGCTACTCGATCACCGCAACAGGGGCCGCGGCGAGGCGGCGAACCGGTCGGTCGCCGCGCGGAGCGCCGCGGCGATACCCGGCTCCGACGCCGAATGCCCAGCATCCGGAATCACCACGAGCTCGGCCTCCGGCCACGCGCGATGCAGATCCCACGCTGTCATGATCGGCGTGCAGACGTCGTAGCGGCCCTGCACGATCACGGCCGGGATGTGGCGGATGGCGTCGACCCCGGCGATGAGCTGACCCTCGGTGAACCAGCCCTCGTGCAGGAAGTAGTGGTTCTCGATGCGCGCGAACGCGATCGCCCTCGACGCCTCCGTCATCGACTCCACGAGCTGGGTGTCGGGGAGCATGGTGATGGTCGCCGCCTCCCAGCGCGTCCACGCGACGGCCGCCGGCAGGTGCACCGCCGGGTCGGGATCACTCAGGCGCCGATGGTAGGCCTCGATCATGTGCGAGCGCTCGAGCACCGGGATGGGCGCGATGTAGTCCTCCCACAGATCGGGGAAGAGGGATGCTGCGCCACCCTCGTAGAACCACTCCAGCTCGTGGCGGCGCAGGGTGAAGATGCCGCGCAGCACGATCTCCGAGACCGCCGCGGGGTGTGACTGCGCGTAGGCGAGCGCAAGCGCGCTCCCCCACGAGCCGCCGAACACCTGCCATTTCTCGATGCCGAGGTTGCGTCGCAGCAGCTCGACATCGGCGACGAGGTGCCACGTCGTGTTGTAGCGGAGGTCAGCGGCCGGCTCGCTGACGTGCGGCGTGCTGCGTCCGCAGCCGCGCTGGTCGAGCAGGATGATGCGATAGTGCTCGGGGTCGAAGAATCGGCGGTGCCAGTCGGAGGTGCCGGAACCGGGGCCGCCGTGGAGGAAAACGACCGGCTTGCCGTCGGGGTTGCCGCTCTGCTCCCAGTACATCCGGTTGCCGTCGCCGACCAGCAGCATCCCCGTCTCGTACGGCTCGATCGGCGCGTACAGGGCGTCGAGCCCCGAGTCCGGTCCCGGATTCACAGTTGCCGCCCCGATACCGCGAACGTGTCGCACGCCTGGACGCCGCCCTGGTACCCGGCCGCGAACCAGCGCTGCCGCTGCTCGCTCGAGCCGTGCGTCCAGCTCTCGGGGTTGACCTGCCCGCCCGACTCCTGCTGGATGTGGTCGTCGCCGACGGCGGATGCCGCGTTCAGCGCGTCCGCGATCTGCTGCTGCGTCGGAGCCTGCATGAACGCGACGCCGTTCTCGTCGACCTGCTGGGCGGCCGCGGCCACCCACGCCCCCGCGAAGCAGTCGGCCTGGAGCTCGGTCCGCACGCCGTTACTGTCGGGCCCTGTGCCGTTATTCGGATGCTGGTCCATCACGCCGATGAGGTTCTGCACGTGGTGTCCGTACTCGTGGGCGAGCACGTACAGCTGGGCGAGCGGCCCGGCCGTGGCGTCGAACTGCTGGCGGAGCAGGGCGAAGAATGTGGGATCGACGTAGACCGTCTGCTCGGGCGGGCAGTAGAACGGGCCCGTGGCGTTGGACGCCGTGCCGCACTGCGTCGAGGTCGAGCCGTCGACGATGATCAGCTGGGGCTGGGTGTAGCCGGTCACGTTCTTGGCCCAGAACTGGTCGATGTTCAAGGATGCCGCGGCCAGCCGGCAGTCATCGCTGCGGTTCGCGTCGGCACCGGTCTGGCACTGCGCGATGCCGCTCTCGGCCGAGGTGCCGCCACCGGTCGCCTGACCCAGCAGCCCCGAGACATCGGTGCCGGTGAAGTAGCTCAGCAGCAGGATCGCGATCGCGCCGAGCCCCACGACACCGCCGCCGGCGGCCGCGACGCCACGACCGCGGCGCTTGGCGGTGTTACTCCCGACGCTGGCGTTGTCGTTGAACGTCATGGGGTCACCGTATCGTTTTGGGGAGGCCGCAGGCGCTACCGTTTTCGGGAGGCCGCAGGCGCTACCGTTCGCGGGAGGCCGCGGGCGCTAGCGGCGCTCGGGCCGCGGAGGCGGGCGCACCCCGACGATGCCGCTCTGGACGCGCGAACCGCGCGCAATAGGCTCGGTCCATGGCATACGCACCCACGACCGTGACCATCACCGGCGCCGGCGGTCAGATCGGCTACGCACTGCTGTTCCGGATCGCCGCAGGCGGGATGCTGGGGCAGGGCCGCCCCGTACGCCTGAAGCTGCTCGAGATCCCGCAGGGCATGCGCGCCGCCGAGGGCGCTGCGCTCGAGCTGCAGGACGGGGCGTTCCCGCTCCTGGCCGGCGTCGAGGTGAGCGACGATCCTCGCACGGCGTTCGACGGCTGCAACATCGCGCTGCTGGTGGGAGCACGGCCGCGCGGCCCGGGCATGGAGCGCGCCGACCTCCTGGCCGCCAACGCGGGGATCTTCGGGCCGCAGGGCGCCGCGATCAATGCCGTCGCCGCAGACGATGTGCGGGTCGTCGTGGTGGGCAACCCCGCGAACACGAACGCGCTGATCGCCGCGGCATCCGCTCCCGACGTCCCCGCCGACCGCTTCGAAGCCCTCACGCGGCTCGACCACAATCGCGCGCTCGGCCAGCTCGCCGCGGTGCTCGAGGTACCCGTCTCGGCGATCCGCGACGTGACGATCTGGGGCAATCACTCGGCGACGCAGTTCCCCGACGTGGCGCACGCGACGGTATCCGATCCTTCGACCGGCTCGAGAATCGGGGTCGTCGACGCCCTCGCCGAGCGCCTCGGCGGCAGGGAGGCGGCCGAGCGGTGGCTCGACGAGACATTCATCCCGCGCGTCGCGGGACGCGGAGCCGAGATCATCGAGGTGCGCGGATCGTCGTCCGTGGCATCCGCCGCCCATGCGGCCATCTCGCACGTGCGCGACTCGGTCCTCGGCACCACCGAGGGATGGACGTCGGCGGCGCTGGTCTCGCGCGGCGAGTACGGCGTGCCGGAAGGGCTCGTCTCGTCGTACCCGGTCACCTCCACCGGCGACGGCTACCGGATCGTCGAAGGACTCGAGCTCGATGCGCGATCCCGTGCGCGCGTCGACGCCTCGGTCGCTGAGCTCGTCGCCGAGCGCGACGCGGTGCGAGCCCTCGGCGTCGCCTGATGCTCGACCCCCTCATCGTCATCCTGGTCTGCGTCATCGTCATCGCGCTGACCACCGCGGTATCGCCGCGCCTGGGTGTCGCAGGCCCCCTTCTGCTCGTGGCGATCGGGGCGGTCGTGAGCATGATGCCCTTCGTCAGCATCCCGCTGATCAATCCGGAGTTCATCCTCGTCGGAGTGCTTCCCCCACTGCTCTACTCGTCGGCGGTCTCGCTTCCCGCGATCGAGTTCCGCCGCGACTTCCGGCCCATTGCCGGCCTCTCGGTCCTCCTCGTCTTGCTGAGCTCGATCGCGCTCGGCGCGTTCTTCTACTTCCTCATCCCCGGCTTGGGTCTTGCGCTCTCTCTCGGACTCGGCGCGATCCTGAGTCCGACGGATGCTGTGGCCACCACGATCGCCAAACGCCTGGGCATCTCACCCCGCGTGATCACGATGGTCGAGGGCGAGAGCCTCCTCAACGACGCCACCGCCCTGGTGCTGCTGCGGACGGCTGTCGCCGCGTTCGTGGTGGGGACGCTGTCGTGGGGAGATGCGATCGGGGCCTTCGTGTGGGGGGTGCTGATCGCTATCGTGATCGGCGCGATCGTCGGCTATCTCAACTTGCGCGTGCGCGAGCGGGTCTCGAATTCGGCCGCCAACACCGCGCTGAGCTTCGTGGTGCCCTTCATCGCGTACCTGCCCACCGAGCACCTCGGCGGCTCGGGGCTGGTTGCCGCGGTCGTGGCCGGCATCGTGACGGGGCAGGGTGCCGCCCGACGTTTCACTCCCGAGCAGCGCCTGTCGGACGAGCTGAACTGGCGGACGATCGAGCTGATGCTCGAGGGCGCGGTCTTCCTGATCATGGGCCTCGAGCTCAAAGACATCGTGGTGGCCAACGTCAAAGACCACGAGGGGATCTGGCATGCGATCTGGCTCGCCGCCGTCGCTCTCGGGATCGTGCTCGCCGTCCGCGCCCTCTATGTGTCGGTGCTCCTGTGGCTGCAGAGCAGGCGTGCCCGCAGCGCGCAGCGCGAGCGTCTGACCGCGTTCCAGGAACGACTCGACTCCGGCACGCTCCAGCCCGGCACGGCAGAGGCCCTCGCCCGCGGCCGCTTTCGCCCCGCCGACCCCGAGCGTCAGGAGAAGTGGCTGGCGGTCGGTCGCACGCGAGTGTCGCGCGCGCTCGCCGATCTCGATTACTACCAGGCCTCACCGCTGGGGTGGCGGCACGGCACGATCATCGTGTGGGCGGGCATGCGCGGAGTGGTCACGCTCGCGGCCGCCCAGACGCTGCCGAGCGACGCGCCGTCGCGCCCGCTGCTGGTCTTCATCGCCTTCCTCGTCGCGGCCGGCAGCCTCCTGCTGCAGGGCCTCACCCTGCCGGCGGTGGCGCGGATGCTGGGACTCGTCGGCTCCGGACGCGGCGGCCTGTCGACGCAGGAGCAGCAGTCGCTCGACGAGGAGCTGCGGCAGGCGGCCGCCACCGCCCTCACGAAGAACCGCATCACCCGCAGAGACGGCAGCGAGTTCCCCGAGGGGTTCGTGCAGAAGATGGGCGACCGCTTCACGACACCGCCGGACGACGACACGAACGCCACCGGGCGCGACATGATCGAGCTGCGGCTCGCGATGATCGGGGCGATGCGCAACCGGCTCAACCAGCTGTCGTCCGACGGCACCTTCAGCACCGCCGTACTGCGTCACTCCCTGGCGGAACTGGACGCCGACGAGATCAGCATCCAGTTGCGCCTCGACGACCAGGACTGACGATCACCGTCCCTGCGAGTCGGCCGGGCAGGGCACAATGAGAGGGAGCAAGGAGTGCCGATGAGCGAGGCCACGGAAATGGCGGATGCCACCCTCCGGCGAGCGCGCGCGATCGACTCGGCCGACACCAGCCCGATCCATCTTCCGCACGACGCCGCAGACTGCCCGAAGTGCTTCACCGAGCTCCAGCGCGACCGCGACTGGTGGCTCGCCCGGCCCGCCGGATCGCGGCTCGTCGGCCTGGTCGTCTCGCGCGACGACATGCCGTCGATCAAGACCCAGCGTGATGAGCTGACGCGGTTCGGGGTGCCGATCGAGGGGTTCCGGCATCCCGCACCCGAGACCCTCGAGTCGTGGGAGGAGCGTCTCACGCGCCTCATCAGCACGCTGCGCAACGGCGACGTGCTCGTCGTGACGAGCGTGCACGCGCTGGGGCGCGACATCGACGAAGAGACCCGCACGGTGGCGGAGCTGCACCGCAACGGAGTGGTCGTCAAGGTGCTCGGCCACGGCGGGCAGCACCTGATCGACGCCGGACGCTGAGGCACCCCCGGGGGTGGCGTAGCCTTCGGAAGAGGGCGGATGCTGCATCCGTCCGCAGAGCGGAGCTCCGATGTCCACGACCGCACCGCCACTCCTGCGCCTCGGCGTATTGGCCGGTTCCCGCAAGCCCGACGAGAAGCGACTGCCGATCCACCCCGCGCACCTCGAGCGGATCGACGACGATCTGCGCGCGAACATCCTGCTCGAGACGGGTTACGGCCTGCGGTTCGGGATACCCGACGCACAGCTGGCGCCGCTGGTCGGAGCCATCGCATCGCGAGAGCAGATCATCGCCGAAGCCGACATCGTGACGCTCCCCAAGCCCCTCGCCTCCGATCTCGAAGATCTTCGCGACGGTCAGGTGCTGTGGGGCTGGCCGCACTGCGTGCAGGATCGGGCGATCACCCAGCACGCGATCGACAAGGGCCTCACCCTCATCGCGTGGGAGGCGATGAACCACTGGAAGAGCGACGGCGGATTCGGGCTGCACGTCTTCCACAAGAACAACGAGATCGCCGGCTACTGCTCGGTGCTGCATGCCCTGCAGCTGTGCGGCTCGACCGGCGATTACGGCCGGCGCCTGAACGCCGTCGTGATCGGCTTCGGCGCGACCGCGCGCGGGGCGGTCACCCTGCTCAACGCCCACGGCATCCACGACGTGCGGGTGCTGACCAACCGGGATGTCGCGGCCGTGGGCTCACCGATCCCGTCGATCGACATCATCCAGTTCGAGCACAATCCCGATGCGCCGTTCGACAGCACGGTCAACACCGAAGACGGGCCGGTGCCGCTCGCGCCGTTCCTGGCCAGCCACGACATCGTGGTCAACTGCACGCTGCAAGACCCGAATGCGCCTCTCACCTATCTGCGCACGGAAGACCTCGCGGCGTTCCGGCCCGGCAGCCTCATCGTCGATGTCTCGATCGACGAGGGCATGGGGTTCGAGTGGGCGCGCCCGACGAGCTTCGCCGAACCGCTGATCACGGTCGGTGAGACGACGAACTACTACGCGGTCGATCACAGCCCGTCGATGCTGTGGAACTCGGCCACGTGGGAGATCAGTGATGCGCTGATGCCGTTCCTGCGGACGGTGATGGAGGGCGCGGCGGCATGGGCGGAGTCCGACACGATCCGCCGTGCGATCGAGATCGAAGGCGGACGCGTGCGCAACGAGGCGATCCTGGAGTTCCAGAAGCGATCGCCCGACTATCCGTACCCGGCGCTCGGCTGATCCGGTTCGGTCAGTACGAGCGGTTCGGGTCGTAGTCGTCCAGGGCGAAGCACGGCGAGAACGAGCTGATGTCCAGCAGCGTATTGCGCTCGAGGTTCATGACGGCCAGGTGCAGCCCATCGTCGCGCAGCATGTCGAGGTGGTAGACGCCGTCTTTCTCGCCCTGCTCGACCCACGTGACCTTCCACCCGTCCTTCGCCGACCAGGCGTCGTTCACGGCGCCGATCACCGCACCGCTGTCGGTCGACGGGTCGATCTTCAGCTGTGCGCCGCCCGGCCAGTAATACGTGCCGGCGGTGTCGCACGTGAAGAGCGTGCGGGACGTCTCGGTGCGCGGCAGCGTCTCGGTCACGGCGTCGGCGGGGATGAGGGCGATCACCTCGTCCTCCGCGGCGCGAACGTCGGCCTTGGCGTCTTCGAGAGTGAGGGTCACGGGTGCCTCCTGGGGAATCATGGCGCAGGCGGTGAGCGGCGCGGCGAGCGCGAGGACGAGCGCCAACGCCCATCGGCGGGTCATCGGTGCATGTCCTTGTACATATCGTTCAGTGCATTCTGGTTGGTCGCCTCGCCCTGGGCGATGTGCGTGTGATTCTCGGCCTCATTCTGGAACGTCACACCGAGGATCTCGAACGTGTCGGGCGCGTAGACGTGCTCGGCGAACACGTCGTTCTCGATCGGCATGTTCTTCACGGGCGTGAGGTAGTTCAGCGCGTCGACGCCGTACTGGTAGTGCTGGTAGTTGGTGCCCGGGTCGGCCTGCCAGCCGGGTGCGAGCCACGAGCCGGCCAGCGAGAGGACGTTGTCGTAGTGGGCGCCTGCCACCTCCGACGCCGAGACGTAGCTGATGCCGGCGCTGTGGCCCGCGGCGGAGAACGACACGTTTCCGCCGAGCGCCGGATCGGACTGCACGGAGGTGGTGAATTCGGCGAGCCCCTTTCCGGCATCCAGCACGTAGCCCTCGTTCGCGGTTCCGTGTGGCCCGAAGAACGTCCAGTCGGCCCACGGCCCGTCCTTGTAGACGAACGACACAGTGTCGCCGCTCTTGTCGCGGTCGGTGAGGTAGGTGGCCACCGTCTGGGCGCTGCCGCCGTAGAAGCTGTCCATGTTCGTGCCGGTGCCCGGCACATACGTGAGCACGTTGGTGGTCTGCGGGCCGAACGTGCCGATCATCTCGACCAGGCGCTCACCGGCGGGGTCGTACAGCGCGAGGTTGCGGTCTCCTCGGACGACGGCCTCGAGATACGACCGCTCCGCGGCCGAGAGCCCCGACTCGGTGAGGCGATCCTCGGCGGTCAGCCGGTTCGCGTCCACGCGATCCTCGACCGGGATCCCGTCGAGGTTGCCGTACCGGAGCGGATCGCGCGTCACGAGGTCGTGTCGCTGCTGCTCCGTGAGCCCCGTCCACCACTGCCGCACATCATCGGGAGAATCGGATGCCGGTGCTCCGACCGGTCCCGTGCCTCCGGCGATGCCGGGGATCGCGGTCGCACCGCCCGCGGCGGCGCTCGTGGTCTCCTGCGCGTCGGCGTTGCGGCGCAGCACCGCGGCCGCCTCGCGCAGCCGATCGGCTGCGGCGTTCAGACGCGGGGCGTGCGACGCGTTCCAGGAGGTGCGGAAGGATGCCGCATCCTGCCCCGTCCACGGGGTGCGGGTCAGCTGCGCGGTCAGCTCGGTGCGGGCACTGCCCAGGCGATCGGCGGAGCGGTCCAGCTCAGCCGCCGCCGCGCGCAGCTGCGCGACATCCGCTCCGTAGAGTCCCACGTTCCCCACCTCTCCTCGTCAAGAGGACTGCTCGCCTGTCGCAAAGCGCCCCTCCTCGCCGAGGAATCGGGCACTTCGTGACAGGTGAGCAGTCCTGGTCAGCGCGATCCGATCAGAGCGAGGAGGAGGTGCTCTCCTGCGCCGAAGCGTTCGACGACGCCTTCTGCGAGGCATCCTCGAGGGCGGCGATGACGTTCTTCAGCGCGGCGGTGTGCTGACCCGACCAGTCGCTGCGGAACTGCTCGGCGTCGGGTCCGGTCCACTGCGTGGACGCGAGCGCCGAGGTGAGCTGCGACAGGATGCCCTGGATGTCGCCTGCCTTGCCCTTCAGCTGCGACGAGAGCTGGCGGACCTGCTGGACATCGAGACCCCATACGGCCATTGTTTTCTCCTTTGTTGGACGACTCTCTCGAGCCGGCGTTTCCTAGACGTGACCCGGATGTCCGGGAAGTCCCCCTGAGAGTTCTCCCTCTCGTGTACCTCGACGCTAACGCGCCCACGATCGGGCCGTCGATGGGGACAAATCCCCACCGACTCCCACGCTGGTGTTCTCGGCATCATACGGGTGCGTCCGACCCACCGGCGGGGGTGGCCACCTGAAGCCTGGCTGCGCGGCCCTGGTTGATCACGAAACCCCGACCGGGCGGGAAGTCTGCCCGGCGCACGCGCCCCAGCGGCGTGCCGAAGAGCGTGTCGCCGTCGATGTCGCTCGGCGCCAGCACGAGCCCTCGTCGAGCCGCCTTGAACGGCTGCGCGAGCATCCACGCCTGTCCCCACGTCGAGGACTCCGCCTCGCCGACGACGAAACCGTCGGCGCGCACCGCGACGCGGATGAGGCGATCGAGGGATGCCTCGGCCTCCGTGCCGGTGAACTCGGTGACGTGCTCGATGAGGATCACCGGGCGCGTCAGCATCCCGCCTTCGATCGCGGTGGCCACGCTCTCGGCGAGGGCCGACACCGTCGCGGCGTCGTCGGCGGCGAAGCGCGGCTCGGAGGCGAGTCCGAGCGTCGTCCGGCGCGGCGCGAGGTGCACGATCGGCTGGCGAGGAGAAGCCCGTCGGAGGGCCCGGCCGATCGTCGCGAGGGCCGTCGTCCTGCCGCTGCCGGGCGGGCCGGCGAGCAGGAACGCGCCCTTCGGGTCGATGCCCACCGGCCCGAGGTCGAGGTCGGCGAGGCCGATGACCGGCTCGCCTCCTGCCGTGCGGAGGGGGAGGTCGGCGAGGGGTACCGACTCGGGGAGGCGCCCCACCGCCGGGGCTTGGGGAATGCCGTTGCGGCGCATCGACTCGCCGAGCCGTTCGAGCTCGCGCGATTGCACAGCCATGTTCGCGCTGCCGCCGAGCACGGCGAACTGCAGCTCGTCGCCGTCGATCATCCCTCGACCGGGCGGGGATGCGGCATCGAGCACGTCGCGAGGTGCGCCGAGCAGCAGGTAGTCGTCGTCGGTCGCGAGCCGCAGCACGAACCGCTTCTGCACGGTGGACGCGATCGAGGTGGGCAGCGAATTGGGTCGATCGCCCGACATCACGAAGTGCACCCCGACCTGCCGGCCGTCCACCGCCAGCTGCGAGAAGATCGTGAACCACCCTGCGCTGCCGGCGGCGAACTCGTACGTCTCGCGGAACGCGCCGAGCCCGTCGATGAGCACCAGGATGCGCGGCTCGTCCGGACGGTTCGCCTGCCGCCGGTATTCGGCTATCGTTCCGGCGCGCACCTCGCCGTAGCGGGTCGAGCGCTCGTCGACGATGTCGCGCAGCATCCTGAGCAGTCGCGTCACGCGCTCCTGGTCGTCGCCGGCGATGATCGCGCCGACGTGCGGGAGGCTCTCGAGCATGCGCAGGCCGCCCGCGCCGAAGTCGAGGCCGTAGACCTGCACGGGGCCGCCGCGCGGGGTGATCGCCGCCGAGACCGCGATAGATCGCAGAGCGGTGCTCTTGCCCGAGCCGCCGGTGCCGAACAGGGCGATGTTGCCGTCACGGTCGGGTTCGTAGAACGCGGTCGGCTGCGACTGGGTCTTCGGGTCATCGAGCACGCCGAGCAGCAGCCGCTCGTCGGTGCGGGGGCTCGGCAGGCGGGCGAGGTCGTACGTGACGGCGAGTTCGTCGAGCCACGGACGCCGGGGCGCGGGGATCGAGAGTTCGGATGCTGCCGACCGCACCGTGCGCACGATGCGCGCGATGTCGGTGGGGCCGGGGTCGGAAACCTCGACGACCTCTTCGTCTGGCAGATCCCAGGCGGCGCGGGCGCCGAAATCGAGCTCGTGGATGTCGATCTGCGGACGCGGCTTCTCGCCGCTCGACCAGCCGCTGACGTAGCCGGTCTGGAACGGGATGATGCGGCCGGGGCCGGTCTTGGCGGCTCCGCGACCCGGAATCGACGGGTCGAAGTGCGCGGCCATCTGGTCGCCGAGGATGTCGCTGGAATCTTCGGCGTCGGCCATCCGCAGGGCGACGCGCAGGTTGGTGTTGGCGCGCAGGTTGTCTTTGATCACGCCGGCCGGGCGCTGCGTGGCGAGGATGAGATGCAGCCCGAGCGAGCGGCCGCGCTGGGCGACATCGACCACGCCGTCGACGAACTCGGGCACCTCCTGCACGAGCGCGGCGAACTCGTCGACGACGATGATCAGGCTCGGCGGGGTCTCGGGGTCGCCGGTGCGCTCGAGCGAGACGAGGTCTTTGGCCTTCTTGCGGTTCAGCAGATGCTCGCGGTAGCGCAGTTCGGCACGGAGCGACGTGAGTGCCCGGCGCACGAGGTGCGGCGAGAGGTCGGTGACCAGGCCCACGGTATGGGGCAGGTCGACGCAGTCGGCGAACGCCGATCCGCCCTTGTAGTCGACGAACAGGAAGGTGACGCGGTCGGGGCTGTGCGCCGAGGCCATGCCGAGCACCCACGACTGCAGGAACTCGGACTTGCCGGCACCGGTCGTGCCGCCCACGAGAGCGTGCGGGCCCTGGGCGCGCAGGTCGAGGTGGAACGACCCCGCGCCGGCGTAGCCGACGAGGGCCCGGAGGTTGCCCTCTCGCGCCCGGCGCCGCGGTGCGCGGCCGTCCCGAGGGGTGATCGAGTCGTTCTCGTGCCAGCGGTCGACGATCACGCCCGAGTCGGCCCCGAGGTCGGTGCCCGAGAGGTCGACGTACGAGACGCTGCGGGGCAGGTCCGACTCGTCTTCGACGGGGGTTCCGGCATCCACTGTCGGTGACAGCACACGCGCCCACGCCGTGGCCGACCCCTCATCGAGCAGCTCGACGCGCACCGGCGTGGTCGACAGGCCGCGGCGGACGATGCCCGCGGCGGTGCCCTCGGCGACGCCGTCCACGAGCAGGAACGTGCGGCAGGCCGCGGGGATCGCGCCCTGCGACGGGGCGACCCAGACGAGGTGCACGCTCACATCGGGCCCGCGCTCGGCGAGCCGGGTGAGGCGCGCGCGGTCGACGGTCGCGTCGTCTTCGACCAGCACGATGACGACGGGCGTACGGGCCGGCGACGGGTTCGCCTCGGCGTTGGTCTCGATCGGGCCGCGCGCTCCGCCGTCCGTGGCGTTGCCCTCGCGCTCGGCGGCGCGCGATTCGACCAGGCCCTCGAGCCGAGAGAGCAGCGCGCCGCCGGTGCCCGGGTTGGCCGCGAGATGCGAGCCGTCCAGTGGCGTGTGCGGCGAGCTCGTGTGGGGGAGCCACTCCAGCCACGACCACGCGGCGCGCGAGGCGGGTGAAGTGAATGCGGCGACGACGAGCTCGGCCGGCGAGTGGGTCGTCACGAGCTGCATCAGCATGGCGCGGGCCGCAGCATCCGCCTGCCCGCGTGCCCCCGCGATTCCGACGCTGCCCGCCTCGCGCAGGTCGGCGATCACGGGCACATCGTCGATGCCGGCGAAGCGATCGCGCAGGTCGAAGAGTCGATCGGAGAATTCCGGCAGCGTCTCGTCGGTGCCGTTCAGCTCGATCTCGGCACGCGAGGGCAGGCGCCCGGTGCCCAGCCGCGCAGTGAGGAAGAACGGATGCTCGGGCCGGTGCGTCCACGTCAGGTCGCCCCACGACGACAGCGAGGCGAGTGCGTCGGCCAGGGCCGGTACCTCCGCGGAACGAGCGGCGCGCTCGGCCTCCTGCTCGACGACCATCCGCGCGTCGAAGTTCTCCATGTTGGCGTTGAACTGCGCGACGGCCTTCTTGTGCTCGGCCTTCGCGGTGAGGCGGTTGTCGATGTAGGCGCCGATCATGATGAGCGGACTCAAGGCGATGAAGACCACCGAGAGCGCGTTCTGCGTGAACGCGTACAGCACCGCACCCATGATGAGCGGTGCGACGAGGGCCACGATCGGCAGCCGGTTCAGCGCCGGCTGCTTGGGAGCCTTGGGCGCCGTGAACTTCTGGTGCGGGTAACGCGGCACGACGCGAGGCGAGCGCACCACCTCGACGGTGGAAATCGCGACGTGGGCCGTGCCCGGCCTGCTCAACGGGATGATCGACACCTCGGTGCCGCCGAGCAGCACGACATCGGCGGGGCCGAGCGCGGAGCGTGCGATCTGCTCGCCGCCCATCGTCAGGCCGTTCGCGGAGTTGAGGTCGATGATCTCGACCCCGGCGTCGACGTTGATGCGGGCGTGCCGCTTCGAGACGAGCGGATCGTCGAGCACGATGTCGACGCCCGGGTCGCGGCCGATGACGTTCGATCCCGATCGGAGCGGGCGCTGGGTGCCGCGCTGCGGACCGCTGAGGATCCGCAGCACCGCCGCAGGCGCGTCGTCGCCCACCGCGTCCGGAGCAGGGGTGAGCTGCAGCGTCGTCCCTGAGCGGATGCCCGACTCGCCGACGGCCCGCTCCGCGTCGAGGACCCGGGGGCCACCGCTCTCGTGCGCGACGATCGTGAGCCGTTCGGGCTCGGTGAGTTCGCCTACGAGCGCACCGGACGGATCCGACACGGCGAGCGTGCGGGCGATGTCGCCGACGGTCGAGGTGCCGTCGGCGGTGACCTCGAGGTCGATGGGGCCGGCCGGCCGCTGCAGGGTGAATTTGAGCTTCACGCGTTGTCCTCCGCGGCGTCCGCATCGCCTTCTGCACCGTCGAGTGCGGGCTGTTCGTCGAGCATCGGCAGGTCGTCGCGCGTCACGAGCCGTGCCGCGACGGCGTGCTCCACGAGCCGCACCCGCCGGTTCGTGGCATACGAGCGCGCCCCACCGCGCATGCCGGGCACGCCGATGCGGTCGAGCTTGTCGCAGACGTTGTCGAGCTTGCGGTTGAAGCGCGTGAGCGTCCAGCCGAGGCGGGCGGCCGCCTGGGCCGAGGTCGGCAGATCGCTCATGCCCGCGCCTTCGCGGCGCAGCACGGGTTCGGCCAGGGCGAGGATCATGAGGCGCTGGCTGACGGTCAGCGGCACGTCGCCGATCGTGCTCAACCCGTCGGCGTCATCGAAGCGCTCGGTCTCGTGGAACGTGGGCTGCTCGGCATGCACCGTCAGCTCGTACGTGGTCGGACCGGCGCTGAAGATCACCGTCGTGGTCTCGAAGACGATCGGCAGGCGCGCGCCCGGTGCGAGCCACGCCTGCACGCGACTGCCCGAGTCGGTGACGGTGGCCGCCAGCCGGCTGCCCACGTTGGAGAGCAGCCAGAGCCCGTCGACGCTCTCGAAAGTGAGGAAGTGGCGGTGCAGGAACAGGTTGTCGTCGATCGAGAGATCGCCCTCGCGGCCCACGGTGAACGACGAGCCTGGTGCGACCGAGAACTCCTCGCCGGCGAATTCGAGGACGATGCCTCCGGATGAAGAGCGGATGCTGTCGCTCACGGCGCGCACCCCCGCGCCGGCTCGGACGGCCGGCCGTTGGCTCGCACGACGGTGACCTCGATGCACGTGATTCCCGACGGGTCGGCGGTGGTCGTCACGGTCGGCTGGTCGACCTTGTCGACGGTGGGCGCCGACCCGTCGCGCGGAACGAGCCCCCACAGGTAGTAGTCGCCGTCCTGCGGAGCGGGGTTCGTCCAGGTGAACAGGACGCCGCCGGTGCCCACCGCCCCGGTGATCCCGCTGGCGGGGGCGACGAGGGTGTCGATCGGGTTCTGCGGCTCGGAGGTCGCCGACGGCGCGGTTTCGGCCGGAGCGGGCTCGTTCAACAGCGCGGGCAGCGAGAAGGCGATGACCGCCGCGACGGTCACGAGGAATACGCCGGCGGCGAGCGACCACCAGAGGCCACGGCGCGAGCGTGGTGGAGCCGCCGCTCCGTCCGCGGAGCCCTCGGCCGTCGCGGCGCCGACCGAGACCGGCGGCCGCGCGATCGTCTCGCCGATGTCTGCCTGCGGCGAGAGGAAGTCGACCACGACCGGCTGGGCCGGCTCTGCGGTCGGGACGGTGCCCCGCCGGACGGTGTCGAGGGGTGCCGCCCCGATCGTCGCGGCGGATGCGGCAGGGGTCGCGGTCGCGACGTCCACTCGCGGGACCACCGTGATCGGATCGGTGGGCTGGCGCGTACGACCGGCGGCGGGCGAGGTCTCGGGGCTGATGCTCACGACACCGCGCACACGCGTCAGGCCGTCGTCGTCGTCTTCCTCGACGTCGTCGGGAAGGGCATCGTCGAGGATGTCGATCGGTGTCACGGAGTGCGACAGTTCGATCTGCACCTTCTGCAGCGCGCGCGCGAACGCCAGCGCGCTGTCGTACCGATCTGCGGGGGCCTTGGCCATCGACCGCTCGAGCGCTCGCTGCAGCGAGAGCGGAGCATCCGCTCTCGTCAGCGGCGGAAGGGGCGAGGTCTCGATCCGCTGGATGACGTCGGCTCCGGTGTTGCGCTGGTCTGCCACCTCGAACGGTGAGCGGCCGGCGAGCAGGGTGTAGACCGTGGCGCCGAGCGCCCACACATCCGAGTGCGGCCCGCTCTGCGGCACGTCGGCGAACGACTCGGGCGGTGACCACGGGATGCTGAGTCCTGCCGCTTCCGCCGCCGCAGCCGTCGTCGACGCGATACCGAAGTCGGTCAGGGCGGGACGGTTGTATTCCGTCACCAGAATATTGGCGGGCTTGATGTCGCGGTGGAGCACCCCGGCGCGGTGCGCCGTCTCGACGGCGGCGGCGACCTGGATGCCGACGCGCAGGGTCTCGGCGACCGCGAAGGGCTCGCGGCGGTACCGCACCTGCAGGTTCGGCTTCGGGCAGTACTCCATCACGAGGTACGGGCGGCCGTCGCGGGCGACTCCCGCCTGGTAGATCGTGACGATCGCGGGGTGCGTCGACAGCATCGCCATGACGTTGGCCTCGGCCGTGAATTCGGCGACCGAGCCGGTCGACATCCGTTCGGTGAGCAGCACCTTCACGGCGACGCGACGCTTGGGCAGGTGCTGCTCGTACAGGTACACATCGGCGAAACCGCCCGAGCCCAGCACATCCACATACGTGAAGCCCTGGAGATCGGGTGGCGCCATCGGCGCGCGCTTGGGGCTCACGAAGCGTCCTCGCCGGATACATCTTCGACGAAGACCGTGATGTCGTCGCCCAGATCGATCACGTCGCCGGGTACGACCACGGTCGGCTCGCCGGGGTGCAGCCGCACGGGCTCGGTGCCGGCGCGCAGGAGCGTGCTGCCGTTGGTCGTGTGCAGGTCGGTGGCGAGGATGCTGTCGCCTTCGGCGCGCAGCTCGAGGTGGCTGCGCGATATGTCGTGCTGCGGGCTGTCGACGGCCACGAGGTGCGGCAGATCGGTGCCGGTCACGCGCGTAGAGCGCGGGCGGCGGCCGATCACGACGGTGCGGTCGAGCATGAGCGTCTGGCCGGTCGACAGCCGGATGCGCCCGAGCGCCGGCGGGCGCGGGGGCGCGAGCGGCAGAGGCGCGGAGTCGGGGTCGGGGTTGGCGGCGCGCATCGCGCGCGCCTGCGCGACCGAGATCGTCTCGCCGTCGTGGTCACCGGCGAGATCCACGTCCGGCGCCGGGTCAGCGGGGGCAGGCGCCGCCTCGTCGGCGTCATCCGGACGCACGGCCGCATCCTCGACCGAGCGCACCACGGTCTCGCCCCACAGGTGGTCGTACCCGGTCGTCGAGGAGACGGCATCGGCCTCCACCGCCGGCGCGTACGTCGCTTCCGGCGGAAGCCACGTGTCGAGCGAGCCCGCGCCGGGAACGGCGTCGATCAGGCCTGCGGTCTCGTTCACCGGCGGAGCGGCGGGCGGTTCGGGGGCGCGCGGTTCCGGGGCGGGCACTTCGACCGGCTCCGGTGGGAGCGCCGGCGGCACGGCGAGCGAAGCGGGCGCGCGCGCGGGCGGAGGCGCAGCATCCACTGATCCCTCTCGCACGACCCACTCCACCGCGGAGGCGAGCACTACTCCGTCGCGCAGGGGCAGCTCGGCCGGTTCCGGCGAGCCGCCGGTCGGGGCGAGTTCGACCCGGACGACGCCGTCGAAGACCCGCTCGGTCCAGGTCGTGACGCCTTCTCCGCTCACCGATTCCACGCTCACCGATTCCGCGCCGACGCCCGACTCAATGCTCGCCGCGAGCGACCCGCGCACCGCGAGCCGCACCGATCCGCCCTCGACGAGGGCGACGGCGAACGGCGGGATGGCCGCGAGCGACGTGCCGAACGCGCCGGTGAGCGCCTCGAGGACGGCGGCGAGGCCGCGTCCCTCGCTGACCTGCGTCCAGATCCGCGTGACCAGCGCCGCGGGCAGGTCTCCGCCGAGCAGTGCCACGCCGTCATCGGTGACGATCAGGCGCATCGGGCCAGGGGAATACCGCACCATCAGCGACCTCCGATCGTGTGCCCGGCGCGCGGCCGGGTGTCGCTGTCGATGTCGATGTCGTCGGATGCCGCGCCCGGCGCCGTGTCGTCGTCGAACGACCACGGGGTCCGGGCGCTGACGACCACCGCATCGACGACGAGCGCGGTGATGTTGTCGCGCCCGCCGTGCAGCATGGCCTCGTGCACCAGCCGGGTGGCCGCCGCCTGCGGGTCGCGCTCCTCGCGCAGCACCGCGTGGATCCGGTTCCGGTCGAGCTCGCCGGACAGGCCGTCGGAGCACACCAGGATGCGGTCGCCCTGCTCGGCGGGCAGCAGCCAGTAGTCGGGCTCGCCGTCGCTGCCTGCCCCGATAGCGCGCGTGATGACGTTGCGCCGCGAGTCGATCGCGGCCGAGACCGGGTCGAGCTCGCCGCGGTCGATGAGCTCTTGGACGACCGAGTGATCGACGCTGATCTGCTCGAACTCGCCCTCGCTCAGGCGGTAGGTGCGCGAGTCTCCCAGGTTGATCGTCAGCCAGTACCCGTCGCCGTCGACGTCTGCGATGACGACGCCGGTGAGCGTGGTCCCCGCGCCGGCGCCCGCACCCATCGGCAGTTCGGCCACACGCCGGCGCGCGCGCACGAGTGCGGCCTGCACGTCGTCGATGCTCAGACTCGTTCGCCCCGCGAGCAGAGCGAACTCTTCGATCACCGTCGCGCTCGCGACCTCGCCCGCCTGGTGCCCGCCCATGCCGTCCGCGACGAGGAATAGGGGCGAGACTGCCAGATGCGAGTCCTGGTTCACCCGCCTGCGCAGCCCCGTGTCGGTGGCCGCGCCGAAGGCGACCGTGATCGGGGGAAATGCATCGGTCATGCGCCACCCCCGATCGTCAGGCTCCGGTCGCCGAATTCGAGATGGTCGCCTGCCCGCAGCGCCGTGCGCGCGCCGGGCTCGACCGTCGTGCGCTCGCCGTCGCGCAGAAGCACCGTGCCGTTAGTCGAGTGCCGATCGATCACCCATGCCCCCGTGGCGTCGCCGTCGAGTTCGAAATGCGTCTTCGACAGCGACAGCGTCTCGTCGCGCACGGCGACCGCGGTCGCTCCGTCCTCGGCGGCCGGGTTCCGACCGAAGAGCGTCCGGCCGTACACCGCGAACCGCGTCCCGTCGTCCCATGCGGCCGCGAGCAGCGCAGGCTCGGACGAACGGCCCGCACGGGTCGCGTCGATGTCGTCACTCGCCGGCGCCGCCGCAGGGGCAGGCGCAGGGGCTGGTGTGGCCGAAGACGGCGCGGGCGCACGGACCTCGGATGCTGCGGCCGACGGTGCCGACACACCCGGGACCTGCGAGATGAGGCCCCCCGCGATGGGGAGCGCAGGAGTAGGAGCGGGGGCCGCTGCCGACGCGGGAGGTGCGAAGCCGGCCGTGCGGGCGGGAGCGGATGGCGCGACAGCCGTCACCGGCGTCGCCGGAGCACCGGCGGGCGGGGGGAGGAACGGGTTGGCGGCCGGAGGAGGCGGTGCGGGCGCCACGGAGGCTGCGGCATCCGTCGCCTTCCGGTCGCCGACGACCGTGCGCGTCGCCTTGTCGTGCCAGCCCTGCCGACGCGCCGATGAGTCGAACAGGGGCGTGAAGTAGCCGACGATGATCGATGCGGCCAGCGCCCACACCACGTTGCGCAGCAGTGCGCGTCCGAATCCGATGCGCGTGCCGGTCGCGGCATCCGCCAGCATCAGTCCGCGTGCGCGCTGTCCGATCGAGCCTCGGCCGCCCTGCATCGCCGTGTAGACGAGCAGCCACGCGACGCTGACGAGGCTCCCCACGCCGTAGCAGACGAGGAGGGCGATCGGCAGCCCGCCGCGAGCCCCGCCCGACCCCGAGGCGAGCACCACGACCCAGCCGATGAGCGAGAAGAGCACGGGGATCGCGAGCGCGATGCCGAGGTCGATCGCATAGGCGCCGACCCGGCGGCCGATCTGCGCCGGCACGACCGTGGGCACAGCGCGCGCACGAGAGGGCCGGTCAGTCATGGTGCTCCTCGCCGTCCTTGTCAGCCGCATCGCTTCGCTGCTCATCCTGGCGTACCGCCGAGCCGGTCGCTGCGTCGGTCTGCGCCTGGCGCCTCGGCCGCACCGCGCCGAGCACCTGCCCGGCTCTCGTGCCGGCCAGCAGCGACCGCAGGCTGAGCCGTGCGCCGAGCCGCCGGCGGAACGTCGCGCGCTCGCCCATGCCGTCGACGATCTCGTCGACCTGCCGCCAGAATTCGTCGACGTCGGATGCTGTCGGCTCCGCCGGCCCGAACACCTCGGTATCGGCGCGACGGGCGAGCGTGCTCACGCGCGGCTCGGCGAACGCCGTCGCGATGATCGCAGCATCCTCGACGTGCGTGGCTCCCAGGCGCACGGGTGTGCCGTAATCGACCGCACGGTCGCGCAGCTCATCCCACCCGCCGCTGATCTGGTCGGCCGCGCGCTCCGCGGCGCGCCTGCGGCGCCGGCGGGCGGCCTTGATCGAGCCGATGACGATGAAGGGCGCCGCCACCAGCGCGAGCAGGAGCAGCACTCCGCCGCCGATCGCGATCCACATCAGCAGCAGCCCGAGATCGAGCGGCGACGGGTCGTCGGATGCCCGCTCGTCGGGGACGGTGGGCGGAAGATCGGCCGGCTGCTGCTCCGGCGGGGGCGGCTGCAAGACCTGCGGCTTGGGATCAGCTCGGGGCTTGGTGGTCTGGTCGGTCGGCACCTGATCTTTGGGGGGCGTCGGGTCGAACGGCACCCAGCCCGCGCCATCGAAGGCGATCTCGACCCACGCGTGGAGGTCGTCGCCCGTGGCATCGAACACCGGATTCTGCGCCTGATCCTCGGCCGGGTAGAACCCCATGACCACGCGCGCCGGCATGCCCAGCTCGCCGGCGAGCAGCGCCATCGCGGTCGCGTACTGCTCGTCGTCGCCGACCATCTGGGCCGAACCCAGCAGCGTGGTGATGCGAGCGGCGCCGTGCCCGGCGCGCGAGAGCACCTCGCCCTCCAGCCCGTGGCTGAAGTACCCGCCCTCGGACAGCATCTGCTCGAGCGCGCGCGCCTGCTCGATCGGGGTGTTCGCGTCGGCGACGGCCTTGGCGGCGATGTCGGCGAAGTCTTGCGGCACGCCCTCCTGCTTGGGCATCCGCACCGGCGCGAACCGCGCGTCGGCGAGGCTCGTGTCGCTGGGCACCACCGGCAGCACCGCGCTCATCGTGTAGCCGTCGCCGCTCTCCAGCGTCGAGGTCACCACGCCGGTCTCGGTCGACTCGTTGTAGTGCGCGCCGCGACGGAGGTCATCGGCGCGGGCACCGTCGAACGTCACATTCGTGACGGCGCCGACCTCCGGCATCCACACCGCGTCGTATGCCCCGATGTCCACGCGCACCGTGGCGGGGGTGCCCGTGGCGTCCGCCGACATGCTGGCGCGCACCGGGGTGAACGCGCTCGACGAACCGGCGCCCTGATCCGAGACGTTGTAGACCGTGCCGTCGTAGGCGTCCATCGTCGCGATGCGCACGCGTGCGCCGACGGGCAGGCCCGACACCGTGAACAGCGTCGTGGATGCATCGTCGCGGACGTACGCCCGGAACCCCTGCATCGGGCTCGCGTACTGCTTGATGTCGAACGGTGGGATGACGACGTCGCGCAGGACGTAGCGGGGAGCTGCGGGGGCGGCGACTGCGGCCGCGGCGAATCCCGCGGTCGCGGCCACGACGAGGATGGCGCCGCCGGCGACGACCCGCCGGGCGGTCATTCCCCTGCTGGCCGCAGGCTCGCCCCCTCCCGTCGATGAGCCCAGCGAGATCGCACACGCCGACGACGACCACGCCTGTCGCACGGCGAGCCACACGAGTGCGGCGATCGCGAAGACGATGCCCTGCACGATGGGCACGGCCGGTTGCGGAGTGCCGAGGGCGATCTGCAGGCCTAGGTACGCTGCGGCGGGGATGAGTGCCCACGCCGCGCTGCGCAGACGCAGCGCGAGGCTCGCGGTCACCACGGCGGCCACGAGCGTGAGCAGGAACGGCACGATCAGATGGCCATCGGATGCTGCGACCGGCGCCACCGTCGTGAGCAGGCGCTTCCACGACGTGACGACACCGAGGCCGAGCTGCTGCACCGTGTCCAGCGTGGGGATGACCCCGGCGATCGCGGTGTGCGGGAGGGCCAGCGCACCGCCGAACACGAAGTACGTTGCGACGGTGAGGGCCGCCACGATCAGGATGCCCCAGCGGAACCGCGCGCCGAGCCAGGCGATGACCACGCCCAGCGCGAGCGCGCCGAGCGCGGCGAGCAGGTAGCCGGGTCCGCCGAAGGTGGGCCAGAAGCCGGCGATGCCGACCGACAGGAGGACGGCCGTCGCCCCGAGATCGAGAGCGGTGCGCCGGGGAGTGAGTACGGATACCTCGGCGGGCCGGACGGTAGCGCGGGTTCGGACGGAGGCGGGGGCACCGGCAGGGGCGCTCATGCGAGCACCTTCCGCAACGCTCCGGCGAGCTGGTCGAGGGCGCCGATCGTCAGGACGTCGGCCTCGCCGATGCGCCGGAGCGACGGAGTGGCGCCGGTCTGAGCGACGACGGCGAGCGCCCTGGCGCCGTAGGGCAGGCGGGAGCACGCGATGCGCAGCTGCGCAGCATCCACCGTGCTGCCGCAGACGAGCACGACGACGCTCGCGAGAGCGAGGGTGGCCGACACCACGCCCGCGAGCGCGACGACACCCCCCTCGCGCGGCCGCGACGGCTCGAGCGCCGCGAGCGAGTCGAGGAACTGCTTGCCGGTGCCTGCCGGCAGCGACCGGCCCTGCACGCGCACCTCGACGCGCTGCGAATCGCGGAGAGCCCGCAGCCCGAGTGAGCCGGCGGCCGAGATCGCGAGTTCAAACTCGGCGTCGTCGCGGTAGTCGGCGGGGCTCCGTGAGAGGCCGATGACGAAGTGCGAGCGGCGTGTCTCTTCGTATTGGCGCACCATCACGGTGCCGGTGCGGGCGGTGGACTTCCAGTGCACGTGGCGCAGATCGTCGCCCGGGTGGTATTCGCGCAGCGCGTGGAACGACACGTCGTCCGGCGACAGGTCGGTCGCCGGCAGCCCCTCGAGATCGCGGAGGAAGCCGAGAGACTGCCCCGCGAAGAGCACCGTGCGCGGATGCACGAACAGGTCGACGGGCTCGTCACGCCGATGCACCCGCTCGAACAGCCCGAGCGGATCGCCGCGGACGACGCTGACCGGCCCGACCTGCAGCACCCCGCGGCGCTGGGTGGGGATCGCGAACAGCTCTTCGGCCGAGTCGCCGGCGGCGAGCCGGCGCACCGAGAACGTGCCGCGCCCCGAGCCGACCGGCAGCACCACGCGCGACGGCAGGATCGCGCGGGTTCCTGGGTTGGACAGGGTCAGCGCGCCCACGGCCCGCTCCCCCACCACCACGCGCGTGCGGGTGAGGTCGAGCGAGATGTCGTAGGCCGTGCGGCCGATCAGGAACAGCAGGCACAGCAGGAGCGCGATCGTGATCACGAGGGCGGCGACGGTGAGCTCCCACCAGCCCAGCATCTGCCCGGCGATCCACAAGACGACGGCGGCGAAGATCAGCACCCAGGTGACCGGCCGCGCCACGCTGAGCACCGCGCGCGTGCGGTGCAGGGCGCGCTCGGCGAGAGGGCCGGCGACATCGCGCCAGCCCTCGCGACCCCCGTGGGTCGCCGAGAGCACCTCGTCGGTCATCAGGCGGCGGACCTCGCCTGCGGTGCGGCGACCGTCTCGAGCACGCGGTTCAGCACGGTCGACGACGTTGTGCCCGAGAACTCCGCCTCGGGGTCGAGCACGAGCCGGTGGGTCCACACCGAGGTCGCGAGGTCTTTCACGTCATCGGGGATCACGAAGTGGCGTCCCTGAGCGGCCGCCCACACCTTCGCGATGCGCACCATGGCGAGCGATCCGCGCACCGATACGCCCACGCGGGTCGCGGGGTCGGTGCGGGTGGCTTCGGCGAGCTGGGCGACGTAGCGGAGCACCGCCGACTCGACGTGCACCGTGGCGGCGAGGTCGGCCATGTCGGCGACCGCGCCGGTCGTGATGAGGGCGGGAAGACTCGCCGACGGGTTGCGGTCGGAGGCGCCGGCGAGGATCCGCTCGGCGACAGCGAGGTCGGGGTAGCCGATCGAGGTCTTCACGAGGAACCGGTCCAGTTGCGCCTCGGGGAGCTTGTAGGTTCCCGCCTGCTCGATCGGGTTCTGCGTCGCGATCACGAGGAACGGGCGTCCGGCATCGTGCGTCACGCCGTCGACGGTGACCCGCGACTCCTCCATGACCTCCAGCAGCGCGGACTGCGTCTTCGGCGAGGCGCGGTTGATCTCGTCGGCCAGCACGATCGACGCGAAGATCGGGCCGCGGTGGAACTCGAACCGGTGAGCGGTCTGATCGTAGATCGTGACGCCCGTCACGTCGGAGGGCAGCAGGTCGGGCGTGAACTGGATGCGGTTGCTGGTGCCCTGGACGGTCGCGGCGATCGCCTTGGCGAGGCTGGTCTTGCCCGTACCCGGTGCGTCCTCGAGCAGCACGTGCCCCTCGGCCAGCATCGCGGAGAGCACGAGGCTCACGATCTCGCGCTTGCCCATCACGGCTCTGTCGACGTTGTCGACGAGGCGCGCAAAGGTGCCCTGGAACCAGGCTGCCTGCTCGGGTGTCATGGTCATGCGGGAAACGTCCTGTTCTGAAGGGGAGCTCTCGGGATGTCGGATCAATACCACGTCATGTGCTGCGCGTCGCCGCCGGACCAGCCGTCGATCGTGATCCATGCCTCGTACCCGGGGTAGCCCATGTAGCAGCGAAGATCTACGTCACCGTTCGCGGGCACGTGGTACCTCTGCACCGAGAACCGAGCGTCGCCCGTGTGTGAGCACGCGAGGTCGTAGTCGCCCTCGGGGAAGTTCTCGACGTGCAGGCGGAAGAATGCGCACGACGAGTTGCCGCAGTTGCCGTCGGGAGATCGGCTGGGTCCCTTCTGCGTGAGCGCGACGGGCTGCGGTGGAGCGCTGGTCGTCGCGTTCGCCGAGTTCGACGAGGTCTGACCGGCGGCATCCGTCGCCCACACGGTGATCGTCCGTGTGGCGCTGTACCCGAAGTCGTACGACTCCGAGCCGCTGCCGGCGACCTCGTGGCGCCCGCTGATCCCTTCGATTGCGATCTCGACCTTCACGATGTCGCGACCGTTGCGCGTCGGGGCCGACCAGTTGAACTGGATCGCTGTCGCACCGCTGCGAGTTGCGCTCGCACCGGGCTGGTTGATCGCACCGTACGGCTCGACCGCTCCCGACGGCGCCGAGTCCGGGCCGTCGTATCGCACGCCGTCGAGCTGCGTGTAGGCGCGCACTGTGACGGTGTACACGTTGTTCGGCGCGATCCCGTTCGTGATCGTCGTCCCGTTCCAGTCGCTCCGCCAGCCGCCGCCGACGTTGTACTCGTACTGCACCTCGCCCGCGTTCGCGCCGTTGCCCGCTGCCGGGGTGTAGCTGACCTCGATGCGGCCGTTGGGGGCCGGTGTCGATGCCTGCACGTTGCCCGGCTGACCGGGCGCGACGAAGGCTCGCCTCGGAGCGGAGGGTGCACTGTCGGCGCCCCACCCGGCCTTGTTGAACGCTGCGACGGTGAACGTGTAATCGGTGGTGTTGGCATCCACCACGACCGCCTGCGAGGTCTGACCGGCGGCGACGCCGATCGTCCTGACGACCGACCCACCGCGGATCACATTGAGCCGGTAGCTCGAGATCGCGTCGCCATTGGAGTTCGGCGCCACCCAGTCGACCTGCATCTGCGCCTGCGAGCCGACCGGTGCGAGTCGGGTCGTCGTCGGGGCACCCGCGGCCGCGGGCGGACCGGCGGGCACCGTGGTGGCCGAGTAGCCGCTCCAGCTCGAGGGCTCGGGCGCACGGTTGTGGGCGCGCACGCGCACCTGGTAGGCAGCGCCGTTCTCGAGCCCCTCCCATACCAGCGAGTTGCCGGTCACACCGGTCTTCTGGGTGATGCCTGACGGCGGTGCGGGCGAGATCTCGAGCGTGTACGACTCGACGGGCGAACCGGGGGTCGACGGGGTGGTCCACGCAACCTGGAGGCTCTTGTCGCCGAACACGAGCGTAGGCGGGTTGGGCGTATCGGGCCGGGCGTCGGGGCGCGCGGTGGCCGACGCCGGCGACGGGTCTGACGTACCCACCCGGTTGGTGGCGGTGACCACGAAGTTGTACTCGACGTTGTTCGTCAGCCCGTCCAGCGTGCAGGTCGTCGCCACGCACGCCTTGGTGTAGTTGCCTGCGACGGATTTCACGGTGTACCCGGTGATCTCGGCGCCGTTGTTGGCCGGCGGGCTCCACGACATCACCACCGTGCGGTCCTGGACGCTCGAGACGGTCGGGGTTCCCGGGGCTTCCGGCTTGCCCTGCACGGTGAGTCTGATGCGTCCCTCCACCTCGCGCTGCGGGTCGGCGGTGGCGTCCTGCACGCGGTAGCGGACGACCATCGTGCCGAAGAACGCGGCGTCCGGGGTCACGTTGACGTTGCCTCCGGAGATCTCCGGAGGCGCGCCCTGCCCGGTCTCCACGACCGCGGCGACGACCTTGAGCGGGGTATCGGGGAACGGGTTGAAGTCGTTCGCGAGCACCGGCACGCTCACGGTCTTGCCCTGCGGCGCCTCGGAGACGGTGTCGTCGTTGGCCGTCGCGAGCGGACGGGTGGATGCTGTCACCCGCACCGTGACGGAGCCTTCGACCGGTGGGGTCTGACCGTCGGTGATCGACAGCTGGATCGTCGCCGCCGTCCCCTTCGGGGTCGACGAGTCCGCGCTCACGCGGAGCTGCTGCCCGTCGACGGACGCCGAGATGCCGGACGGCGCGCCGCCCACGATCGAGTAGCGCATGCCGGGAAGGTCGTCGGGATCGGGGTCGCTCGTCAGGGCGAGCAGGTCGAGGGTCGTCGCTTCTTCGCCGGGCGAGACATCCATCTGTCCGTTGACGAACGTCGGCGGCTGGTTCGAGGGGGGCAGCACGGTGATGGGGAGCGTGAGCGTGGCCTTGTGCCCGGCCGGGTCGTCGGGCCCGGTGCCGTCGGTGACCTCGAACGTGATCGCGTCGCGACCGAAGTATCCCTGCGCCGACGTGTACACGAGCGTGGTCTGGTCTTTCACGAGCGACGACCCGTTGGAGTGCACCGCCGAGACCTTCGCGGCCTCGGTGACGATCACCGTGCCCCCGGCGGCGGCCTTGACGTGGTCGGCGAGCGCGATGTCGACGGTCTCACCGCTCTTGACGGTGATGCCTTCCGTCGAGGTCAGTGTCGGGGGCAGTGACGAGAGTGCGGGCACGCGGATGAACGCGGATGCCGTCAGGCCGTCCTGATCGGTGATCGTGTAGGTGATCAGCTGGCCCTGGTCGGTCACCGGGATCCGCACGATGCCGTCCGGCAGCACCCGCGCCTGCGGGTCGGCGACGGCGACGGTGAGCGCGCCGATCGTGCCGTCAGGATCTTCGTCGTTCGCGAGCACGCTGACATCGACCGATGCGTCGACGATGTCGGCGGCGCGCACGGTGTCGTCGCGGGCGATCGGCCGCAGGAGCGGCACGTCGTCCTTCACGGTGACCTGCAGCACGGCGGTCGCCTTCGCCCCACGACTGTCGCGGATCGTGTACTGGAGCGACGTCTCGACCGGCGTGGAGGGAGAGGTCACCACGACGCGGTTGCCTTCGACAGTGGCGGAGAGGCCCGGCACGTCCGGCAGCACCAGCCCATTGCTCACGAGCGAGATCTCATCGCCGTCGGGGTCGGAGTCGTTCTGCAGCACCGGCACGGCGATCGAGCGATCGGGGCGCATGACGACAGCATCCTTCACCGCATACGGCGCCTGGTTCGCGGCCTCGGGCGGAGCGATGCCCACCCGCACCGTGGCGGTCGCCTCTTTGCCGAGCCGGTCGCGCACGCGGTAGGTGAAGAGGTCGACGCCGCTGGAGCCGGCGAACGCGTCGTACTCGATGTAGTTCGAGCCGATGTCGGAGATCGCGCCCTTCGTCGGGGCGGAGGCGAGGCCGACCAGCTCGACTGAGTCGCCGTCGGCATCGATGCCGTCCAGCGGCACGGGGATGCGCACCTTCGCCCCGCTCAGAGCACGCGCGACGAGGTCGCGCGGGCGCGGGGCGGAGTTGGTGTCGGCGTTCACGGGCAGCACCTGGATCGTGACGTAGCCCGCGTCCTTCTGGCCGGTGCTGTCGACCGCTTCGTACGTCGCGTACACGGTGCCGGCGGTGTCGGAGGCACGGAAGCGCAGCGTGTCCTGCGAGATGAACAGCTCGCCCTTGTCGGCGGTGACCAGCGGCGGCACGAGGTCGGGGGCGACGTGGAGCGTGTCGCCGTTGGGGTGGTAGTCGTTCTCCAGCACCGGGATCGTGACGACGTCACCGGCTCTGACGACGGCCTGATCGTCGTTCGCGACGGGCGGCCGCAGCTGCGCTGGCGCCGGCACCGGAATCACGACGACCTCGCCATCCGCGGTCTGGGATCCATTCGAGATCCGGTACGAGATCCGCACCTGTGCGGCCAGCGCCGCCTGGTCGCTGATGCGGAGCGTCTCGTGGTTGAGCACCGACACCGCGACCCCCGCTTTCGCATCGACGGTCACGGACTGCACGACGAGGATGCCGCCTGCCGGATCGGTGTCGTTGGCGAGCACGTTCACGAGCACCTCGCCGCCGCTGGGCAGCAGCGCCACGTCACGGACGGCGATCGGCGGAAGATCGGTCTCGCTGCCGTCGAGGACGTCGACCCTGACGAGCCCCGGAACGGCGTTCGCGCCCGCGGCGACGAGGTACTGCACGTAGTAGGTCCCCGGGCTGTTCGACAGGAACGAGAAGGTCTTGTTCGCGAAGTCGGGCACGATCGTCGCGTTCGCGACCTCGTCGACGCGGGTGAGGCGCAGCGGCTCGGCGCTCGAACTGGTGTCGTTGACGAGCGGCGAGACGGTGGCCGTCTGACCCGCCCGCACGACGACGTGGTCGGCGTTGGTCACCGGCACGGTCGAGCCGACGGGGCGCACGTCGAAGCGCACGATCCCCTCGGTGACCTTGTCGCCGTCCGAGACGATGATCGCGACGTCCTTGCGGCCCTGCGTGCCACCGATCGCGCGATAGGTGATCCGACCGTCGGAGGTGAAGTCGGCCTCGTCACCCGCGGCGGGGGTCACCGCCTTGAGGAACACGTCGTCGCCGTCGGGGTCGATCCAGTCGGGCAGCACGTTGTACGAGACGGTTCCGCCCGCCTCGACCGTCACCGTCGTCACGCGCTTCTGCGTCGGCGGGGCGTTGGTCTCCCACCCGTGGACGGACAGGCGGACGGTCGCGGTGGCCGTGCCGCCCCGACCGTCGTCGACCTTGTAGCCGAACGCGTCCGAGCCCGTCGCATCGGCGGGCACCGAGATCTGCAGCGCCGCGCCGTTGTTTATCGGCTGCACCGCGCCCAGTCGCGGATCGCCGCCGGCGACGGATGCTGTCAGCACGTCGCCGTCGGCATCGTTGTCGTTGTCGAGCACGGGCAGCACCGTGGTGCGGCCCGGCCGGACGCCGAACGAGTCATCGGTCGCGACCGGGACCGTGTTGACGTCGGTGCGCTCGGGGAGCGTCGTCTCGACCGTCTCCTCCGTCGTCTGCTGGTCTTCCTGGGTGTCGCCCTGCGGCGGCGTGATGTCGTTCCAGTTGTCGACGCGCTGCAGGCTCTGGCTGGCCATCCATGCCGCTCCGCCGACGATGTCGTTGAGGACGACCACCTCGCGGTTCTGCCGGAAACGCAGGACGGATGCCGGATCCGCACCCGGAACGTCAGCGGCGAGGTCGTCGTCCGTGCCGGCGCAGTCGCGGAGGAACTTGGCCGAGCCCGACCACGCCGCATAGGTGCAGCCGCCGAGCGTGACGGGCGCGGCGGCGGTTCCCTCGGCTCCTGCCTGCTGCTCCGCCGGGTCCGAACCGTCCAGCGGAACCTGCACGAGGGCCGATGCGGTGGCCACCGCGACCGAGCCGCCCTCCGCGGAGGGTTGCTGCAGCGCGGCGCCGGTCGCGCCATCCACCGTGGTCTTCGTGCCGTCCGACGTGACGACCGTGTCGTTCACGAGCGCGACGCCGACCGAGCCGACAGCGGTGACCGCGACCTTCGCGCCCGCCGGCACGGGGTCGATCCCGCGGCGCGACGGATCGCCGGGTTCACCGGTCGAGTCCAGCCCGATCGAGACGAGTTCGCTCGACTGCACCGACAGCGCGTGCACGACGCCGTCGACGCCGACGGTGGCCACCGCATCCGGACCCAGTTCCAGCGTCGGATCGGTGCCCTCGACCGCGAACGAGCCGATGGCCGCGGACGGCACGACCCAGAGCGAACCGGACGTGGGATCGAGGATCGCGACCGTCGAGCCGCCCAGCACGACCTTCGCGCCGCCGGGGACGCGCGCGGAGTCTGTGAGCACGACCATCGCGGGGTCGACCGTGGTGACGGTGCTCGCGGAATCGTCGACCACCAGCACTGTCGAGCCCGCCTGCAGGACGTCGTACTCATCCGACGGGGTGCGCAGGCCACCGTCCAGCACCTGCGAGACGTGGTTGAAGTGCCCGACGAGCAGGCTCGACTTCTTCGTCACCCACACGCCGCCGTCATTCAGATCGACCTCGGTGGTCGGGAACCCCTGATAGACGAACGCCATGAGCGTGACGGCGAGCGCGGAAACGGTCACCACTCCCGCCGAGGCGAGCGCCTTGGGGCGCGCACGGAGCCACGCGAAGGACTTCATGACGGAGGAGCTTTCGTGGTCGTCGTCGGAGAGGATCCGCGGGCGAGACGGATGAGAGCCTTCTCAGACTAACCTGCGCACCGGAATGGTATGGATGGGCACATATCCCCACGGTCCACCGGCGGTGATCGAGTAGCGAGCTTGCGAGCCCCGCGCGGTGATCGAGTAGCGAGCTTGCGAGCGTATCGAGATCGCCCGAACCGACGCAGTACGCGGGCCGCGATCACCGCATCGAAGGAGTCCCCACGTACTTCTTCAGGTGCTTCGCCGTGAGGGTGTCCGCCTTCGCCACCAGATCGGCCGGGGTCCCCTCGAACACGATCGCCCCGCCGTCGTGCCCGGCGCCCGGACCGAGGTCGATGATCCAGTCCGCGTGGGCCATGACGGCCTGATGATGCTCGATCACGATGACGCTGTTGCCCGCCTCGACCAGGCGGTCGAGCATCCCGAGCATGTTGTCGACGTCGGCGAGGTGCAGGCCGGTCGTGGGCTCGTCGAGCACATAGATCGCGCCCTTCTTCGCCATCGAGATCGCGAGCTTGAGGCGCTGGCGCTCACCGCCGGACAGGGTGTTGAGCGCTTGCCCGAGCGTGATGTAGCCGATGCCGACGTCGATCATGCGCGCCAGCGTCGTCTGGGCAGCGCCCTTGATGTGGGATGCGGCGAAGAATTCGGATGCCTCAGCCGCCGACATCGCGAGCACCTCGGCGATGTTCTTGCCGTCGAGCAGGTATTCCAGCACTTCGTCGCTGAAGCCGCTGCCGTCGCACAGCTCGCACAGCGTCTCGACGGTCTGGGTGAAGCCGAGGGTCGTGATGATGACGCCGAGCCCCTTGCAGGCGGGGCATGCGCCCTCGGAGTTGGCGCTGAACAGCGCGGGCTTCACTCCGTTCGCCTTGGCGAAGGCGGTGCGGACGGTGTCGAGGATGCCGGTGTACGTCGCGGGGCTGCTGCGACGGTTGCCCTTTATCGGCGCCTGGTCGACGATCACGACGCTCTTCTCATGCCCATCGTCGAACGCCGGCAGGTTGCCGTGGATGAGCGAGGACTTGCCCGACCCGGCGACGCCGGTGACGACCACCAGGACGCCGAGCGGGATGTCGACGTCCACGTTCCTGAGGTTGTGCTGCGCGGCTCCGCGGATCTCGAGTGCGGCCTTCGACGTGCGCGTGGAATCTTTGAGCTTCGCCCGGTGGTCGAGGTGACGGCCCGTGAGTGTTCCCGAGGCGCGCAGGCCCGCGACATCCCCTTCGTACTGGATCTCGCCGCCTGCGCGGCCGGCCCCAGGCCCCAGGTCGACGACGTGGTCGGCGATCTCGATGACCTCCGGCTTGTGCTCGACGACGAGCACCGTGTTTCCCTTGTCGCGCAGCAGCAGCAGGAGCGCGTTCATGCGCTGGATGTCGTGCGGGTGCAGGCCCGCGGTGGGCTCGTCGAACACGTAGCTGATGTCGGTGAGCGCCGAGCCGAGGTGCCGGATCATCTTCGTGCGCTGCGACTCGCCGCCCGAGAGCGTGCCGCTCGAGCGATCCAGCGAGAGGTAGCCGAGCCCGATGTCGACGAACGAGTCGATCACGTCCCGGAGCGTCACCATGAGCGGGGCGACCTCGGCGTCGTCCACCGTGCGCAGCCACGCCGCGAGATCGGTGATCTGCATGGCCGCAGCATCCGCGATGCTGATTCCTTTGATCTTGGACGACCGCGCGCCGTCGTTGAGTCTCGTGCCCCCGCATGCCGGGCAGGCCGTGAACCTGACCGCCCGCTCGACGAATGCGCGGATGTGCGGCTGAAGCGCGTCGCGGTCTTTCTGGAGCATCGACTTGGTGAGCTTGGGGATGAGCCCCTCGTAGGTCATGTTGATGTTCTGGATCTTGACCTTCGTCGGCTCCTTGTAGAGGAAGTCGGCGAGCTCGTGCTCGGAGTAGTCCTTGATCTTCTTGTCGGGATCGACGAAGCCCGACTCGGTGAAGCCGCGCACCATCCAGCCGTCGACGCTGTAGCCGGGGACGGTGATCGCGCCTTCGGCGAGCGACTTCTCGCGGTCGAAGATCTCGTCGAGGTCGATGTCGCTCGCTTCGCCGAGCCCCTCGCAGCGCGGGCACATCCCCCCGGTGATCTCGAACGAGCGGCGCTGCTTCTTACCGCTCTGCAGCGTCACCGCGCCGGCGCCGCTGACCGACGGCACGTTGAACGAGAAGGCCTGCGGCGAGCCGACGTGGGGCCTGCCCAGCCGGCTGAACAGCATGCGCAGCATGGCGTGGGCATCGGTCGCGGTGCCCACGGTCGAGCGCGCGTTCGCGCCCATCCGTTCCTGATCGACGACGATCGCCGGGCTCACGTTCTCGAGCGCGTCGACCTCGGGGCGGCTGAGCTGCCCCATGAACTGCTGCACGAACGTGGGGTAGGTCTCGTTGATCAGGCGCTGCGACTCGTTGGCGATCGTGCCGAACACGAGCGATGATTTGCCCGATCCGCTCACCCCGGTGAAGACCGTGAGGCGGCGCTTGGGGATCTCGACGTCGACGTTCTTGAGGTTGTTCTCGCGCGCACCCACGACGCGGATGACCTCGTGAGAGTCGGCGACGTGAGCGGATGCTGCGCTTTCAGGCATGCCGACAGTCTGGCGCACCCCTCCGACCCCCGCCGCTCGAGCACAGCGATCCGTTGCGCGCTACTCGATCCCCGCGCGGGCGCGCCAGCATCCGGCGACGTGATCGTCGACCATGCCACCGGACTGCATCAGGGCGTACATCGTCGTCGGGCCGACGAACCGGAAGCCGCGCGCGCGCAGCGCCTTGCTCATCGCTTCGGATTCGGGCGTGGTCGCAGGCACGTCGGCAAAGGTCGCCGGCGGCCGGTGCGCCGCAGGTGCGAACGACCAGAGGAACGCGTCGAGCTCGCCGGGCTCGAGATCGAGCATGAGACGGGCGTTGGAGATCGTGGCCTCGATCTTGGCGCGATTGCGGATGATGCCGGCATCCTGCATCAAGCGCTCGATGTCGTCGGGCCCGAACTCGGCGATCACGGCCGGGTCGAAGCCGGCGAACACCTCACGGAACCGCGGGCGCTTGCGCAGGATCGTGATCCACGAGAGCCCGGCCTGAAACCCCTCGAGGCTCATCTTCTCGAACAGCGGCCGATCGCCGTGGAGGGGCGTGCCCCACTCCTCGTCGTGGTAGCGGCAGTACTCGGGGTCGCTGGCGGCCCAGCCGCAGCGCGCGATGCCGTCGTCGCCGATCCTGATGTCGCTCACCCCGCCACCCTAAGGCGACCCGCGAAGCCTAAGGCGACCCGCGAAGCACCCGCTCAGACCGCGAGCGGGCCCGGGCTACCGCTTGTTCGCGACCTTCTCCGAGATCGGGGCCTCGCCCGAGGCCTCGAGAGCGGCGAAGTACGCGCGCGCCTCGTCCTGACGGGCCCGCTCGGCGCCGGAGGCGATGGAAGCGCGCACGTGCTCGGGGGCGTAGCCGAAAGCGTCGACGAGATCCTGCGCGTGCGGCCGGAGGCGCAGGCACAGCCGGTCGATGTAGCTCGAGACCGCCGCCGCCCGCTGGGTCGACAGGCGGCCGTTGATGAGGTACCACGACAGATGCTTCTCGATCAGGCTGAGCCCGAACAGGTCGCGCAGCCAGGTCAGCACGCGCGCCGTACCCGGGTCGGCGACCGAGTTCACAGCATCCGTGAACGCCTCCCACTGCAGCAACTCGCCGTGCGCGCGAGCGGCCTCGATGAGCTCTGACTGGTTGGCGTTGAAGACGGCGGCCGCCTCGGTCTTGGAGAGTGCGGATGCCGGACGCAGGCGCCCCGCGACATCCGCCACCATCTGCTGCACGCGGCCGGCGAGCAGCTCGTGCTGCTGGTCGGCGCGAAGCCCACGCTCGACGGCGCGGGCGGTCGAGCCGAGGTCGCCGACGGTCTGGCCCAGCCTGCGCATGCCGGCGCCGTGGAAGAGCTTGCCCGCAGTCTGACCGACCGCGTACTTGGCGAGCGTCGCCGCATCCGCGCCCTTGAACTGCTTGCCGTAGTCGGCGAGGAGCCGCTTGCCGACGAGCTGCAGGAGCACGTTGTTGTCGCCCTCGAACGTGGCGTACACGTCGAGGTCGGAGCGCAGCCCGACGAGGCGGTTCTCGGCGAGGAAGCCCGCGCCGCCGCACGCTTCGCGCGCCTCTTGGAGCGTGTCGAGGGCGTGCCAGGTCGAAAGGGGCTTGAGCGCGGCCGCGAGGGTCTCGAGGTCTTCGCGGTCGGCATCGGTGTCGGCCGCCCCGCTGAAGACGGCGTCGAACTTCTGGAGGAACTCGTCATGCGCGAAGATCGACGCGTACGTCGTCGCCAGGCGGGGCAGAAGGCGGCGCTGGTGCTTGCCGTAGTCCAGCAGCACGACCTCGTCGGTGCCTGCGCCGGAGTCGAACTGGCGGCGCTGGTTCGCGTAGGTGAGCGCGATGTACAGGCCCAGGGCCGAACCCCACGCCGCCGAGCCGTCGAGCGAAACGCGACCCTGCACCAGGGTGCCGAGCATCGTGAAGAACCGGCGGCCGGGGCTGGAGATGTGGCTCGAGTAGGTGCCGTCTGCCGCGACGTCGCCGTACTTGTTGAGCAGGTTGGTCCGCGGCACGCGGACGTGGTCGAAGTGCAGCCGGCCGTTGTCGATGCCGTTCAGGCCGCCCTTGAGCCCGTCGTCCTCGCCGCCGATGCCGTCGAGGAACTCGCCGTGCTCGTCGCGCAGCGGCACGTAGAAGCAGTGCACGCCGTGGTTCACGCCCCCCGTGATCAGCTGGGCGAACACCGTCGCCGCGATCCCGTGCAGAGCGGCGTTGCCCAGGTAGTCCTTCCACGCGCCGCGGAACGGCGTGTGGATGACGAACTCCTCGGTCTCAAGGTCGTAGGTCGCGGTGGTGCCGACGGCCGCGACATCCGATCCGTGTCCGGTCTCGGTCATCGCGAACGCGCCGGGGATGTCGAGGTTCATGATGCCGGGCAGCCACTTGTCGTGGTGCTCCTTCGTGCCCAGCTGCAGCACGGCAGAGCCGAACAGGCCCCACTGCACGCCCGCTTTGATCTGCAGGCTCGGGTCGGCGGCGACCAGTTCGACGAACCCGGCGATGTTGGCGCCGTTGTTACCTGCGCCGCCGTACTCCGTGGGAAACGCGCGGTGCACGCCACCGTTCTCGACGAGCAGGTGCAGCTGCGTGCGGACGCGCTCGCGGTGCTCGGCCATGCTCTGCCCGTCGACGCGCCAGAACGCGGGGTCTTTGATCATCTCGCGCGCCTCGCGACGCGTGTCGCCCCACGTGCCGAGCAGCAAGTCGGTGACCTGCGAGACATGGATGCGCGGTTCGGATGCCTCGGCGGCGGTGTGCGGCGTGGGCGCCGCGCCGCCCGCGGGGGTGCGCTTGCTGGTGGCGGGCTTCTTGGAGCGAACGACGGCGTCGGCCATGGGGATCCTCACATCGCACAGAGAAAGGGCAAGTTCCCTCAATGGTAGGAGTCCCACAACATCACGAGAAAGTGTATGGATGCTTCACACAAAGACGCCGCGACCCGTGGCCGCCACGGATTGTGCCCCCTCGACAGTGCGCCCCGCAACCGGACGCGCGTGGCTTCTATCGCAGGAGGTGGGCCGACTGCCCCGCGCGTCAGTGCCCGGCGATGACCGCGAGGACCGCTTCGCCGTAGGCCTCGCGCTTCTTCTGTCCGATGCCGCTGATCCCGTCCAGGTCGCGCACCGACGCGGGGCGGCCCTCGGCGAGCGCGCGCAGCGTCGCGTCGCCGAACACGATGTAGGCGGGCACCCCCTGGGTGCGCGCAGTCTCGGCACGCCACGCGCGGAGCGCTTCGAAGAGGCCGCGGTCGGCAGCATCCAGATTCGCGGATGCTGCCGCCTTGCGCACCCTCGAAGATCCGCCACCCGTGCGGCCCAGCACGTCACGCCGGAGGGGCACAGGGGTCGCGCCCGAGAGCACCCCGGCGCCGGCCTCACCGACCGCGAGGGTGCCGTACTCGCCGCGGGCGACCACCACACCGCGGGCCAGGAGCTGACGGATGACGCTCCGCCAGTCGGGTTCGCTGAGGTCGGCGCCGATGCCGAACGTCGCGAGCGTGTCGTGGCGCTGCTGCACGATGCGGTCGGTGCGGTTGCCGCGCAGGATGTCGACGAGCTGGCCGGCGCCGAACGACTGATTGCGCTCGCGCTGGAGCCGCACGATCGTCGACAGCAGCTTCTGCGCGGGGATCAGCCCGTCCCAGACCTCGGGCGGCTCGAGGCACGTGTCGCAGTTGCCGCAGGGGCTCGATGACTGGCCGAAGTATCCGAGCAGGTCGACGCGACGGCATCCCGTCGTCTCGCACAGGGCGAGCATCGCGTCGAGGTGCTGCCCCTGGCGGATGCGGTGCGCGCGGTCGCCCTCGCCCTGGTCGATCATGCGGCGCTGCTGCACGACGTCGCCGAGGCCGTAGGCCATCCACGCGACCGAGGGCTCGCCGTCGCGGCCGGCGCGGCCGGTCTCCTGGTAGTACCCCTCGACCGACTTGGGCAGGTCGATGTGGGCGACGAAGCGGACGTCGGGCTTGTCGATGCCCATGCCGAACGCGATCGTGGCGACCATGACGACGCCGTCTTCGCGCAGGAACCGCGACTGATGCGCGGCCCGCATCGAGGCGTCGAGGCCCGCGTGGTACGGCAGCGCGTCGATGCCTTTGCCTCGGAGGAATTCGGCGGTCTGCTCGACGCTCTTGCGGCTCAGGGCGTAGACGATGCCGGCCGGAGCGGTGTCTGTGACCGACCGCATCGACTGGATGAACGCGAGCAACTGCTGCCGCGCCTCGGCCTTCGGCGCGATGCGGTACTGGATGTTGGGGCGATCGAAGCTCGCGACGAAATGGCGGGCCTGCGGCATCCGCAGCCGCTCGCCGATCTCCTTGTGGGTCGCCTCCGTGGCCGTCGCGGTGAGGGCGACCCGCGGGACGCCGGGGAAGTCGTCGCCGAGACCGCCCAGCGCGAGGTAGTCGGGGCGGAAGTCGTGGCCCCACTGCGACACGCAATGCGCCTCGTCGATCGCGATCACGCTGAGCGTGCCCCGCTTGAGGAGGGCGAGCGTCGCCGCGCTCGAAAGCCGCTCGGGGGCGACGTAGATGAGGTCGAGCTCGCCCGAGAGGTAGGCGCGCTCGACGTCGGCCCGCTCGTCGGGGCGCTGCGTCGAGTTGAGGTACGCCGCGCGCACGCCGTTGGCGCGCAGAGCGTCGACCTGGTCGTGCATGAGGGCGATCAGGGGGCTCACGACCAGGCCCGTTCCTTCGCGCACGAGCGCGGGCACCTGGTAGATCAGGCTCTTGCCGCCGCCGGTGGGCATGAGCACGATCGCGTCGCCGCCCGCGACGATCGTGTCGATGGCGGCGGCCTGGTCGCCCCGGAACGCGTCGTACCCGAAGACCGTGCGCAGAGCCTCGAGCGGCGTTGCGTACTGGGATGCCGCGGCCCGAGGCTGCACGACCACCCTTGCTGCGGGGGCCTGGCCTGCGCGCTCGGGTGGCGGAGGCATCCATCCATCGTCCGGAGGCGGCGCCCACTCGTCGTCGGGCGGCGGCTCGTCGTCCCACGGGAGGTGACCCCCCGGCGCGAGGTCGTCGGAGGGTCGCGGGGTCACCCGGCGAGTCTAACGACGAGCGGCGACAGGCCGGCCGGCCTCTCCCCACCCCGCCCCGCAATGCACCCTCGACCCCCGCAATGCACCCTCGACCCCCGCAATGCACCCTC